>CAYSAG010000394.1:0-4200 GCA_964428935.1 uncultured Planctomycetaceae bacterium | reverse complement strand
CTACCATGCTCTCAATCTCCAACCGACCCGAAAGGACCCGAAAATTCGCCCGGTCAAACCGCCGCTCCGACCGCAAGGCATTCTACCGGCCAGCCCGTCCCCGAGCCAGGGGCGAGGGGTGAGGAACAAGCAAGCAACCGCCACGCACAAAGAACGAAGAACCAAGCACCAAGAACCAGGAACCAGGAACCAAGCACCAGGAACGAGGAACAAAGAACGAACCACCGTTTCCGTGACGCGGAACGCGGAACGAGTGACGCGCCGTCTCCCGAACCCCGAACCCCGATCTTCCATCTCCAATCTGCCATCTCTGATCTCCGGGGCTCGGTCGGCCCTCCGGCTCACTGGATGCCAGGTCTCTACCATCCTAGAATCGAAGACCGACAGGTTCCGGGCAAGCTGGTTGTGAACGTAGCCGAGGTGCGCCGTGGGCGAGGTGAAAGTAGAAGTAGAGCTGGAGAACTACGAAGACCGGATAATGGCCAGACGTGGCCTGATTGCTGAGCAAGCGGTTAGGCGCCAGCGAGTCCGCGCGCTGGTAGACACCGGCGCCGTAATGCTGGTACTGCCTCAAGACCTGGTCGAAGTGTTGGGCCTGCCTACGTTGCGGCGCGTAATTGTCACTTACGCGGACGATCGGCGTGAGGAGCGTGATGTGGCAGGAGTTGTATCGGTTCGCGTAGCCGGCCGCGGCGTCGAAACCAGTTGCGTAGTAGGACCACCGGGCAGCGAACCTCTTCTGGGGCAAATCGTCCTCAAGGAGGCGGACTTACTGGTTGACGCGACGAACCAACGGCTGGTACCCCGACCTGAATCGCCTTACTTGCCGATGCTAAAGCTGAAGTGACACATCGGGCGTCGATCGACGCAGAGTTTTCCGTCGCATCGTAGGCGCTCGAAGCGCCGGCACTCCCAGTGCTTTGTCAAATCCAAGATTTGGGATATCGTTTGTGGCGAGCACGACGGAGTCTGCACGGCGGGCTGGATTGATCGGTGACGACGGCCGACCGAATTCAGTGCCTTCTCCCGCGGCGGGTGCCCGAAGGGCGGATGAGGGGGCATTCGCCTGTGGGAACCAGGCGTCTGGGGCGCTGCGCTCGCACGCCCTCACCCGGCTCGCTTCGCTCGCCACCCTCTCCCGCGATCGCGGGAGAGGGGACTTCTCCCTGGCCGCTGCCGAGACAGTTCGCCACAGTCGAGTGAGTCCCAACTTTTCGGCGTGACACAGCACTAGTGCTTTGTCACGGGGCAAAGTTGGAATTGCGTCGCTCGTGTCGCTCCGGCATTGCGGGGCTCGGGCGAAGGTACGCACTCCAAGTTTCCGATGTGACACAGCACTAGTGTGCCGAGGCAGCTGCGCCAGAATCGACTGAGTCCCAATTTTTCGCTGTGACGAAACACTGGGCCCTTCGCATGGCTCTTTAGCCCGTGTTGGGGGGCGAGTGTTCGCCACGGGAGACTCGGGGACAACCATAGGCATCACGAGCCCGGTCGTTTGTCGTAAGTGATTTGGATGCAAGAACTGACGCCCCATGCCGCTCAGACTCCTAATCCATTGGTTGGGGGGGCCGAATCCCACCTGTCCCACTTTGGGTTGGTTGCGACGTTCTGTCTGGCCGGACGCGTTCTGCTTGGACCGACGAACTCACCGGTTGCGTGGTGTTCGTGTCTGCGGTTGGTTGAACTTTGTGCCCGCTTGAGGCATGCGTGATGCTGGTCGGGCTGCATTTTGCTCAAAGCAAGCCTCTTCTTCCTTGGCCACCCTTCCCGCTCGTTGCCGGTTGGTTGCGAGGGGACTGGCAGTGCCTAAAATGCCGGTGGCCGTGAAGCGCCGGCCGGAGCGAGACGAGTCGCCACAACGACTTTTTGCTACCGACAACGGTCTGCCCAGTCTGGGCCGTTCACCCAGTCGAGGCGTCTGCGCGTGCCGTGCGGCCTTGTGCCGGTTCTGGGGGTTCTTTCGGGGAAAGCCTACTGCAAAGGGGTGCCTGCCATGTCCAATCCGTTCGGAGCTCGAGGCAAGTTGGTCACGTCGTCGGGCGAGCTGACCATTTTCCGACTGCGCCGGCTGGCCGAGGAAGGTGTCGGTCAGATTGACCGCCTGCCGTACTCAATTCGGGTCTTGCTGGAGGCGTGTTTGCGGAACGTCGACGGACAGGTCGTGACGGAACAGGACGTGGTCGACCTAGTCCAGTGGAACGCGGCTTCGCCGAAGCAGGTGGAAATTCCCTTCAAGCCCGGGCGGGTCATTTTGCAGGACTTTACGGGCGTTCCCGCGGTGGTGGACTTGGCCGCGTTGCGCAGTGCCATGGTTCGGCTGGGCGGCGACCCGAAGAAAATCAACCCGCTGGTGCCGTGCGACCTGGTCATCGACCACTCCGTGCAGGTCGACTACTTCGGCACGCCGAAGGCCTTGCAGTTGAATTTGGAGAAAGAGTTCGAGCGGAACCGGGAACGCTACCAATTCCTGCGGTGGGGACAACAGGCCTTTCAAAACTTTCGCGTCATTCCGCCGGGAACGGGAATCATTCACCAAGTCAACCTGGAGTACTTGGCACGCGTGGTGCTGGTTCGGGACGGCGTGGCGTTTCCGGACAGCTTGGTGGGCACGGACAGCCACACGACCATGATCAACGGGCTGGGCGTGGTCGGCTGGGGCGTGGGAGGCATTGAAGCAGAGGCGGTCATGCTGGGCCAGCCGATTTACATGCTCACGCCCGAAGTCGTCGGCTTCAAACTGACCGGACAGCTGCCCGAAGGGGCGACGGCGACCGACCTAGTGTTGACGGTGACGCAAATGCTGCGTCGGCACGGCGTGGTGGGGAAGTTTGTCGAGTTTTACGGCGAGGGAGTGGACCGGCTGTCGCTGGCCGACCGAGCGACGCTGGCGAACATGGCTCCGGAGTACGGAGCGACTCTGGGCTTCTTCCCGGTCGACCAGGTCACGCTGGAGTACCTGCGGTTGACCGGACGCACCGAGGAGCAGGTGGAGTTGGTCGAGCGGTACTGCAAGGAGCAGGGGCTGTTCCGCACGCCGGACGCTCCCGTGCCCGAATTTTCGAGCACGGTGGAGCTGGACATGTCCACGGTGGAGCCGTCGCTGGCTGGCCCTCGACGCCCACAGGACCGAATTCCGCTGGCTCGAATGAAGGAGCAGTTTCGAGCCGACTTGCAGAAGCTCTTCCAGAAGACGCAGCCGGCTCAACCGGTTCGCGTCCAGGTCAACGCGTGGGACGACGACGGCGGACAAGCCGGAGCGGCTGGCGGAACGTCGGAACAGCAAGCCGAACCTGCCGAGCTCACCGACGGCTCCATTGTCATTGCGGCCATTACCAGTTGCACGAACACGAGCAACCCGTCGGTCCTGCTGGCGGCCGGGCTGCTGGCGAAGAAGGCCGTCGAGCGGGGGCTGAGACGCAAGCCGTGGGTGAAGACCAGCCTGGCTCCCGGCAGCCGAGTCGTCACCGACTACCTGAAGAAGTGCGGTCTGGATGAGCCGTTGGCCGAACTGGGTTTCCACGTGGTCGGCTACGGGTGCACCACGTGCATTGGCAACAGTGGGCCGTTGCCGCAGTCGGTCGCTCAGGCCGTGGAGCAGAACAACCTGGTCGCGGCAGCCGTGCTGTCGGGCAACCGGAACTTTGAGGGACGAATCAATCCGCATGTGCGAGCGAACTACTTGGCCAGTCCGCCGCTGGTGGTGGCCTACGCGTTGGCCGGCACGGTCGACATTGACTTGCTGAACGAGCCGCTGGGGCAGGACCGCGACGGCCGCGACGTCTTCCTGAAAGACTTGTGGCCGACTCAGCAAGAAATTCAAGCGGCACTGGCCGACGCTCTTTCGCCGGAAATGTTCCGCCGAGAGTACGAACAGGCCACGCAGGGACCGCCTCAGTGGCAGCAAATCGACGCCGGCAGCGGAGACCTCTACCAGTGGGACCCGAACAGCACCTACATTCAGGAGCCGCCGTTCTTTGTCGACATGCCGCCCGAGCCGCCGCCGATCCGTCCCATTACGGGCGCTCGGGTTCTGGTCAGCGTGGGCGACTCGGTCACCACCGACCACATTAGTCCGGCCGGAGCCATTAAACCCGACTCGCCGGCCGGGCGGTACTTGCAGGAGTTGGGCGTGCCGCCGTCGGAATTCAACACGTACGGAAGCCGCCGTGGCAACGACCGGGTCATGACCCGTGGCAGATC
>CAYSAG010000393.1:0-4211 GCA_964428935.1 uncultured Planctomycetaceae bacterium | reverse complement strand
AATCGGTTGAAAGGTAACCCGCTTCCGTACTTCAGGATCGCGATCATACTCGCCGCCGCCGCGTCGTACTTCTCCTCACTCACGCCTTCGGGCGGCTCGGCCGTGAACACCTTGCCGCACAGGTGGCAACGCAACTTCTGGAGTTCATAGACCTTCGCCTGCACAGGCGCCTGGCCCGTGATCTGGATCAGCACCCCCGGTTGAGCGACTTCGTAGACCTTGCCCCGTTGGCAGTCCGGGCAGGCGTCGCCCGACTGAAGGGAGCCATGAGGCACCGGGATCTTCTCGGCCCCGCGATAGTCATCGGCGCCGTGACGGCCGTGACCTTTACGCTGCGTTGTCTGCTCGTTCTCCGGGTCGTCTTGCTCTGTCGACTCATCACTGCCTTGGGCCGTGGTCGACGACGCGTCTTTCCCCTCATCGTTGATCACGTCGCAGGTCTTCTCGCTGCTCGAACCGAACAGCAGCTTCCGAAGACGATTGATTGTCGTGCCTTTGTCCCCCACCAGTTCCGTGAGGTAGGCGTAGGACTCGACCAACGCCTTGAGCAACGCGTAGTCATCTTCGTCGAACTGTTTTGCCTCGGCGCGTTGCAGAATCCCTTCCAGCTCGTCCGTATCCAACTGGACGATCTTCTGCTTCTTCTTTCGCTTCCGTTTCTGTGGTCGTTTTCGTTTTCGCATCTTCATGTGACCTGCGATAACCGTTCTCGAAAGTCCCGCCGTAACGGGTAACCCAGCATCTCCTTGATCGGACGGTTGGGACGCCAGGTCTGATCATCCTTGCCCCGGCCCGTGGTTCGCCCCAAAACAACCCAGTTGGCGGCGCGGTAACACGTGCCCCGGAACCGCTGCGGATCCACGAAGGTCTCCAGGAAGTACACCGGGTGGCCGTAAACCTGTTCCCACTCCCCAGGCAGGATCCTCGCCATGTGCCCCAGAACATGCGAGGCCAAGTGAGGCACCTTCACCCACGGTAGAATAAGGTAACGCGTGTTGTAGGCGAGGAACCGGATGTTCTTCCGACGGGCTTCGATCGACCAGCCGATGAACCGATCCCGACAACCCAGGTGACGCGGCGCCGAAGACCAGGCCAGACAGGCGATCGGCCGTTCTTTTGAGTACACCAGATACTTGAGATGCTCGCCCACCGGCTGCGTGTAACCGAGGTAGTGATGCTCTTCGATGAGACTGTTGAACAACGGCTCATCAGGCGTCCGGCGCACCTGGCGAAAGGCCAGCGGACGAATGGCGTCCAGGGTGTCACGCAACGGAGTACGATCGATATCGGCAACGGCCGGCCGACAGCGCTTGGCTAGAGGATTGGGAGGGACATGCCGTTGTGGTGGCAGTTCGATGTGACCCGCACGATGTAACGCCAGCATCAGCCCCCGGCACACCATGTCGCGTAACACTCCGTTGGGCTGAACCCAGTTCCACGCCTCGCACAACTTCTGCGACAACGCCCGACGGCTCGCCGTTGGATGAGCGGCGATCAGTTCTGCAATGAAGGCCACGTCATCAGCCGTGACCACCCGGCCTCGATAGGTCAACTTCACGTCCATGACCCACAACATAGCACGAAACCCGATGGAACGCAAGCTGTGAATCCAGTTTTTTTCGCGGTGGTTGCGAAGATCATACCGCCGGGCGGACCGAACGCCACGCCGGCACTGCCCGTGTCCCCTCCGGATTGCCCGCCGAGAGGAGGACCTGAAGTTCGTGCGCCTCCATCGCCTTCGCAGTTCCCGTTCGACTCGCCGGCCACCACCGAAACCGACCGCTCGAAAGTCGCTTGTGGCACAGCCAGAATCCCTGGCCATCGTAAACCAACACTTTTACCGCCGTCGCTCGCCGGTTCCGAAACACAAACACCCCGCCCCCGAACGGATCACGCTTCAGCTCCTCCTTGCAAAGCCGCGCCAGGCCGTCGATCCCCTTACGAAAATCCGCCGGCTCCACCGCCACCAGGATCCGCATCTGAGGCGTGATCTGGATCATGCCCCAACGCCCCAGAAGCTCCGGCTCAAAGCCGCCACATCCGGAGCCTGGCCGCCTTTCAGGTGAACCCGCATCTTCGCCCCGCACGCATCCTCCAACTCCAGGATGCATTCGACCCAACCACCGGACGCGGGAGGAGCCAACTCGACAAACGTGGCCAAGGCCGGTTCGTCCGCCGACATCGCCTTCCCGTCCGAGATCCGCTGCAAAGGAGGGGGACTCAGAAAGCCCGCAGCCTCGGCCCGCTTCTTGAGCGCGTAGTAGTCGACCCGAAGCGCCTGCGCCGTCTTGTTAACCCCGTACCTGCCAGCCGCCTGCACTGCCGAAGCCCACAACGCCTCGGGGATACGAGATCTACCCTTGCGAGTCTGTCGCCAGCGATCAAAACGCCGGCAAGTGCCCTCCAGCCGCGCCGGAAGGTTCACTGTCTTTCCGGTTCCCATCAGCGGTCCTCCGTAAAACCATACCTTGACCGCCGACGATACCACACACCTCACAACCATTCATGCAGGCTTACCGGAAGGACACACTACAAAGGAACTTATTGTTGCGAATTATCCAATATAATGACACTGTAGCATCATTACAGAGTATTCCTGGTGATCAGGAGTCCGGTTTGCCGACAACTCCAGAAGTAGATTTTTTCTGGAGGAAGTTGTTATGGCCGGCCCTGGAAAGTACGTTCCCGATGTGACCGAAGGGATAACGCGTGTTGAGGATCTGCCCAAACCCAAAATCAGCAAACGCAGTCGCAACTACAAGCGCCGATCCTGCCCGAATTGCGGCAGGAGCGCCTATCGCCTCCGTACCGTCGTGCGCAAGCTGCATGAGTTGGGCGATCCGATCTCCGGGCGACCGCGCGACATCCGGGTCACCTATTCTCAACACCGCTGTCTGGGGTGCAACACCTACTTCAACGCCGACATGGACGACCTGGCCCTACCCAAGAGCCACTACACCCATCGCGTGGTCCATACTGCGGTCCGACTGGTGGTGGAGGACGGCTTGCCGTACCGACCCGCGTCCTGGCATCTGTGGCGCGACCACCGCGTGTTCGTCCCCTTCGCCACAATTCAGAACTGGGTCGAAGCCGGGGGGGAAAAAGGCGGCTTCTGACATCACCGGTGAGTATCTTGATCAGGCGCTGGCAGACTTCTCAGGCTACATCGCTGCCGATGAACTCTACGACGGGCCATATTGCGTACTGTCGATCGTGGACAACCATACGTTCAAGCGAATCATCTACGAGGTCCTTGATCACGATCCGAACCATGACGACATGAGGGCGTTTTTCCAGCGATTCAAGGACATTCTGGATGCTCGCGAACTCTCGCTGGCCGGTATCACCACCGACGGCTCGCCGCTCTATCCGGTTCCCATCACGGACGTGTTCGGCGAGATCCCGCACCAAATTTGCGAGTTTCATGTGATCGCCGAACTCACCAAGGCGGTCCTGAAGGCGGTGGCCAAGGTCCGCAAGTCCCTGGCCGCCACCATGCCGAAACTCAGGCGCGGACGTCCATCGAAGGCGACCAAGCAACTGGCTCGTCGCCGGAAATGGATCCAAGCCAAGATCGCCGATCTCTTTCAGTACCGCTATCTCTTCGTTCAGCATTACCTGACGCCCGGGGAGAACAAGACGCTCCGCCGAATTACCAGAGGCCTGCCTCACCTCCGCGCCTTGCGCGAGATCATGAACGAAGTCTATCGTCTATTTGACCGGCGTTGCCGAACGGAAACTGCATTGGATAAGCTGGCCAAACTGCGACGACGGGTTCGGCGTTTCAAGAAGGTCGGCCAGACGCTGAAAAAACTGTTCTCATCCAACTTAGAGAAGGCCCTGACCTTTCTGGACGATTCGCTTTTGCCCGCAACTTCCAATGCGGTCGAACGCGGCAATCGCCGTCACCGCAAGATGCAGAAGAGCGTCTATCGCGTGCGAAGCCAGGAACGGATCGTTCAACGAATCGCATTGGATATGCAACGGGATGCCCGAGCGACGGGTCGAACCTACGCGACAGCCGCTCTACGCTTAGCCAGAACAGGATAATCGCTCTGTAATGATGCTACAGTGTCGATTTACAGCTTTATTAAGGATGCCCCTTGAAGTCATCCTGAGTGGTGTCTTGGGTATTCAGGAGAAGCGGGAATGGGCATATGCAGCCTTCTATTGGGGATCGTTCGAGCGCTAGTACTTGGTAGAAGCCGACT
>CAYSAG010000392.1:0-4224 GCA_964428935.1 uncultured Planctomycetaceae bacterium | reverse complement strand
ATTCACGACGAGCTGGTTTTCGAGGTCCCCGAGTCGGCGTTGCAAGAAACGGCCACGCTGGTCCGAGACGAAATGGAGTCGGCTCTGTCGCTCCGCGTCCCGCTCAAAACCGACCTCAAAGCCGGGCCGAACTGGCTGGACCTGGAACCGGTCGAGCTGTCGGGTGAGTCTTGAGGGAGCCGGCCCGGTGGTCCCCCGCGCGGACGAGCTCGTCACGCCGGCGGCTGGCTCGACAAACCGCCGTCCCGCTCCCACGCCCGACGGATTTCCCGCGCGTGCTGTTGGACCTTTCGCACGGCCAAGCCGACCCGGTCCAGCACCGACTCGCCCTGCAGCAGGACCGGGTGGTGCAAGACGACGACTCGCTGGTCTGCCTGGTCGGCGGTTGTCAGCGGACCGGCCGCCTCGAAGTTTCGCCGCGAGTGGGTTCGGTGGAGAGCCCGAAAGCCGACGTCCAAAGCCACGCCTTCCGCTCGGACTGCCGCCACGAAGGCTTCTCGTGGCAACCCCTCGAACGCGTCCGGCTGGTACCAGAACCCCACCTTGTAGTAGCCCGGACGGGACGCCGGCGTCGTCGGCTCGTTCTGAAACGGCACCAGACCCATGTCCGACAGAGCGGCCAGCAGCCGCCGAACGCCCCGCTCTCGCCGCCGGTTCGCCTGCTCCAGCTCCTCCAACTGAGGCAACAGAGCGGCTGCCTGCAGTTCGGACAACGGGTAGGCCGTGTTTCCCCGCTCGGTGTAGAGTCGAATTCGCTGAGCGACCTCCGCGCGGTCCGTGAACAACGCTCCGCCCCGTCCCGCCGTCAGCAGCTTGCTGCCGCCGAAACTGAAAACGCCGACGTCGCCCCAGCTTCCGGCCGGACGTCCCTCGACCACCGCTCCGGGCATTTGACACGCGTCCTCGACCACCGCCAGCCCGTGACGGTCGGCAAACGCACGCACGCGCGACAGGGCCGCCACTCCGCCGTGCAGGTGCGAAACGACAATGGCCCGAGTCCGCTCGGTCAAGGACTCCTCCAGAGCCTCCGGGTCCAACGTGGCGTTGTGCGGCGAAACGTCGACCAGCCGCGGACGAGCCCCCACGGCCAGAACGTTGCGAAAGTTGCCCGGAAAGTCGTACGCCCCCAGAATGACCTCGTCGCCCGGCACCAGTTTCAGCCCACGCAAGGCCAGCTCGACGGCCGCCGTCCCGCTGCTGCACAGCACGACGTGCGAGCGTCCCGTCAATTCCGCCAGCCGCTGCACCAGTTGCTGGCTGTGGCGGCCGACGTACCGACCCCACGAGCCGTCACGCAAAGCCAAACCAACCGCCGACTCCACCTCGGGGCGTCGACCCG
Source organism: uncultured Planctomycetaceae bacterium (assembly GCA_964428935.1). Classification (GTDB taxonomy): domain Bacteria; phylum Planctomycetota; class Planctomycetia; order Planctomycetales; family Planctomycetaceae; genus JAADHY01. The sequence goes on along the minus strand of CAYSAG010000392.1, from coordinate 2,885 downwards.
GCCAGTCCGGCGGGCCTTCCGGAAAAACAGCCGGCCCGCCTAAGACGGCAGGGTACGAAGGGTCGCCAGCAAGCCCCGAAGTCCGCTTCATGTCTCGGTTTCGCGCAGTGCCACCCAACGGAGCGGAGGTTTCAACCAGACTCCGTCCGGAACCGGCCGTCCGGCGCCGGACCCTCCAAACGTCGACCTCCAGTCTACTCCGCTCGGACCGCCGATTGAAAGCCGCACTGTTTGTGCGACCCGTCGCAAAACGGCGCCGTGTTCGTTTTGCCGCAACGACACAAAGCCAGCTTGTTCGTCCCCTCGGTCTTGAGCTCCTTGCCCTGGCCGTCCAACAGCCGGACAGGCCCGTTAATGAGAATTGGACCGTTGTCGACGACTTGAAGGGTCACTTCAGACATGGCACGTCTCCTTTCTTGGGGCCGACAGACGCAAGCCCCGCTCAGCACCAGAGGAAAGCTCGGAAGAAACAGGTGGGAAATGCTAACGCGGGCCGCAGCCAAAGGCAAGTTTTAAACACCAGTTTTCGCGCCGTCCAAACCTCGCTTTGCCGGTCGGTCACGCAGGCAGAAAAAGCGAAAACGGAAAGAACCAAAGCAGAAGACGGGCCCGAAGCCGGCCGCGCCGAGCCGCTCCAACCCGTCGGCGCACAAACTGACGTTCGCCAGTGCTGTTTTGCGGCGCTCGGCCTTGGCTCCGCACGGAGGCCTCAGCGGACGACGGACCCGAGCCGACCGGCCCCGACGCGCCCGCGCCGACGCGCTCCGCCCCGCCGCTACTGCACCGACCGCGACAGCAACAGTCGACGACGCCAGTCCCGCCACGAGTCGTACGCCTCGACCAGCGCCCAAACGTCCGGTTGCTCCAAGGCCTTCGCAAACACTTCGTTCGGGTCCTTCCAGCGGGCTCGAGCGTCGCGGCTTGTCCATCGAAAGCCCAGCAAGGCCGGACGACGCCGCGTCCACGTCTCGTCGGTCCGCCGCCCGCTCGTGCGCACGCCCGCCCGTCGCTCCGAACCGCTGGCCACCAGCTCGGCCCGGTTCGGTTCGACGGCCGAGCGGGCCGAGGCCGTTACGGCAGGCACCGCTCTGTAACCCGCTCCGCCCCGTAGACCCAGCTCCTTCTGACACGTCCAAAGCCCGTACGCTCCCACCGCCCACACCACGAAGCCCACGGCCGTGTGTCGAACGGCCGAGACCAACCGTCGCCGCCAAAGGTGTCGACGCTGCGCCTTCCAGGCAGCCCGCAACACCTCGGACTGGACAGACCAAACGGCCGTCGGCTGGGGAGCCGTCTCCTGCAGGAGCCGCTCCACCTGCCGCAATTCCGGCTCGGCCGGCGGCACCAAGTCCGGTTCCCGACTTTCGCTGGTCATGGTTCCGACTCCGCTAGCGGTCGCAGGTACCGCGTCAGCTTCTGCAGTGCGTACCGGTACCGACTGGCAACAGTGTTGGCCGACTCCCCCAGCACCTCACCGATTTCCGCGAACGTCAACTGTTCCCACACCTTGAGCACGACGACTTCCGCTTGCTCCGGCGGCAGTTTCTGCAGCGCCTCACGCACCAGCTTCTCTCGCTCGCTGGCCGCCGCTTCCGCCTCGGGCCGCACCGCTGCCCCCGTCCCGCCGTGACGTCCGTTCTGACCCGCCGTCCGTTCCCACCGTTTCCGCCGCCGCTCGTGCCGCGACAACCGAAACACTTCGTTCCGAACCACGGCCAGGCAGTAAACGTACGGCCGCTCCGCGCGGGCCAGCTTCTCCGGGCTTCGGCAAATGCGAACGAAAAACGCCTGCAGCACGTCGTCCACGTCGTGTCCGTTCCGGGTCAGGGACCGCGCGTAGCGGGCCAGCCGTCCGCTGAGCAGTTCGTACAGCCGAGCCACCGCAGAGCGGTCGCCGCGGCTCACGCGGAGAGCCAGTTGACGCAGCGCGGCGTCGCGCGTCGCCGCTTCCAGGGCCAGCGGCTCGGACCCACCTCGCTCCGCCGCGACAGCCGGGACAGGGCGAACGGCCTGCTTCGCCGACGCCGCCTGACGCACCGTACGCGCCCCGCTCGCCTCCCGACCGACGTCCGGCTCGCCTGAACCGCGGCCGACCAGCGGCTCCAGCCACGGAAACACCAGTCCAAACGTGTCTGCGTAGTCAGTCACCCAATGGACCCCGCTGCAACCTGCGCGCAACTTCTCCCCTTCCCCACGATGCCGAGCCCGGTGGAATTTGTCTAGTCGATTCCGTAAATTCTGCCCGCCGAGGAAAATGCCTTGGCCGAACGGCCGAGGAACGGGAGAAGACTTGCCGGAGCACGTCGCCGCGTGGAGGACTGAGGCCATGTCGTCCGAGAAGCCAGAAGAGCCGCTCCCGACCGACCTGCCGCGAGCCGAACTGGTCGAGTGGCTGCGGTGGCGGAAATTCCGCGTTCTGGACGAGGGCTTCGTCTGTCTGGTGGACGTCATGGGCGACGACGCGGCCGTGGTGCAGGCCGCTCGGGTCAGCTACGGAGCCGGGACGAAACGGATTTCGGACGACCGCACGCTCATTCGCTACCTCATGCGGCACCGACACACCACCCCGTTCGAAATGGCCGAGGTGAAACTGCTGGTCCGCGTCCCCATGGACACTTGGCGGCAATGGATTCGTCACCGAACGGCGAGCGTGAACGAGTACAGCACCCGCTACTCGGTGGCCATTGACGCCGCTCAAAAAACCCCGCCCGACGGTTGGCGAACTCAGGCGAAAAGCAACCGGCAGGGCAGCGGTCCGCCCTTGCCTCCTGAAGTGGGTCGGGAACTGAGCGAGGAGGAGCGTCGACTGCACGAGGAAGCTCGCCGAGTCTACGAACGGCGACTGGCTCTCGGCGTGGCTCGCGAGCAGGCTCGCAAAGACCTAC
>CAYSAG010000391.1:0-4238 GCA_964428935.1 uncultured Planctomycetaceae bacterium | reverse complement strand
TATCTTCTACCCGGCATCGTGAATCCGGAACTGTCCGGCGTGATCGAGCCGACCGTGACCGCGGCCCGCCAGCCGGTGCCGAACCAGACGATCGGCCAGCCGTACTACCGCACGATCCTCATCAAAGAGAACTTTCAATGGCAGGTGCGGCGAGCCTTGGCCTGGGCGCGTTTACGGCGCAAGCGGCCGGCCGACCGCCGAATCGCGATCCTGTTTTACAACCACGGTGGCGGCAAACACAACGTGGGCGCGAGCTATTTGAACGTCACTGCGAGCCTGGAGCAGATTCTGGCCGAACTGGCTCGACGGGGCTATCGCGTCGAGGGCACCATCCGAAGGCAGGCGATCATCGAGGCGATGCGCACCGTGGGGCACAATGTCGGTTCCTGGGCTCCGGGCGAAGCCGAGCGGCTGGTTCAGAGCGGCGCTGTCCTGTGGCCAGTCGAAGACTACTTGACCTGCTACGATCGTCTTCCGGACGCGGTCCGGCGGCAGATCAGTCGCCGGTGGGGGCAGCCTCCAGGTGACGTGATGACGATCGTGCGGGATGGCCGCCCGTGTTTGATCTTGCCGGCCTTCCAGCTAGGAAACATCTTGCTGGCTCCGCAACCCAGCCGCGGTTCCGCCGAGCAGCAAGCCGGGCTCTATCACGATCGGCAGACGTGGCCGCCCCACCAGTATCTTGCCTTCTACTTCTGGCTGCGCAAGCAATGGCGGGCCGACGCGGTGGTTCATCTGGGCCGGCACGGAACGCTCGAATTCCTGCCGGGAAAGAGCAACGGTCTGGCTTGGGACGATGCGCCAGCCCTTGCCCTCGGCGACCTGCCGAACATCTATCCGTACGTGGTCGATGGCATTGGCGAGGCGGTCGCGGCCAAACGGCGCGGCCAAGCCGTGCTGATCACTCATGCCACGCCACCGCTGAAGCAAACCCGACTGGAGGGTGATCTGGCGCGGCTGCAAGAGCTGATCAGTAACTACCGGAGGGCCAGCGAGCAGGGCCAGCTCGGATTGCAGGCCGAGTATGCCAAGAGCATCCGGAAACTGGCCGCGGACCTGGGCTATGATGCTTCGGTTCTCCAAGATGCCGTTGGGAGCGGTTCGGCCGAGGGACAGGCCGTAACGCCGGACGGGGAAGCCAGCCTGGCAGGCAGCCAGCGCATCGACATCGAGCCTATCGAGCACTGGCTGGCGGAAATCCAGTTGCAAACCGGCCCGCGCGGGCTGCACACGTTCGGCCGACCATACACTCGAAAAGACACCGAGTCGATGCTGCGGCGCATGTTCGCCGACGAACTGACGGAACTGAGCCGCACAGAAAGCGGCGATGGATCGGCCAGCGAGACCGCAGTGAGAAGCTGGCTGGCCAAGGTCGCCGAGGCCGACTCCGAGCAGCCTCCGCCGGAGCGTCTGGAGAAGCCAGCGACATCGACTCGCGCCGGCGGCCAGTCCGCCGACCGGCCCCGTCTCGACGCGATCCGCAATCGCATCGCCGCAACCGCGTGGTACATGCGGCATAATCAGGAGCTGGATTTCCTGATGCGAGCTTTGGATGGACGATTCATTCCGGTCGGTCCCCCGGGCGATCCATTGTCGAATCCCGACATCTTTCCCACGGGCCGCAACCAGTACCAGTACAACACGAAGAAGTTCCCGACACGCGAGGCTTGGGCCGTTGGCCAGCGACTGGCGGAACAAACCGTCCAGATGCACCGGCGCCGTTATGGCCGCTATCCCGCCAAGCTCAGCGTGACACTCTGGGCCAATACGTTGATCCGTACGCACGGGGTGTTGGAATCGGAAGTGCTGTACTTTCTCGGCCTCGAGCCGGTTTGGAACCGGCGGGGCGACGTGGTCGATGTCAAAGTGGTCTCTCCGCTGGGGCGTCCCCGGATTGACGTCGTCCTCACCGTGACCGGCATGTACCGCGACGCGTTCCCGGAAAAGATCCTTCTGCTCGACAAGGCGGTTCGCATGGCCTGCCAAGCTCCGCCTGAAAACGACCTCGCCAATCACGTGCGTGACCACACCGAGCGACTCATTCACACGCTCACCGATCGCGGCGTTTCGCTGGAAGAGAGCCAGAAGCTGGCCATGTTGCGGATTTTCGGGGCCCAACCGGGTGTGTACGGCACGGGCGTGGCCGACGTGGTGCGTGCCTCGGACCAATGGTCGCACCGAGGCGAAGTTGCCGATCGGTACTTGGCGCGGATGTCGTTTGCTTTTTCCAGCAACGGTTGGGGGCTTCCGGCTCGGGAACCGTTCGAGCTGCAGCTTCGCGGGATCGAAGGCGTCATTCACGCACGCAGTAGCCATTTGTACGGCATCGTCGATCGCACGGAGAACTTCGAGTACCAAGGGGCGCTGGCCATGGCCGTGGAACAGATCGATGGCAAGCAACCGGAGCTTTACATCAATGACCTGGTTCACGGCCAGAAAGTGCTAACCGGCCGCGAGGCTGTCGTACTGGAAATGCTTAGTCGCTACCAGAACCCGGAGTTTATTCGAGCCATGATGGCCGAGGGCTACGACGGCGCCCGGTACCTGAGTCGCATCGTGGACAACCAGTTCGGCTGGGACGTGGTCAGCGACGTCATCACGGCCAACGACTGGAAACGCTGTGCCGAAATCTACCTGGACGACAAGTACCAGCTCGGACTCCGCGATTTCTTCCAAAAGCACAACCCGCATGCGCTTCAGAACATCGCCTCGCGGGTGCTGGAAACGCATCGCAAGGGCCTGCAGGAACTGGACGCCGCGACGCTCGCTTTGGCCGCTCGCGTCTACGTCGAGACGATCGCCCGATATGGCCCGGGGTGTTCGTCGCACGTGTGCGGCAACCCTGAGTTGAACGCTTTTGCCGAACAAATCGTCCGCGGCTCGAAGCAGGTGGCCCAGGCAACGCTACGCCGGTTCCGTCAGCAATTGCAGCGAGCTGGAGACAAGGCGTTAGCCGGTGCATCGCCCGAGCCGGCCAAGGCCCCTCAGCCGGTGGAAGGTTACGTTTTGACGCCGCCGTCCTCGCCGGACGCCGGGGCCGGCAAGCCTCCGCCATTCCGGCCCGAGCCGGCTCGCCCAGCCCCTTCTTCGGTCCAAAAACCAGCGGCCTCCGCGTCTGACCCGGCTCGTCCTGCGAATGGGTGGATGATACTCCTGGCCGCCGGACTCTGCTCGCTGGCCTTTGCGGCCGGGATTGTCTTTCGTGCGGTGAGCCAAAGACCGCGGCGATAGGCCACGAGCCCGGATTATTCGTGAGTCGTAGCCGGGCTTGCAAAAGTCTCGGCCGCTCCGGCTGCCAGCCGCACCGACGCCGACGATCAGATTAACAGCTTGCCGAGACCTGATCGATTCCGCTGGCAATACCCATTCCGGCGATCCCAACGAGGGGCAGTTGCACGCTGGTCACGGTACGGTCAAGTGCGTTCGAAGTGCGTTCGTGGAGACCGGATCGGCGGAGAATCGGCGATATCTTCGCACCAAGCGACGGAAACCGGTACAATGAGAGGTGCGGACGCGAGTTGGAGCAGTTGTTTACCGCGTTGGTGCAGGGAGGAGAAGTGGGTCGGGAGGCAGGTCGTCGAGAAAGCGGGTTGAAAAGAGACACGTTGAAGCCACGCTTCAGCGGCGCCGGGCCGGGCACGGCGATCTCCCTAGGCCAGGCCGCACGTGAAGTTTCATTGCTCCTCGATTCGCATTGCGTCTCGCCACCGAGCCACGTCCGGTTGCCGCCCCACACCCTCCGGTTCACCACCGCCGGACGAATCGCCCGTTCCGCCGAGCCGTTGGTCGCCGAAAGGCCCGGATGGAACAAGAACGCAAACAAGCTCTCCACCTGCTCGAACAAGACTCGAACAAGAATTGAGCCAACCGCTCGCTGTCTGCGTACCGCTTCCGCCGTCCCACCAAACACTGCTGCAACTGCTCGCCCCGCTGCCGCAGCCGCTCCGCCGAGACCTCGCCACGCAGCCAACAGTCCCGCCACCGGAGCCCCTCTTCAACAGGCGTTTCAAGCCCCGCGCGCAAACCGAGCGGCTCCGGGTGGCAACGACGCGATCAGCTCCGGGCAACAGAGGGTCCCGCCCTGTGGTCGCCGCAGCCGCACGCGAGGGACCGCGTCCCTCCGGAAGGCCACGCTCCGTTGTGGCCGCGGTTGGTTCGCGATTCGGGGCTCGGAATTCGGAATTCGGGACGCGGGACGCGGGCGTGAGGGACCGGGCGAACGACACCCGGCCCACCCG
>CAYSAG010000390.1:0-4269 GCA_964428935.1 uncultured Planctomycetaceae bacterium | reverse complement strand
ACGACGCGTCCGACTCGCTCGTCAATGACCTTCATTCGGTCCAAGTAGCGAGCGAAGGTGTAGCGGAACAGCGGTGTGTCGGGAAAGTAGGGCTGCAGGGTGACCGAGTTGGGTTCGGTCTCGGTCGGCTGCGTTCTCATTTGCTGCTCCGTGAAGTGCAGCGAGCTTTCGTGTGACTGAGTGTACGTGACCATGTGGAAAAACAGGGTGTCCGGCGAGGGACGGTTTCGCCAAGAAGCTTTGCGTGACGACTCGTCCCACACGCCGGGTTTCTCGACGACGTTGTAGTCTTTCTTCTTGTTGTTGGTCGTGTAGTAACCGGCCTGGCGCAGAAAGTACGGGAACAGGTGCCAGCCTTGCGGCAAGACCGCCGGCTCGAGCTTTCGGTGGTACTGAGCGAACAGGCGGGGAACGTAGCAGCCGGTGGCGAGGGTCGTGCGAGCGGTGGAGCAGACCGGTGCGTTGCAGAAGGCGTTGTCGAAGGTCAGGCCGTGGCGAGCCAAAGCCTCAATGTTCGGCGCCGGTGCTCCGTGCGGGTCGAACAGCTTGAGGTAGTGTTTCGAGTTGTCCTCGGAAAGAATCCACACGAAGTTCGGTCGCTTGGCGGCTTCGGCGGACCGCGTTGCCGGACCAAAGGTCAGTCCGCACAGCCAGACGGCAGCCAGAATGCACGTCGCCGTTCGTTTCATTCGGTTGCTCCTCGTTGTCTTGACGCCCTGCCCGTTGCTCGTTTTGACCCGTTCGTCGCTTCGGCGTTGTTGGCGTTCGTCGGGCCTTTCAACGGCCCAACCGACCGCCACACGGACGCGCTGGCCGACGGAGTCTGGGGCGGGACGCCGGGGACGCGCTGGCTCGGCTCGGCCCGACCACCCGGTCCGGACGCGAATGGCCTGCAACCGCCGACGGCTCCCGGAGGCTCCGCCCGCTCACCGCACGCGCCCCGAGCCGGTCGCGGCGATTCTACACCGACGCGCCACGAATTTCACCCACGAGCCGGCACGCCTGTGGCCCGGGTTGGGCGGCCAGTGTTGGAGTGTGGTCCGGGCGGTCGGACCGCTTGCAACGGTAGGCGTGGGCGGAGCGGGTCGACGGCCCCGCTGGGCGAATGTCGCTCTTTTCGTAACCTGAGCTACAATGCGGGTTCTCTTGTAGGTGTGGTCGGCGCGTTGGGGCGGGCGGCCGTGGTGGGACGGGCGTGTCGGCGCGGCGGGGCGGTTGGTCCTGGATCTCGGGGCGGAGCGGCCGAGCGCGGCAGAGAGTGTCAGCGGGTGTGGGAAGTCGCGTTGGTCGGCGAGTCGGGCGGGAGGACGTCGGAGCGGTGCGGGACGGTGGCGCTGGTCGCCGTGTGTTCTGTTTCGAGGCAAAGACCGAGCCATGCGGAAGATTGTTTTGGCAGTGGTGCTGAGTGCGGGGCTCTTGGGACTCTTGCTTTACAGCCAGCGGCGGGTTGAGCCGTTTCACGTGTCGGGGTCCATTGAGGCGGACGAAGTGCGGGTGGGCTCGCGCGTAGGCGGCCGGGTGTTGCGCGTGCTGGTGCAAGAAGGAGAACGGGTGCCGGAAGACGGCGTTTTGTTCGAGCTGGAGCCGTTCGACTTGTTGGAGCGTCGGGCTGAGGCCGCGGCCGTGCTGGCGGAACGTCGGGCCGAGCTGGCGAAGCTGGAGGCGGGGTACCGGCCGGAAGAAATTGCACAGGCCGAGGCGCGGGTCGAGCAGCTCCAGGCGAACCTGCTCAAACTGAAAAACGGACCGCGGCCCGAGGAGGTCGAGGCGGCGGCCAAGGAGGCTCAAGAAGCTTACGAACGTCTGCAGTTGGCCAAGCTGAACTACGCGCGAGCCGAGCGGCTGGTGGGTCAGTCGGCCATTTCCCGGAAGGAGTACGACCGGGCCTCGAGCGAACTGAAGGCCGCTCAAGCCACGTGGGAAGCGCGGGACGCCCGCTACCGCTTGCTCAAGAAAGGGACGCGAGCCGAGGACATTCAGCAGGCGGAGGCGTTGTTGAAGGAGGCTCAGGCCGCGTTGCGGCTGTTGCGCAGCGGCTTTCGTCGAGAGGACGTCGAGCGGGCTCGGGCCGCCGTCCGAGCCGCCGAGGCCGCTCTGCGAGCCATTGACCGCCAGATTGACGAGCTGAAAGTTCGAGCCCGGCCGGGGCTGGTCGTGCAGTCGCTGGACCTCCACCCCGGTGACCTGGTCGGGGCCAACGTGCCGGTTGTTTCGCTTCTAGATTTGGACACGCTTCGCGTCCGAGCCTACGTGCCGGAGAACCGGTTGGACGTCCACGTGGGCGACCGGGTTTGGGTCAGGTCCGACAGCTTTCCCGGAAAGTTCTTCGCCGGGCGAGTCACGTTCGTTTCGCAAGAGGCCGAGTTCACGCCCCGGAATATTCAAACTCCGGACGAACGGTCGAAACAGGTCTTCCGAATCAAGGTGCTGCTGGAAGAGGGAAGAGACCAATTGCGACCGGGCATGGCTGCCGACGTTTACTTCGAGAAGCCGGAAGGGGTGCAACCATGACCACGCCGGTAGCCATCGACGTGCGCGGGCTGACGCGTCGGTTCGGCGAGCTGGTGGCCGTGGACCACGTCAGCTTCCAGGTCCACCGGGGAGAAATCTTCGGGCTGCTCGGCCCCAACGGCAGTGGCAAGTCGACGTTGATTCGCATGCTGTGCGGGGTGCTCGAACCTTCCGACGGCTCGGCCACCGTACTCGGTCACGACGTCGTACGCGACTCCGAGGCCCTCAAGCGGCGAATCGGCTACATGTCGCAGCGCTTTAGCCTGTACACGGACCTGACGGTTCGGGAGAACTTGGACTTCTACGGCCGAATTTACGGGCTGGAACGGGAGCGGCTGCGGGAGCGGTTCGAGGCGGTCGTGGACTTGGTGGGTCTGCACCGCTACCTCGACCAACTCGCCGGCAACCTGTCGGGCGGGTGGAAACAACGGCTGGCGCTGGCTTGTGCGTTGATTCACGAACCGGACGTGGTCTTTCTGGACGAGCCGACGGCGGGCATTGACCCGGTGGCGCGGCGGCAGCTTTGGGACTTGCTGTTCGAACTTTCTGGCCGCGGTGTCACGCTGCTGGTGACGACTCACTACATGGACGAGGCCGAGCGGTGCACGGCGGTCGGGTACATTTACTTGTCGAAGTTGATTGTCTGCGGCCGCCCCGACGAGCTGAAGCAACTGCCGTCGGTCACGCCGCCCGGCACGTGTCGCTGGGAGCTGGAGACGCGGCGTCCGACGGCCGACCTGGCTGTGCTTCGGGAAATGCCCGGCGTTCTGGACGCTACGCTGTTCGGGCAGTCGATTCACGTGCTGGCGCGGCAGGAGGTGGCGGCCGAGCGGCTGACCGAGCGTCTGGGGGGAGCGGCGGCCGGTGTCCGGATTCGGCCCATTGCTCCCACGCTGGAGGACGTGTTCGTCACGCTGAGCCGCGCGGCGGAGGCGGAACGTTGGCCCGGTGAGGTGGGCGAGAGCGACCGGCAAGAGACGGGGGCCGACGTCGCACGCCCCAGCGAGCCGCTCCCTTCCGAGCCCCCGTCCGGCGAGACTCAACCCCCGCCGCGTGAAAGCGACGCCGGTGCGACAACCCTTGGCGGAACCGAACCGGCCGGCTCGGGCAGAGCCACCGGCCAGCCACCGGCCGCTCCGGCTGCTCGCTCTGCCAAACGCACCGCCCGTAACGGAGCTGCGTCGACGAGAGGCCTGTGGGCCATTCTGCGCAAAGAGTTCGCTCACATTCGGCGGCAGCCGGCGACCATTTTCTTCATGTTCGTCGTGCCCGTCTTGCAGACGGTCATTTTCGGCTACGCCATTGACACGCAGATTGAGAACATTCCGACCGTGGTCTTTGACTTGGACGGGCGTCAGCCTGCCCGCGAGCTGATTGACGCGTTTCAGAACACACGCAGCTTGCACGTGACCGAGCAGGTGTTTGACGACGAGTCGTTCCGACGGGCCATGACGTCCGGCCGCGCCCGCGTGGGCTTGCGAATTCCACCGGACTTCACCGACCGGCTGCTGCTGGGCCGACAGGCCTACGTCCAAGTGCTGATTGACGGCAGCGACAGCCAGGTGGCAACGACGGCGTTGAATGTCAGCAACTTGCTGGGGTTCAACCAGTCGTTGCGAGTGGCCCGGCAGCGCGTGACGGCCTCCACCACCGCGCCCGCCCGCGACGCCTTCGGCCAACTGGCTCTGCCAATCGAAGTCCGTCCGCGTCTTCTGTACAACCCGGACTTGGAGAGCTCGCACTTCTTCGTCCCCGGAC
>CAYSAG010000389.1:0-4324 GCA_964428935.1 uncultured Planctomycetaceae bacterium | reverse complement strand
CTTGCTTCGCTTCGTCTGCCGACCGCGCGGGATTTCTACGCCCAGGTTGGAAGGCTAGCGAGCAAGCTCCCGGCGCGACCATTCCAGCCGCTACAGCCCGCAGATTCCTCAAGGTCAATACAGTCGGACGCCGATAAGAGAACTGACGGTACGCGGCGTGGACCGGGCGATGAAAGACCGTTCGCTTGCCATTCCTGCTGCGTTTTGGTTCGGTCGAATTCGGAGGGAGGCGGGGCGGTCTCGCGGGCTTGGGCTCGGCCGGATTCGCGGCGGCACGGCGGTTTCCTTTGGCGTCGCGTGTGCGTGTGCTCGAACGGAGACGACCGAATGGCCTTCAAGACGAAGTGGCGGAAAAAAAACGGCAAGCCAGAAGCGGCTCCCGAGCTTGCGGCTCGACGGGCAAATTCGCTTCGCGGGAAACGGCGCTGGCCGGTAGCAGCCGGATTGGTGGTGTGCGTGGTCTCGATTCTAATCGCCGCAGTCAATTGGTCTCGAAAGAAAACAAGCTTGTCCGATGCAGACTTGGCCTGGCCGGCCCCGGAACGGCTCTCACTTGGTGAGGAGCTGGAGGAATTCTCATTGCCCGAGGTCGCGGACGCGTCCGTGGAGTCGAAGGTCGGCTTGTCGTCTGCCGAGGGCGTCCCGACCGACGGTCCGAAGTTGTTGGCGACGCCCGGAATGGCTCCCGTCGAGCTTGCGGCTCCAAAGCAAGGATCGCTATTGCAAGACACCGTCGTCCCGACCTCGGCTTCAGGGCTTCGGCTGGCAACTCACGTCGACGGAACTTCGGCCGGCCGTGCCGGCCTCAACACCGGCTCTGCCGAACGGCCGGCCGTCTGGCTGCTGGGCTACATCGAAGAGGTGGGCGACTGATGTACGAAGCCTACTGGCAGCTTCAAGACAGTCCGTTCCGCAACGACTGCAACCCGCGGTTTTGGTTCGCTGGCCGCGGACACCACGCGGCGCTACTGAAGTTGAAGTACTTGGTTCAGCAGGACCTGGGCGGCGGGGTGGTCGCCGGGGCGTCCGGGCTCGGCAAGACGTACCTGACGCACGTGTTCGCGTCGCGGCTGCCGGAGGGCTTCGGACCAGTTTTTCGAGTCGTGTACCCCCAGTTGAACGCCGAGCAGTTCTTGGCGTACTTGGCGGCCGAACTGGGTGCGGAAGAGGAGGCGGACGGGGGGACGGAGCTTCGTACGGACCGGGCGCTGCGTCAAATCGAGGGCCGGCTGAAGGCCCTGGCGGCCGACGGCCGCCACCCCGTCCTCGTCGTTGACGACGCACACCTGGTCGAAGACGAGCGAATGTTCCGCTGCCTGCAGTTGTTGCTCAATTTCCGGCACGGCAAGCCGCACGTTTCTTTCTCGCTGCTGTTGGTTGGCGAGCCGGTGTTGTTGGGGCGTCTGACTCGGTTCGCCACGCTGAACGAGCTGCTTCCAATCAAGTCGGTCCTGCAGCCGCTGACGGAAGAGGAGACGGCGGAGTACGTGCGGCACCGGTTGCGTGAAGCGGGTGCGACGCGGATGCCGTTCGACGACGCGGCCCTCCGCGAGCTCCATGCCGCTTCCGGAGGAGTGCCTCGACGAATCAACCGGCTGTGCGATTTGGCCCTGCTGGTTGGATTCGCCGACCGGCTGGCCGTCATCGGAGCCGCTCAAATCGAAGCGGTGGCCGCTGAAGTGGCTGCGGTCGTGCCGGACTGACGCGGCGACGCGAACTCCCGACCAACGCGCCGACGCGCACTCAAGACGTCCGCACGGAGCGGGCTGGCGAGTCGGGCCGACGGCACCGAGACGCCGGGACCGGCCGCTCTTTTCTGCGGCTTGGGACGCTCCGTCCAGAGCTTTCCAACCCGTCGGCTGCCTGCCTAAACTTTACGTCTGCTCCCCGCAGTTCCGCGGCTGGCAGCCGCGAGCACCGTCTGGAAACGCGTCGGGCCGAGCGGCAGGATTCATGACGGCCATTCTGGGCATTTCGGCTTTCTACCACGACTCAGCAGCCGCACTGGTGGTCGACGGCAAAATTGTTGCGGCTGTGCAGGAGGAACGCTTTACGCGCAAAAAACACGACGCCCGGTTCCCCCAACACGCCATTGACTACTGTCTGCAGCAGGCCAACCTCACGCCCGACCAGCTCGACTTCGTCGGCTTCTATGACAAGCCATTCCGAAAGTTCGAGCGGCTGTTGGAAACATACTTGGCTTACGCCCCAGTCGGGTTCGTCTCGTTCGCCAAAGCCATGCCTCAGTGGCTGAAGCAGAAGCTGCACTTGAGACGCGAGCTGACTCGCGGGCTCCGAGGTCGGTACCGGAAGCGGTACATTTTCGCCGAGCACCACCAGTCGCACGCGGCCAGTGCGTTTTTCCCGTCGCCGTTTGACGAGGCGGCCATTTTGACCGTGGACGGCGTCGGTGAGTGGGCCACGGCCAGCTACGGCATCGGTCGCGGCAACCGAATTACGTTGACGCACGAGCTGCATTTCCCTCACTCGCCCGGCATGCTCTACTCAGCCTTCACCTACTTCTGCGGCTTTCGCGTCAACTCGGGCGAGTACAAGCTCATGGGCTTGGCTCCGTACGGTGAGCCGAAGTACGTGGACCTGATTCTCGACAAGCTGCTGGACCTGAAAGAAGACGGCTCCTTCCGTTTGGACCTGCGGTACTTCAACTACTGTCAAGGTCTGACCATGACGTCTCGGCGGTTCGAACGCCTGTTCGGTGGACCGCCTCGACGGCCCGAGACGCCGATTACGCAACGCGAAATGGACTTGGCCGCCTCGATTCAGGCGGTCATGGAGGAAATCTTGCTGCGAATGGCTCGGCACGTACACCGTCAGACCGGTCTGTCTCGGCTGTGTCTGGCCGGCGGAGTGGCCTTGAACTGCGTGGCCAACGGGCGGATTCTACGAGAGGGACCGTTCGAGGCGTTGTGGGTGCAGCCGGCGGCCGGTGACGCGGGCGGAGCGTTGGGCGTGGCGCTGTTCATTTGGTACCAGTTGCTGGGAAACGAGCGACGTCCGGAGCCGGGCGACGCGCAGCAAGGCTCGCTCCTCGGACCGGCTTTTCGTGAAGAACAAATTCAGCAGTTCCTCGACTCGGTCCACGCGGTCTACCACTTTATTGAAGACGAAGCGGCCTTGTGCCGGCAGGTGGCCCAACTGATTGCCGCTCAGAAAGTCGTCGGGTGGTTCCAAGGGCGAATGGAATTCGGACCGCGAGCGTTGGGCAGCCGCAGCATTCTGGGCGACGCTCGCAGCGAAACCATGCAGTCGCTGTTGAACCGAAAAATCAAGTTCCGCGAATCGTTCCGCCCGTTTGCCCCGTCGGTGCTGCGCGAGCGGGCCAGTGAGTACTTTGAGCTGCGTGCGGAGGACGAAAGCCCGTACATGTTGCTGGTCGCCCCCGTGCACAAGGCCAAGCGCTTCGAGCTGGACGGGCAGGCCGACTCGCTGCAGGGCATCGAGAAGCTGAAGGTCAAGCGTTCTGTCGTTCCGGCTGTGACGCACGTGGACTACTCGGCTCGCGTGCAAACCGTCGACCCCAAGCGGCACGGACGCTTCTACCGCTTGCTGAAGGAGTTCGAACGGCTGACCGACGTGCCGGTGGTCATCAACACCAGCTTCAACGTGCGAGGCGAGCCGATTGTCTGCAGCCCCGAGCACGCTTACCGGTGTTTCATGGCGACGAACATGGACGTGCTGGTTTTGGAACGGTTCATGCTGTTCAAGGACGAGCAGCCGAACGCGAAGACGTTTCCGGTCGACGAGTACTTGGCTCAATTCGATTTGGACTGACGGCATGTTCGACTTCAACAAGCACCCGCCCAACCGGGACCTGCGAATCTTTGCGGTTTTGCAGTTCGTTTTTTTCCTGTTCGTTGCGACCGCGTGCGTGCGGCACGGTCTGCAGCTCGTTTGGGCCGGGGCGGTGGTTGCTGCGTCGTGTCTGCTGGCGTTGCTCGGGCTTTGCCGCCCCAAATCGGTGCGGCCGGTTTACGTCGGGTGGATGTACGTCGTGGCTCCAATCGGAGCCGTTGTCTCGCACGCAGTGTTGGCCCTGGTGTGGCTCTTGGTTTTCACACCCGTCGGTTTGACGCTTCGTCTTCTTGGTCGTGACCCGTTGGCCCGTCGGTTCGACCCGAAGGCCGCGACGTACTGGGCTCGGCGGGAAAGCGACGAAGACGTTCCGCTGGAGCGTTACTTTCGTCAGTACTGACGTGTCGGTCGGTCCGGTGGCACGGTGCCGGTGGACGCGAAGGGCCGCGGTTTGCCGGCTGGCTCGCCGAGCCCAAATTAGCCGCGACAAAGCGTGGTCCTGCTCTTCCCG
>CAYSAG010000388.1:0-4335 GCA_964428935.1 uncultured Planctomycetaceae bacterium | reverse complement strand
GACCACGTTCGGGTCCATGTTCTTGATCGAGTAGAACTGCAGCTTCTCGGCCCCTTCGGCTTGGCCAGCCGCCTCGACTGTTTGAACCAGCTCGGCGATTTTCCGCTGCTCGTCGTCCGGCGCGACCACAATCAGTGTGTCGTGAATGCGGTCGAAGGCGACTTGCACGTCGCGGTTGTCTCGGTACATGGTCCGCAGGACCAGGTAGACGCTGTAGGGGTCGGCCTTTCGGACGAGGTAGGTCTTGACCTGGGCCTCGGGCGCGTTCTGCTCGTCCTTTTCCAGCTCGGCCAGAGCGTCGCGCAGTTTGGCTTGGTCTTCTTCGGTCGCGCTGACGACAATGGCCTTGTTGTCGCGGTCCACCGAGATTTCGGCTTCCGGCGCGACGGCCTGCAAGGTCTCCGAGACGGCCCTGGGGTCGACCTTGCGGACGTAGTACACGCGGGTGACTTTCTTGGACGCCGGCGGCAACTCACTCAGAATCTGCTCAATGAGCACGTGGTCTTCCGGCCGAGCCCGGACAATGAGTTTGTTCGGGTCTTCTCCGACCGTCAGCTCCGCCTTCGGGACCGCCCTGCGGATCAGGTTTCGAGCGTCTCGGGCGCCGACCGACCCGACGTCGTAGGTTTTTACCGTCATTCCCTGTCGCATCGACGCCCCGGCCTGCTCGACCTCTTTGATCAGCTCGTCGATTTTCTGGTGCACCTCTGGCGGTGCCACGGCGATGATCGTGTCGTTTCCCGTGTCGAGCGACAGTCGGACGTCTGGGCGGTCGTAGTACATGGCCCGCAGAGCGCGGTAGACGTCGTACGGGTCGGCGGTCTTGAACGGGTGAATGCCAATTTTTGGAACGGGAGCGTCCGCCCGCTCCTGCTCCATCTCGTCGATCGCTTTCTTGAGCTTGGTGTGGTCTTCCTCGGTCGCGCTGACAATGATGGCCCGGTTCTCGTCGTCAACGGACAGTTCGGCCTGCGGAGCCAACGCCTCCAGCACCGGTAGCGCGGCATTCGGGTCGGTCCGCTTGAAGTAGTAGGTCCGCGAGACCATCTCGGGTTTCGGCGGAATCTCCTTCAGGATTTTTTCGACCAATTGGTGGTCTTCCGGCTTGGCGCGGACAATCAGCTTGGTGGGATCTTCGCCGATCGTCACCTCGGCCTTCGGCACGGCCTGCCGCAAGATGGCCCGGACCTCGCGGGCGTCCAGCGACTTGACGTCGTAGCTCTTGATTGTCATGCCGCGGTGAAGTTCTTCGCCGGCCGCTTCCAGGTCGGCGATCAGCTTGTCTATTTGCTCATGCACGTCGGGTGGTCCGACCACCACCAGCGACTCGTTCTCGCGGTCCAACGACATGTACACGTCGCGGCGGAGCCGGTACATGTTCCGCACGGCGTAGTAGACGTCCAGCGGGTCCGCACGGCGGAACGGGTGGATTTTGATGAACGGCTTGGGCGCGTTCGGGTCCTCTTGATCCATCTGTTCGATGGCCGCCTTGATGCGTTCGTGGTCCTTCGGGAAGGCGCTGACGATGATTTTCCGGTTCTCGCGGTCCAGCGAGAAGGTGGCGTCCGGCGCGAGCGATTCGAGCACCTCGATGGCCGCCGAGGGGTCAGCGTGCTGCACGTAGTAGACCTTCGAGATTTTTTCGGGTAGCGGCGGCAATTGCCCGATGAATTCCTCGATCTTCTTGTGGTCGTCCGGGCTGGCCCACACGAGGACCGTCTTCGGGTCGGGCCCTGTTGTGACGGTGGCTTTGGGGGCGAGTTTCTCAATCATTCGGACGGCCTGCGAGGCCCCGACCGACTCCACGTCGTACGTCTTCACCACATAACCCGCCTGCTCCGCCGCCTGCTCCTCCAACTGCTGAATCAACGCCGACAACTTCTCGTGGTCCTTCGCCGTGCCGTACGCAATGATCCGCGTGTCGTCTCGGACGCTGTAGCTGAACTGCATGCGCGGAAACGCGTACCGCAAGAAGTAATAGGCCGTTCGAGCTCCCGTGTGCGGCACCTCGTAAGAAACGACCTTGGCTCCTCCTTCCGACGTCTGAGCCACCAGTTCGTCAATGGTCGCTTTGACCGTCGTGTGCTCCGCCGGCGTCGCCCACACCATCAACTTCCCTGTCTCTCGGTCGGCCGTCACGCGAACCGTGGGCATGGCCGAACGCAAGAACGTGGCGACCGTGTTCGGGTCCGCCTCGCCGGTCGAGTAGACGACCAGCTTCGGCTCGTGTTGCGCGTCCTGCTGGTCCATCTCTTTCACGGCCGCTGCCACTTTTTCCTGGTCTTTCGGCAAGGCCGTCACGATCACGGACCGGTTCGCCGTGTCCATGGCCACGGTCGCCTGCGGAACCAGCGAACGCAACGCCATGTAAACCGAGTACACATTCGCATGCTCCAACCGGTAAACCTTCGACTCCACTTCCGGTACCGGCGGCAACTGGGCGATGAACTGTTCGATTTTCTGGTGGTCCTCATCGCTGGCCCAGACCAACACGGTGTCCGGATCGCGGCCCGTTGTGACGGTGGCTTTGGGGGCGAGTTTTTCAATCATTCGGGTGGCTTGCGAGGCCCCGACCGACTCCACGTCGTACGTCTTCACCACATAACCCGCCTGCTCCGCCGCCTGCTCCTCCAACTGCTGAATCAACGCCGACAACTTCTCGTGGTCCTTCGCCGTGCCGTACGCAATGATCCGCGTGTCGTCTCGGACGCTGTAGCTGAACTGCATGCGCGGAAACGCGTACCGCAAGAAGTAATAGGCCGTTCGAGCTCCCGTGTGCGGCACCTCGTAAGAAACGACCTTGGCTCCTCCTTCCGACGTCTGAGCCACCAGTTCGTCAATGGTCGCTTTGACCGTCGTGTGCTCCGCCGGCGTCGCCCACACCATCAACTTCCCTGTCTCTCGGTCGGCCGTCACGCGAACCGTGGGCATGGCCGAACGCAAGAACGTGGCGACCGTGTTCGGGTCCGCCTCGCCGGTCGAGTAGACGACCAGCTTCGGCTCGTGTTGCGCGTCCTGCTGGTCCATCTCTTTCACGGCCGCTGCCACTTTTTCCTGGTCTTTCGGCAAGGCCGTCACGATCACGGACCGGTTCGCCGTGTCCATGGCCACGGTCGCCTGCGGAACCAGCGACCGCAGCGCCATGTAGACCGAGTAGACGTTCGCGTGTTCCAGCCGGTAGACCTTCGACTCCACCTCCGGCACCGGCGGCAGTTGGCTGACGATTTGCTCGATGACTTCGTGGTCTTCGGGCGTAGCCCACGCCATGACCGTGTCCGGGTCGGGTCCGGGAGCGAAAATCGCTCGCGGCAAAATGGCCGACAGGATCGTCTGGGCGCGCTGGCTCCCGACCGACTCCACGTCGTACGACCGCAGCTCGTAGCCAGCCACGCGTGAAGCGGAACTTTCCAGTTTCTCGATGATCTGTTTCAGTTTTTCGTGGTCGGCGGCGCTTCCCCAGGCCACCAGCCGCGAGGGGTCCCGTGGGCTGTACGAGAACTGCATTCGCGGGAACGCCGACCGCAGCAGGTAGTAGGCAACGCCGGCTCCCGTCGAGCGGACATCGTACACTTCGAACTTGCTGCCGGCCGCCTCGGTTTGTTTCAGCATTTCGTCGATGGTCGCTTTGATCGTCGCGTGCTCGCTGGGGGTCGCGTACACCATGAGCGAGCCGGTTTTGGTGTCGACCGTCACGCGGGCGGATGGGACGACCGTTCGCAGGAAAGACGAGACGGCCGACGGGTCGGCTTCTCCGACCTGGTAGACGACCAGCTTGGGCTCGTGTTCGGCATCCTCGCGGTCCAGCTCGGCAATGGCCGCCTCGACCTTCTTCATGTCGTCTGGCAAGGCCGTGACGATCACTCGCCGGTTCGGCGTGTCCAGCGCGACGCGAGCCTGCGGCAACAGGTACAGAAGCGAGCGGTAAACGGCCGAGGGGTCCGCGTGCTCCAATCGAAACGCTTGCGTCGTCACTTCGGTTGCCGGCGGCAGTTGCTGGACCACCTTTTCGATCAAAGCGTGGTCTTCCGGTGAGGCCCAAACGATCAACGTGTTGCGGTCGGTGCCGATGCTAAAGGTCGCTCGTGGAGCCACCTTGGCCAAAATCACTTGGGCCCGCGAGGCGCCGATCGACTTGACGTCGTACGCACGCAGCTCGCGGTTCGCCTCCCTCATCGAAGCCTCTTCCAGCTTTTCCACCAACTCCGCCAGCTTCTTCTGGTCCTCGGCCGGCCCCCAAGCCAGCAGTTTCGTCGTGTCGGTACTGCTGTAGGTGATGCGCATGCGTGGAAAGGCCTGGCGCAGCACGTAATAGGCTCGATTGGCCCCGGTGGCAGG
>CAYSAG010000387.1:0-4352 GCA_964428935.1 uncultured Planctomycetaceae bacterium | reverse complement strand
GTCGCTCCCCTGCTGCAAGCGTTCGACCTGTTCTGGCTGGCCAGCGACTTCGAAGGGCTGTCGAACAGCCTCATGGAAGCCCTGGCCGCGGGCAAGCCGGTCGTCGTCAGTGACATTCCCCCCAACCGCGAGCTGGTGACCGACGGCGAGACGGGCTTGCTGGTCCCGGTGGGCGACCGCGTCGCGTTTGCGAAAGCGGCGGCCAAAGTCTTGCGCGACCCGGAACTGGCTCGACGCCTCGGCCGGGCCGCTCAACGCAAAATGCAGCAGCAATTCCACGTGCGGAGAATGGTCGAGGCTTACACGCGGCTGTACGACGAGCTGGTTCGGGACGACGCCCACTCGGACGACGCGACCCGGTAGTCGCTCCCGCCGCGTCTTGTCTCCAAGTTGCCCACGCTGGCCAGTTTGACGAATTGGGGGGCAGCGAGCCGGTGTGGGGGCAACGAGCCGGCAGACCCGACCCCGCTCCGGCCCGAAGCGGCCGGCGTTTTTTCTTGACGGCCCGCGCTTCCAGCCGACGACCCGAGTTCAGCCCGACGGGCGGAGGCTCCCGTCGACGACGCGAGTCTCCCGCCCACACCCCACGCTTCGAGCCCACGGCCCGGCCCGGCCTGGCCACCGGCGGCTGCAGGGTCCCAGCCGTTTCGGGTGGCGTTCAGCCGGTCGCCGCCGCCAGACGCAGCTCGCACTTCCCTTTCGGCAGGTCGAAGCACACGACCGTGGACTTTCCGTCCACGCAGTAGCTGTTCGGCTGCAGCTTCAGCGGCGAGCTGACCCGCTGGAGCTTCGTCACTTTTCGGCCAGCCACGACGGCTGGTTCGGTTTTCGGCGAGACGGGCACGCGCACGGTGAAGTCCGGGCACGTAAATGGGGCTCGGAATTGGACGCGTCCACCGTCCAAACGAAAAGCGGTCAGCTCACGGGCTGCCCAGTACCGAGCGATTTGGCTGAGGTTCATCCACAGCAGGTTGTCGTAGCGCGCGTGGAGTCGCCGAACCACCTCTTGGAAAATCTTGAACCCCACTTCTTCGCCGTTGAAGTAAATGCCCGGCCAGTGGCACACCAGAATGGCCGGCTCGCCGCGCTCAATGACCCGCGGCAACCGACCGCCTTTCAGGTCGGGTGTAATGAAGCGGTCGGCCGAGCCGGGTGTGAGGCCGTCCCAGCCGCCGAACCAGTCGCCGGTGCAGCCAATGATTGACACAACGCATTTCGGGTCGTCGGTGTCGAGCCCGGACGCGTACTGGACGAGCGGAGCGACGCTGCGGTCGTTCGTGAACAGGTCGCGGAAGTAGTGCGGAATTTCAGCTCCGAAGACGTCCCGGCACGCCTGCAGAGTGCCTTGAGCCAGTGCGGGGCGGGAGCGGCTGCCGAAGCCGCCCGGGGTCGTAATGCCCTCGCACTTCAGCCCCACATTCTTCAGGATTCGCAGCGCGTAGGCCATGTACTCGCCCAGCTCGTCGGCCGACTTCCCCACGCTCCAACCCCAGTTCTCCATGAAGTCCGCGGTGCGCGTGCCGTACGGCCGGCCCGTTTTCGTGTTAATGACCCAGGTGTGCGTCACCATTTCGGGGTGAATGTCCCAGTTGGGAGCCACCAGTTCGCGAACCAGCTTCAAACTCTCTTCCAGTTCGCGACGCGTCCAGCCGGGCAGCAGCCGGTCGACCCAACCGACCAGCGCCGGGTACGGCACAATGCTGTACTTGCCCTTAATGCCCCGTTCCGCGCACCACTCGTGAAACTTCCGTACGAACGAGTCGGGAATTTCCCGCGGCAGCCGACGCCAGTCCTGCTTGTACCGACTCGGGAAAACCTCGGCAAACTGCGGAATTCCGAAGTAGGCCAAATTCACCAGCACGGTCGAGTCGTCAATGATTAGGCTGACGGGCACGCGCGTTCGCGGGTTGAGCACTTCGACGCGCGCGTCGCGAGCGGGTCGCTCGCCGGTCGGCTGAGCGGCTAGACGCCGAACGGGTGAAACCAGCGGCCAAGCCGCACACGCCCCGGCCGCCCGCAAGAAGGCTCGTCGAGTCAACACACCGGTCATGCCTCCGCCCTCCTCTTGCAAACGCCACGACCAACCAGCACCGAAAACCGAACGACACCAGTCGCGCGAGCGAGCCGCCGACGGCCGCGGAAGAGCGAGGCGGCGACGCTTTGCCCAAAACCCGTGACGGACGCAATGGACCGCGTCCCTCCAGCGCCGAAAAACCCCATGCGTCCTCCAGACCGCCGGAAGCTGCTCGAGCGGAGCTTGCCAGTCCCAGCTTCGTTCTCACAGCAGGCTACGTTTGCACTCGGTCGGTTGTCCAGCCAGTCGACGAAGTTCCTCGCGCAGCCGTCGGACGGCCCGCTCGCACACCGCCGACTCGCGGCGGCCGTTCCCGCACGCTGCCCCCCGAAAGGCCAACACGTCCGCTCCGCACTCGCAAACCGGCGGCAGAAGCTCGACGGTCAGCCGTCCTGCCGCCGCCAACCACGCTCCGGCCGCGTGGACCTGTCCGGACAACGCCCGCAGCTCCGCCACGCTCAACCAGTCCGGCAGCCGCCCGGCCGACTTGCAAAACGTGTCGACCAAGACAACCCGGCAGCCCTCGGCCAACGCGGCCTCGGCCAGCTCCCGCACCGGCGGCGAACCGGCCAACGGAGCGTCCGCGTAGACCACACCGACCCACTGCAGCCGCCGACCCGCAGCCCGCTCGAACCGCCGACGCACGTCGCGCCAACACCGACGCCACTTCTCGACGGTGTCCGTTCCCGCCGGCCCCAGCTTCACCCACCTCAGCCCGTTCGGCAAACGCGGAACAGCTCGACCGACCCACTCCGTCAGTTCTCCCAACGCCGCGCTGACCGAAACGGAAGAAAAACGCCGGCTGGCGACGGCCAGCACGTCCAGCAACGTGCTCACGTCGGCCATGCCCAGCGGCCCCCGAGCCGGCTCCTTGACGTCCAGAATGTCGCAGCCACCGGTCAAAGCCGTCTCCGCCTCGGCCGCGCTGCGCACACTGACCAACAACAGTGGACTTCGACCCACGACGGTTGGCAAGTGTTCGACGCTCACGACCCGCTCACCAGCCAAACAGCAAAACGGAAGAGAGCAACGAGAAGCGGCTGCCCGCTGCACGCAACTCACCGAACCCGTCGGAACACTCCGACGGCGTCCGCAAGCGCGTACAGCGTAACGCGGCTTGGCGAAACGACCAACTCGGTCGGCACGTCTTGCACCGGTCTTGAACGAGCTCGGCCTCGCGCACTTCGTCGACAACCACCGTCGGCACAGAAAGGTGGACCGACACGAGCGGTGGCGCAGAAAGGCCGACCGACGCGAGCCGTCGGTGGAGCGTGCGGCCTTGCGCAGCGGAACCCGGACGTCGCTCGGGTCGGTGGTCGCACGCAGGCCGACCGGGGAGCGGGAAAGGAGTGGGGAGGCTGAAGGAGCTGCGTCGGTGCCGGTCGGCTCAGGCCATTTGAGTGGCCAGTGACTTCAGACGAGCGAACTGGCGTTTGGTCAGGTCCACGCGGAGCTCGCAGCCCACCAAGCAGCGACGGTCCGGCTGGTGCTCGACCCACACCACGTCGGCCGCCAAGTTGAAGCATTCGCCTTGGCCGCCCCGAACTTCAATCAGAATCCGTTCTTCCTGCTCCAGAGCCGAGTCGAGCAGAATGCGGACGCCCGTGGGCGAGGCGTCGACCAGCTGCCCGGAAAGCACGTGCGTCTTGCCGTCTTGTTCGCGCAGGAAGCGAATGGGGGCGGGAACGCTTTCGCGACGGGTTTGGCGGCGGTCGCCTTTCCGTCGGTCCGGGCATTGACGTCGAGGGACGGAGTTGCGTCGGTCAGTCATGGTGCAAGTCCCCTGGCATTTCTGGCGGTTGACTTTGCCGAGCTGTCGGCGACTGGCGCCCAGCGACCCGCGTCGGCGGTTCGAGCGGCGCGGCCGGCTGAGCGTTCGGTCCGAACGGCTCGCCCCGCAAGGCTAGCTCGCCCCTGGAAGGCCGTCAAAAGGCCGACGTCGGTTTGTCCGGCTGACGTCGTCCGGCGAGAACCGAGCAGGCGGTCTGTCGCGCCTGTGCGGCTTGTACCTTCCGGCCGGTCGTCTTGCCGTCCCAACGCCGACAGACCTAAGATGCTCCGTCTGGCCGAAGGTCGACCGGGCCGAGCGACGGGCTCGCAGCGGCACGACTCGCCGCAGCCTCAACTCGGACGGCCGTCGTTCCGCGCGGAAACCGCCCGACGCGGACGTCGGCCCGCGCGACGGCTGGTGGCCGCTTCACAACCGACCTTGTGCCAAGCCGGGGCAACGTTCATGTGGGTGAAAATTTGCGGTGTGCGAGACCCGAAGACGGCCGAC
>CAYSAG010000386.1:0-4374 GCA_964428935.1 uncultured Planctomycetaceae bacterium | reverse complement strand
TCGGTCGTCCCCCGGCCCGCCGTCCAGGGTTTCGGGCAGGTTGCCGCCGACGAGCCAGTCGTTTCCTTCGTTGGTTTGCACGGCGACGGCCGCGGAGAAGGTGGCGTCGAAGCTCTTGAGCCAAACGGCGTCGTTGCCGGCGCCGGTGGAAACCTCGAGTCGGACCGTCGGGCTCGCAAACAGCACGTTGGGGGAAGCCCCGTTTGTGTACAGAAACGTCTGGAAGTTCGCGGTCAGAAGGTCGTCTTCGACCGACACTTCGACGCCGGCACTGCTTGAGAAGTGGAAGCGGCGGACGTCTGCCTGAGACAAGTCGACGACCGCCTCGACACCCTGGTAGGCGACGGGCAAAGCGTCCAGGGCAATGGTGCCGTTGTCGGGTCCGTTCAACTCGTGGCTGACGTTGGCGAAGGTTCCGCCGGTGTAGCGCAGGACGTCGCCCGCGACGCTCTGACCGCGTCCGTCGAACCAAAGGCCGCCGGTCGGCAAGGGCGAGCCCAGCGAGAAGTCAATGTAGAGCGTGTCGTCCTGGTCGGTGCCAATGACCGAGTACTCAAGCACGGCCGAGGCCGGGGCTTCGAACAGCGTGGTTCCGCCTTGGTAGACGCGTCGGGTGGAACTGGTGGCGTCGACGACGTACTGGCCGCCGCTCGGCAATTGGACGGTAATGGGTTGGGCGGTTGAGCCGTCGAGCAGGGTGAGCTGGTAGTCTTCCACTTCGCCGTCTGAGGCCTGTCCGGTTGGAGCCAGTCCGCCGGTGGTGGACAGGCGGAACCGGGCGAAGGTCGTTCCCGGCGACGCTCCGGCCGGCACCGTGAAGCTCAACACTCGCGGGCCGGCCGTGGTTCCCAACTCGACGCTGTCGAAGATTTTTTCGAAGGGGTCGTTCCAGTCACCGTCTCGGTTGAAGTCAATCCAGGCGTCGAGTTTGTTGCTTTGCGGGTCGGGGTTTTGCAAGTCGACCAGGACCGAGGCGGTGGTGTTGGCGTTGGCGAGGGCTACTGGGGTGACGAGGAAGGTCACGCCGTCTTCGTCGTCGGGAGCTGCGTCGTCGCCGGTGGCGGAAGCGTTCGGTTGTCCGTCCGGCTCGGCGTCGCGCGACGGTCCCAGTTGGGGGCCGGTCGTGACGTGGCGGGCGCCGTCGTGGACCAGCAGCGTGGGGTAGCCGCCGGTGTCGGGGTTGTCCGGCGCGTCGCCGTAGTCCAGCGGAATTTCATTGCCAAGGGCCAGCAGCGGCTGCAAGACAATGTCGTCTGGCGACTCGCCTTGGTTTACCAGCTGGTTGGCCTGGAGAGACGTCGCGACGTAGTCTTGCCCGGGCGAAGGGGTAATCGGTGGCGGGTCGTTGGTTGTCTGCGTTCCCAGGGCGAATTGCTCGCTGACCACGTACGTGACGCCCGGCGTGAGGTTTTCGAAAGAGTACTCGCCGTTCTGGTCGGTGACGGTGGTTCGTTCCGAGCCGTCCGAGCCGGTCAGGACAATGGTGACGTTGGGCAAGCCCGGCTCGTTGGCGTCCCACGTCCCGTCGCCGTCGGCGTCGTGGAACTTGAAGCCGCGAATGGAAGCGGCGTCGGCGTTTCCGAAGAGCGGGCCGGGCAAGGCGACCAGCATGGCCGAGAGGATTTGGCCGGCCGGTTGTCCCTGGTCGTCCACCAGGCTCACCGGCGACGTGCTGTTGAAGGTGGCTCCGTACGGGGCAAGCTGGTTGACGACGGCGTGGAGCGTCAGCGGTGAGGTGCCCGTCACCACCTGCGGGCCGTTCTGGTCGACGACTTCCGCCCGGAAGTCCAGTTGCAACGTCACGTCGGCCAGCGTGGGGTCGGCCGACTGCTGGTCGACCGTTCCGGCCGACGGTACTCCCGTCTCCTGCGTTCCCGCTCGGACAACGGCCCAGCCCACGTTGCCGTTCTCTTCCCAGTACTGCGTCAGCACCAGCCGCTGGACGTTCAAGTCAATGTGAGCGCGGCTGGTGACTGTGCCCGAAAGCAGCACCGTGCCGGACATTTCGGAGACAGTGTCGACCTGGCCGTCCAAGTCTTCGTCCACCTGCAGCCACGCCAAAGCGAAGAACTCGAAGGGCTGCCCGTCGTAGTTCGTCACCCAGTACGGGCCGTCCTGTTGGGCTCCCACGACGACGGGAGCTGTCGCGGCTGGGTAGCCCACGTGCTGTCCGGGCAGAACGCGCACCGCGTAGCCGCTGGGACTGACTGGCAACGTTTGAGCTTTTCCGACCGGCAGCTGCTCGCGCACCAAGTACACGCCGGGAGGCAAGTCGAAGCCGAACAGGCCCCGTTCGAAGTACGGGTCAATGAGCGAGTCGCTGTTGAGGTCGACGGAGTGGGTGACTTGCGTGGCGAACACTTGACCGGACAGCGCGTCGACGACTTCGACCGTCACGCCGTCCACGCCCGGCTCCAGGGCCCCCGGAGCCTTGTTGCCGTCGACGTCGGAGAACTTCTGGCCGTCCAGCCGTCCCGGCGTCGGGTTGGGCGACCACACGGCCGCGACAATGCTGAGGTCGGTTGGTTGGCCTTGAGCGTCGAGCAGAGGAATGGGCGAGCCGGAGTAGCTGAACGTGTCGCCCACGCCCGCCGGGACACCCGTCGCAGTGCCTTGCAGCGGCAACGGGGTTTGCGTGCGGAACGTTTCGACTCCGTCGGACACTTGCAGGTAGACGTCGAAGGCCGCGCTGCCCGTGCCGGAACCGCCGAACGGGGCAATGTCCAAGGTGCCGGCCGTCGTGTTCGTCGCTTCTTCGTACGTCCCAGTGGACGGCGCCGTCGTGGCCAGGGTGAGCTGCCACAGGCTGCCGTACCGAAGTCCCTTCAAGTTCCACTCGGTGACTTCAGCGCCCACGTCGTCCAGCCCGTCGGCGTCGCTGTCGTTGGCCGACCCCTGCTGAGCGCCGTCGTACGTGACCGACAACTTCGAACTGCCGAAAAAGTAAACCGGCTCGGTCTGTCCCGTGCCCGCGTCCTGAATGAGGAGCTGCACGAAGCTGGTCGGGAACTGCACCACTTCAGTGGCCGAGAGCAACGTCCGGTCTTCCAGTTGCTCGACCCAAGCCACGCTCGGCCTGCCCCCCTTCTCTTTTCGACCCTTCCGGCGTCGAACCGACTTTCGGAAACCGCCGACGTGCAGGCGCTGCAACCAATCGACAAGTCGCATGGTTTCGGGTCCCTCCTGGCACAAGAACAAGGTCGTCCTCGAAGTGTTACGAAGTGTGGTTGTTCGAGCGGCTTTCGGGCGGACGCGCTGCCGGACAACGCTCGGGTTTCGAGCCGCGCCGTGCCGGTCGCCAACGCGCTAGCCGCCAGAGCGTTGAAACTCGAAGGGAAACGCGTTGGCACGACAAGACGGCTCTCGCTCGACAGACCGTTTGCTCACGGTCGGCGAATTTTACTGCTGGTCCGGTTGCTCGCAAGACGAGCTTTGCCGGGCGCGACGTGAGACCGCGCGGTGAGCGAACCAGTCTCTGGACCGACCGGCCGGACGACGCTCTGTGCTCGCCGCACCACACCGAGCCGACCGAGCGGCCGGCGCCGCGCGAAGTTCGACTGTCGAAAAAACACCGAAAACGCCCCGACCGGTTCGGCTCCGGTTCCACGAGCCGTGTTGTACAATGACAAAACGCGAACGGTGGCACGACGCGGGGTGCGTCGGCCCAGTTTTGAGCCGGCTTGGGAACCCGCGGCACGGCGTGGGGAACGGTCGACAGCACGGCAGCGAGCTCAAAGAAACGTCACGGTTCGGTCGGCGGGTGGTGCTCGGAGCGAGTGCGAGTCCAGCGGGACCAGCCCGAGTCGGCCGAACCCAAGCCGAACTCAAGAGGTGTCGCCCAAAGGAGCGGCAAGGCATGAGCGGGTCGCTTTACAGTGGCTACGGAGTGGAGTTTTGGGTGCCGGACGAGTGGACGTTGAGCGAAGACCGGCAGGAGAACCGGGTTTCGATTAACGTCGAGAGTCCGGACACGTCGTTCTGGTCACTGACGCTGTTCTTCGACCGTCCGGACCCGCAACGGGTGGCCGAAGCGGTGCTGGACGCGTTTCGCGAGGAGTACGACAACCTGGACGTCTACCGGGCCGACCAAGAAGTGGGGCCCTTCCGCGTGGTCGGCCGCGACATTGAGTTCTTCTGCTGGGACTTGCTGAACAGTGCCTTCTTGCGTGTCTTCCAGACGGAACGGTGCACGGTGCTGGTGCTGTTTCAGGGCACCGAGACCGAACTGTCCGAGACGCGACCCATTCTGGACCGCATTTCCAAAAGCCTTCGCTTCGACCCGTCGCTCGGACGGTTCGACGGCCTGTAGACCCTCATTGGGCGAAAAACGTCGACAACGTTCGCGCTTTCGTCGGGCGAACTTTTGGAGTGCGG
>CAYSAG010000385.1:0-4438 GCA_964428935.1 uncultured Planctomycetaceae bacterium | reverse complement strand
GTTTCCGTCCTGCGGCTGCTGCGCGTAGCGAATGGTGTGCAGCCCCGGTTGAATCTCTTGCCCGCGGAAGTCGGTCAGGAAACCGTCGTCGGGCAGTCGCAGCAAGCCTAGCCACTGCCCCACTTGAAACGGGTACTGAATGGCCGGCGTGGGTTTGAAGTCTGGCAGCACGGGAATTTCCTTGCGAAGCCAAATTTCGCACACGGGGCCGTCGGGGCTGGTCACCCGAACGCCGTTGGGGTCCAATTGCTTGGCCACGGCTTCCGGCACGCCTTCGGGCAACGACTTCAAACGTTCCAACTTGTAGTCCTCGGCCCTGGCCGCGACTGCAAAAGCGACCACGGCCGCAACGGCACAGCTCAGAAAAACTTGCTTCTTCGCAAACATGCTTCGCCTCCGAAAACTTTTGCACGGCGTGGCCGTCTCGCCGGTCGGCCACGGCTCGCCGTGTGGCCGGCGGGCCGAACCGGAAACCGAGCGGCGTCTGCCGACAGCGGCCACGTGGGTCTCTACGGGTGGCAGTTTGCCGCGTGTCGCCCAACACGGCAACTGTCGCGCTTGGCTACTGCGCCTCGACGCTGAGCTTTGGCCCGGCTCAGCCCCGTCTCGGCCGGCCGAGACCACGACCAGCCAATTGCGGGCCAGCTCACGAGCACACGCTGGCCCGCAATTCGGGAGCGAGAAAACCGGCCGCGTTGTCGCCTTCGGCGTGCAACAAGGCCGGTGGGACGTGGGTCGGTGGGCGGGAACGAGAAGCCGCCGCCCCGAGTCGGCCGGTCGGCCGAGCGCTTCGCCGTTTGTCGAGACCGAGCCGTCTTGCCGGCGCCAGGCGCGGCGGCTCGACCGCGCAAGCCTCTGGTGCGCTGGCTGACGGCTCTCCCCAAACGGCCTCACTCCGGCGGCTCGTAGCAGCGGCGCGCGGGGTCGCGGCAAAGGTCGTCGTCGCAGAACTCGTTGTCCGGGCCAAACTCGCGGTGAGTGGCTCCACACCAAAAGTAGCCTTCGTCGTCCGCCCGCTCGTCGTCGGGAACTCCGGCGTTGACGAACATTCCCTTCGACAGCAAGTGACGGCAGCGCGGTCGCTGGTTGTTGACCTCAAACTCGTCTGACATGTCTCAGACTCCCTCTTGCCACAAGTCAACGGCTCGCAGCAAGGCCCGCTTGACGGCTGCGCGAGCCAGTTGGACTTTGTACTCGTTCTGCGACAGCGGCGTTGCACCGGCAACGGCCCGGTCGGCGGCCGCTTGAGCGGTTTCGAAGGTGACGGGTCGTCCGCGCAGGACCTCCGCCGCCTCGCGCGCAACCCACGGCACCGGAGCGACGTGGCCCAAGACCACACGAGCCGTCCGCACCAACCCGCTCTCGTCCAGCTCCAGACACGCCGCCGCCGCGGCCAACGGCCAGTCCAGACCTTGCGTTTCGAGCACCTCGTAAGCGGCACTGCGAACCGCCGGGCGAGCGGGCAGCCAAATGTGGGTCAGCAACTGCCCGGGCTTCAGCACCGTCACCCCTTGCCGCTCCGACTTCGGCGTCTGGTAAAAGTACTCCAGCGGCAACCACTCTTCCTGACCCGGCTCGGGCCCCACCACCCGCACGCGAGCCTGCCAGGCAATGAGCGGCGGAGCGAACCGCGAGGCGCTGACGAACTTCGCCGGCCCGCGGTTGCCCAAAATGGCGTGGTAGCGGTTGTCGCCTTCTTCGACCAGCGAGGCGCCGTCTTGCAAGGCCAACAGGCCGTAGCCGTTCCGGAAGTACCAGCAGTTGGGAAGGTGACACAAGTCGCCGCCGACCGTGCCGTTCTGCTGAACCTGAATGGCCCGAATGCCGTCGTTGACGTGGTGCAACGACCGGTAGGACTTCAGCAGCGGACTGTCCGCCAGCTCTTCCAGCGTCGTCAGCACCCCCACAACCACGCCGTCGGCCGTCGGTTGAATTCCGCGCAGCGAGTCGACGCCTTTAATGTCGACCACCCGCTTGGGACGGAGCACGTCTCGCTGAAGGAGGCTAATCAAATCGGTGCCGCCGGCCAGAACAACCGCCTCGCCGTCCGAACAGCGGAGCAGCTCGACCGCCTCCGCCTCGGTCGTTGGTCGTGCGTACTCGAACGGTCTCATGCCACTTCTCCTTTCCTCAAGGCCTCCAGCACCCGCTTCGGCGTCAACGGCAGAACCGGGACCCGAACACCAATGGCATTGGCCACCGCGTTGGCAATGGCCGCACCCGGTGAAATCACCGGAGGCTCACCCAGGCCCACCACGCCCCTGGCGTACTCCTCGTCCGGCTCGTACAGCTCGACAATCAACTCGCCAATGTCGCCGATTCGCGGCAGCTTGTAGTTTTCCAGGTCCGCGTTGATGAACCGGCCGGTCTTGCGGTCCATGATTCGTTCTTCGGACAGCGCGTAGGCAATCCCCAGCGTCATGCCTCCCATGACCTGACTCTCGGCCGTCAGCCGGTCAATAATCAGACCGCAGTCCTGCACGGCCACGAACCGGTTGATTCGGACCACGCCCGTTTCCGTGTCGACCGACACGTCGGCCATTTGGACGCCGCCCACGTCGGCGTCCGTCAGGCCGTCCTTCTTCGGCCCCTCGCCTTGGAACTCAAGAGGCACCGGCCCAATGAGCGACGCCGCCTGCTTCCACGTGCAAACCACTTTGCCGTCGGACCAAATCTTGCCGTCGCGGGCTTCCAACGAATCGGCGTCTACCTGGTACTTGGCGGCCACCAGGTCGAAGATTTTCCACAGAGCCTGAAGCGCCGCTCGACGGTTCGGCCCGCTCACCCCGCCGACGGTCGTGCTGCCACCGGACGCACTGCCGAAGGGGTACTTGTTCGACCCCAGCCGGACCTTGACCGCCTCAAGGGGCAACCCAAGCGTTTCGGCCACCGTAATGGCAATGACCGTTCGCGTTCCCGTCCCCAGGTCCTGACTGCCCTGAAGGGTCTCCACCGTGCCGTCGGGGTAGACTCGCAGCGTGCAGTTGGCCGAGTGGGCTCGGCCCGGCCACGTGTGCAACGACAGCCCCAGTCCCCGCTTGACGGGTCCGGCACCGCCTTGGCCCCGGGGGTGCCAGTTCTCTTTCCACCCAATCAGCTCGGCCGCCCGTTTCAATTCCGCCTCGTACGTCTTCCGCAATTCGGGCTTGCCGATTTTGTCCAGGTTCTTGAGGAAGAAGTCGAGCGGGTCCATGCCCAGTTTGGCGGCCAGGTCGTCCAGAGCGCAGTTGGTCAGGTAGCAGCCCTGCGGGTTGTTCGGTGCCCGCCACGCTCGGTACGAGCCGCAGTTGGTCGTAATTCCGACCGACCGCTGTCGCTGGTTGGGAATGCGGTTGAAGACGTAGGGAACGACGCTCAGAGACACATTCCCGCCGCCGACTCCGCGGGTCCCCCACTGGTAGCTGTCCCAAGCAATGACGTTGCCGTCGGCGTCGGCTGCGACCTTAATGCGGGCAAAGACCGAAGGACGGTTGCCGGCAATTTTCAGGTCGGTGGCCCGGTCGAGCATGAGCTTCACGGGCCGTCCGGCCTTCTTGGCCAGTTGAGCGCACGCGACGTCCCATTGGTCGACCGAAAACTTCGACCCAAACCCGCCTCCAATGTACTGGCAGGTAATTTCGACGCCGGAGGCGTCGATGCCCAGGCCGCGAGCGAACTGCTGAGCCGTGCCCGAGACGTTCTGCGTCGACAGGTGCACGTGCAGCTCTTTCGCGCCCTTCCACTCCACGTGACTGCCGTGCGTTTCCAGGCAGCAGTGCGTGACGGTCGGCAAGCCGTAAAAGCCTTCGTGCACGACTTTGGCTTGTTGGAAAGCGGTGTCGAGGTCGCCTTTGGGCCGACGCTTGGTCTCCCTGGTGCGGCCCGCCTCCTTCGCCCCCTCCAGGTCGGCCTCGTCGACCCAGTGCTCCAGCACCTCGTACTTCACCCGAATGGCTCGAACGGCGTCTTCGGCCAGCTCGGGACGGTCCGCTGCCACGGCGGCAATCAACCACCCGTCGTAGCGAATTTCGTCCCCGACCTTGGCAAAAGCGTGCACGGCCCGCACGCCCGGCATTTTCTCGGCCGGCGACAAGTCCAGGTGCACCAGCTTGGCGTGCGCGTGCGGACAGGTCAGCACCTTGGCGTACAGTGTTCCCGGGGTGTGGACGTCGGCCGTGTACTTGGCGTGGCCCGACGCTTTGTCGACGCCGTCAATGCGGGGAATTCGCTTTCCGATGAGCTGATTCTTCTCGCGCGGCTTCCACGCAACTTTCCGCTCTGCCATAGTCACGCTCCTCCTTTCTTAGCCAGCTCGAGGGCGCAGTCGAGGATGTGCTGGTAGGTGCCGCACCGGCAAATGTTGCCGCCCAAGCCCTTGCGGATTTCGTCCAGCGAGGCGCCGGGGTGCTTTGCCAGAAAGGCCTTGACGGCCATGACAAAGCCGGGCGTGCAGAAGCCG
>CAYSAG010000384.1:0-4439 GCA_964428935.1 uncultured Planctomycetaceae bacterium | reverse complement strand
CGGCGGTGTCTCCTCCGGTCTCCCTTCCGGCTGTGGTGGTGGCCTTTTTTTTCTTGGCGGTGGGCCTGGCCCTGTTGGTCGGGCGTGTGTTTTGCGGTGGGGCGGGTTGCTTGGGGGCCATTCAGGACCTGGTGCTGCTGCGGCCGGTCCACTTTCCTCGTTGGTTGGAAAAAACTTTGGGTTCGCTGAAGTGGGTGTACTTGGCGGCGGCCTTGTGGTTCGTGCTGCTTCGTCCGCCGGTCGGTCGGTTGCGGTTCGAGCCAGGTCAGACGGAGAAAACGGTCCGCGTTGCCGTGCGCTGCGACCGGCAAGCCGAGCCGGACGAGACGTTTCGCCTGCACCTGTTCTCGCCGCAAGGAGCCTGGCTGGAAAAGGACACGGGAGTGGCCACCATTGAAAACGACGACGGTCAGCCACCTCGGAGCGAACAGCCGGGCGAGGAGCAGGAAGCGGAGGAGGCGGCTTACGACGAAGCGGCTTTCGCTGAAGAAACGGGCGAGTCGGCCGAGCCGAAGGAGAACTTGCCCGCGTTGAGCGTTGCGGACGTGCGGGTGAAGGAAGGCGACGTGGGGCTGCGGTGGGTGCAGTTCCGGGTCGCGTTGTCCGAGCCGGCTGCTCAGCCGGTCGTCGTCGGCTACGAGCTGGTGGACGAGACCGCAACGCAAGGCAGCGACTACCTGGTCCGCGACTTCGTCATTTGTCGGTACGACCCGTTCGTGAGTTTTTTCCGTCTGACCGGTTACGGGCACCTGCTGATTCTGGGGGGCGGCTTCTTGCTGGTGGGAACGGTCGTCGGTCGGCCGTACTGCCGGTTCCTTTGCCCGTACGGAGCGTTGCTGTCGTTGTTGTCGCGGTTTGCGTGGAAGCGCGTGGTCATTACACCGGACGAAGAACTGGACTGCGGGCTGTGTGCGAAGGCTTGTCCGTTCGGTTCGATTGTGAAGATGCGAGCCGTTTCGTCGACGTGCTTCTCGTGCGCCCGGTGTTACGACTCGTGTCCGCGTGAGCTGCTGCGTCGCGGCGAAATCACACTGGTGGAAATGGAGGAAATGGTTGCGTCGGCTGAAGCCTTGCGAGCCCAGGAGGCGGAGGCTGCACGAAAGCAGAGCGCGTAATTGCGGACTCGTGGATGGGGCGGCAGTCCACCGGGCTGCTCGAACAAGGCGAAAAGCCGAAGACGGGAGCGACCGCCCGTCACGGCGAGACTCGAGACACGGCCATGAAAAAAGTGCGACGGCTTCTAGCAGCGACGTTGCTTCTGCCCGCTGCGGCGGTGTTGGTGACGTCGTGCGCGGTCTTGCTGTCGGAATGGGTGCAGTCGGTCCGCACCGCCGAGCGGGACCGGAAGACCGTCGAGTTTCTGGTCCAGCGGGTGCGAGAAGACATTCGGTGGCAGCCGGTGCTGGAGTTCGAGTTCGAGCGGCAAAAGTTGATTTCGTTGGAGCGGGACCTCAAGTACCGCCGGTACGGTTTGGCGGGGCTGGTGTCGGCGGCCGTGGTGGTGACGTGCGTCAAGCTGCTGCTGGCCGGCCGCCGGGAAGCGCCGACGCCCGAGCAAATCCGCCGGCACCGCGGTGAGGACGGAGCTCGGCTGGTGCGCCGCCGGTGGTTGTTCCGGCGCCGTCCCAAAAGAAACGGTCGCAACGGCCAGCCAGCGACGGACTCGCTCGACCTCAGTGTCGTAGACCGAATCGTGGCCGAAGTGGGACGCGGCCCAGACGCGACCATTCCGATTCTGCAACGGATTCAAAACCACTACCGTTACTTGCCCGAGGAAGCTCTGCGACGTGTGTGCGAGCTGACGGACATTACGCCGGCCCAAATCATGGGCGTGGCCACTTTTTACGCTCAGTTCCGTCGCACGCCGATCGGCCGCCACTTGGTCAAGGTCTGCCACGGGACGGCTTGTCACGTGGCGGGAGCTCGCGAGATTACCGAGGAGATTCGCCGTCACCTTCAAATTCCCGAAGGCACCGACACCGACTCGAAACGACTTTTCACGGTCGAAGAGGTGGCGTGCCTGGGCTGCTGCAGTCTGGCGCCGGTCATCATGATCGACGACACCACGGCCGGCAAACTGACGCCGCCGAAGGCCTGTGAGGCCATCGACGTGTTCTTGTTGGAGCGTTGTGGATGAGCGGCCGGAACGGTCGAAACCAGGTTGAGTTCCGCGTGGGGGTCAGCTCGTGTGGCATTGCCAGCGGGGCGGCCGCGGTGCGAGACGCCTTGCGTCGGACCGCCCGCCGGCTCGGTCTGCCTGACGCCGTCCGCGAAGTGGGCTGCAACGGCATGTGTCACTGCGAGCCATTGGTCGAGGTGGTGGCTGAAGACGGAACGCGGACGCTGTACGGCAACGTCTCGCCCGAGTTCGCTTCGGAGATTGTCGAACGGCACGTGAAGAAAAAGCCGTGGTCGGTGCGACTGCGGCGGCTGGCTTCGAGCGTCGTGCGTCCCTTCCGCTCCAACGGCCATCCCGACGGTCAGCCCGCCACCGTCGAACCGATTGACCCCACGTCGGGTCCGGCAGGGGCGTACCTGGGCAAGCAGAAACGAATCGTCCTGGAAAACTGCGGGCAGATTCGGCCACTGGTCATCGACGACTACCTGCAGCGAGACGGCTACCAGGCGCTGCGCCGTTGCGTGACGGAGCTGTCGCCGGAGGAGGTCATTGAGCGAGTCCGGCAGTCGGGGCTGCGAGGCCGCGGAGGAGCGGGCTTCCCGACGGGAGTGAAGTGGAGGTACTGTCGGCAGCAGGCCGACCCGGTGAAGTACGTGATTTGCAACGGGGACGAAGGGGACCCCGGGGCGTTCATGGACCGGTTGGTGCTGGAGGCGGACCCGCACCGAGTGGTCGAAGGGCTGGCCATTGCCGCTTACGCAATTGGAGCTCGTCAGGGATTTTTCTACATCCGAGCGGAGTACCCGCTGGCGGTGCGGCACGTGCGTGCGGCCATTGAGCAGGCGGAACGGCGAGGCTTCTTGGGCGAACGGATTTTCGGAACGGACTTCTCGTTGAAACTGGAGGTGCGCGAGGGAGCGGGCGCTTTCGTCTGCGGCGAGGAAACAGCCCTGATTGCCTCGATCGAAGGCCGCCGAGGCATGCCGCGTCTGCGTCCGCCGTTCCCCGCTGAACGCGGCCTTTACGGGCACCCGACCAACGTGAACAACGTCGAGACGCTGGCGTGCGTGCCGTGGATCATTCGCCACGGTCCGGAAGCGTTCGCCTCGTTGGGCACCGAAACCAGCAAGGGCACGAAAGTCTTCGCTCTGGCTGGAAAAATCAACCGCGGCGGGCTGATCGAGGTGCCCATGGGAATCACGATTCGTGAAATCGTCGAGGACATCGGCGGCGGAATCAAAAACGGCCGGCCGTTCAAGGCCATCCAGATCGGCGGTCCGTCTGGCGGTTGCATTCCGGCGTCTTTGGCCGACACGCCGATCGACTACGAGGCCTTGGCTCGCACAGGGGCCATCATGGGCTCCGGCGGACTGGTCGTGCTGGACGACCGCGACTGCATGGTCGACGTGGCCCGATTCTTCCTCGAGTTCACACAGGCCGAATCGTGCGGTAAATGCACCTTCTGCCGGATCGGCACCAAGCGAATGCTCGAAATCCTGACTCGCATTTGTGAAGGGCAGGGACGAGAGGAAGACCTTGAGACATTGGAAGAGCTGGCTCACTACGTGAAGCGAGCCAGTCTGTGCGGTCTTGGCCAGACCGCCCCCAACCCCGTGCTCACTACGTTGAAGTACTTCCGAGACGAATACGAAGCGCACATTAAGGAACGTCGCTGTCCGGCAGCTCGCTGCCCCAAACTGATCCACTACTGGATTACCGACCGGTGCATTGGCTGCACGTTGTGTGCGCAGGCCTGCCCGGTGGGCGCCATTGCCTTTCGGCCCTACGAAAAGCATTCCATCGACGACCAGCTGTGCACTCGGTGCGACATGTGCTACCAGGTTTGCCCGGAGGATGCCGTACGTGTGGGCTAGGCGACCGCCGGCAGTCCGCGTTTCGGGACGGGCCTGGGGGAGGCCGTGCCCCGGTCGGATTGGGACCCGCCGGCCCGTTGTGGCGACGCTGGAAAGAGCTTGTCCGACGAAGGCTCGACATGCCCCAGAGGCTCGAACGAGCAGAGTCAGCCAATGAAAGTCACGATTGACGGCAAGACGATCGAAGTCGAACCTGGAACGACCATTTTGCAGGCCGCCCGCCGGCTGGGCATCGACATTCCGACCATGTGTTACGTGGAGGGCTTCGAGCCCGTGTCGTCGTGTTTTGTCTGTGCCGTCCAGGTCGAGGGGCGGCAGAATTTTGTGCCGGCCTGCAGCATGCCGGTCAGCGACGGCATGCAGGTGGACGCGTCGGGGCCCGAGGTTCGGAAGGTTCGCAAGCTGGCGCTCGAACTGATGCTGTCCGACCATGCGGGCGACTGCAT
>CAYSAG010000383.1:0-4476 GCA_964428935.1 uncultured Planctomycetaceae bacterium | reverse complement strand
CCCTGTCCCCTTCTACAACAAGCGGCTGATGGAACACAAGCAGGCTGTAGCGGCCGAAGGGGTGGACTGACCGTTCGAGCTGGAAAGGCAGAGAGACGGACGGCCGCCGCGTCGTCCAGCAGACGCTGCCGGGCATCCGTTTGACGTCAGCGTGGCCGGAAAGCGGGTCGAGCGTCGAGTCGACCCGGACACACGCTTCACAGCTCATGGCGCGCCGAAAACTCAGTCGCCTTCGTCCGGCAAATCGACTTTGATGTGCAGTTCGCGGAGTTGGTGCGGATCGACCGGTGACGGAGCTCCCGTCAGCAGGTCGGTTGCCTTTTGCGTCTTGGGGAAGGCAATGACGTCGCGGATGTTGTCGTCGCCGGCGAACAGCATGACCCACCGGTCCAGACCCAGAGCGATGCCGCCGTGCGGTGGAGCTCCGTAACGCAAGGCCTCCAGCAAGAAGCCGAAGCGTCGTTCCGCCTCCTCTTCGTCGATCCCCAACAGGTTGAACACCTTTTGCTGCACCACCGGGTCGTGAATACGAATGCTTCCGCTGCCAGCCTCGTACCCGTTGCACACTAAGTCGTACGACTGAGCCCGCACCTGGCCGGGGTCGGTGTCGAGCAACGGAATGTCTTCCTTGACCGGGTAGCAGAACGGGTGGTGTTCCGCGTCCCACCGCTGCTCGTCCTCGTTCCAACTGAAAAGCGGGAAGTCAACCACCCACAGACACTTCAGTTCGTGCGGGTCGTACAGCTCCAGTTCTTTCCCAAGACGGGCGCGCAACGCTGCCAGCGACGGTGAGGTGACCGAATCCTCTCCCGCGACGAAAAACAGAAGATCGCCGTCTTCAGCCTGCATGCGTTCGATGATCGCCCGCTGGTGTCCCTCGGAGAAGAACTTGGCAATGGGCGAGTCGAGCCGTCCTTCCTTGACTCGGAAGAACGCCAAGCCCTTGGCCCCGTACTGGCCGACAAATTCGGTCAAGCCGTCGATGTCTTTGCGAGTGTAACGGCCCACCGCCCCTTTGGCGTTCAGCCCGCGCACCCGTCCGCCCGCGTCGACAACGTTCCGGAAGACGCCAAACTCGCACTCGCCGGCAATGTCGCTGATGTCGACCAGCTCCATTCCAAAGCGCAGGTCGGGCTTGTCCGTGCCATACTTTTCCAGGACTTCGCGGTAGGAGTAGCGGGGCAAGGGCAAGGAGATTTCCTCGCCTCGCAGCTCTTTCATCCAATAGGCGATCAGACCGTCGATGACGTCCAAAATGTCGTCCCGCTCCACGAACGACATCTCCACGTCGATCTGCGTGAACTCCGGCTGCCGGTCGGCTCGCAGGTCTTCGTCTCGAAAACAGCGAGCGATTTGCATGTAGCGGTCGTAGCCGGCCACCATCAGCATTTGCTTGTAAAGCTGCGGCGACTGGGGCAGCGCGTAGAAGCAGCCCGGATGGATGCGGCTGGGAACCAAGTAGTCACGTGCCCCTTCGGGCGTGCTGCGACCAAGCATAGGTGTTTCGATGTCCAGGAACCCGTGCTGGTCGAAGTAGTCGCGTGCGGCCTTGGTGAGTCGGTGCCGGAGCAGCATGTTTCTCTGCAACGCCGGCCGGCGAAGATCGATGAACCGGTAGCGCAGACGGAGCTCCTCGTTCGGCAGGTCCGTCACGCTGGGCTCGAACGGCGGCCGCTTGCTACGGTTCAGCACGACCAGCTCGCGAGCCACCACCTCAATCTCGCCCGTTTCCAGCTTCGGGTTCACGTTCCCCGACCGGCTGACCACCTCGCCTGTGACCTGAATGACGTCTTCGCTGCGCAAGGTCCGCGCCAGCGCCTGCATTTGGCTGTCGTAAGCCATGTTGAAGACGATCTGCGTGATCCCGTACCGGTCCCGCAAGTCGATGAAGACCAACCCGCGGTGGTCGCGGTAGTTCTGAACCCATCCGCACAGAGTGACGGTCAGGCCGATGTGTTTTGGACGCAGCTCACCGCAAGTGTGTGTCCTGAGCACGTCGATCCCCCTTACTCGAACTGCTCGTCAGTCGGCAACGTCGTTGCTCACGGCATTTGCAACAGCCCAGCATAGGCCACAAGTGACCCGGCAGACACCGGTGGTACAGGGGCCGTCCGGGCTGGGTGTGCGTCGCGACGCCCTGCTGCACGCAAGCCGTTCCCCCGCTGCAAGACGACGCATTATAGGCGAACAGTCCGGTTCAGCAACGACGCCCGCTCTGCTGGCCGCGCCAGACGCTGTCTTTCGGCGTCCCGGGCGGTGTGAGTGATTGGGTTTCGACTGGCAAAACGGCGGGGCTTCAAAGCGCGATCTCTTTCCACCTCCCTTTGTCGAAGCGCCATGCGACCAGAGCGGCGCGGAGCACAATGTCGGCGAACATGCCGCTCCACGCGCCCAGCAGCCCGCCGTCGTAGACGATCCCAGCCACCCACGCCACGGGCAGTCGGACGCCGTAGATGCCGACGGCCGTGATGAACATCGGCGTTCGCGTGTCGCCGGCGCCTCGGAGCGCGTGAACGTAGGTGATCGACCAGACCAGCGGGATTTCAAACAGGGCGAGCCAGCGCAGGGCGGGAGCTCCGATTTGCTGAACGGCGGGGTCTCGGTGCATCAGCGAGTAAATTTCGTCCGCGCCGAACCAGAACAGCAGCGAAACGAACACCGCGTAGACGCTGCACTGAAAGGTGGCGACGTGGCCGGCGCGTCGTGCTCGCTGCGCCTGACCCGCTCCCAGCGACTGCCCGACCAGCGTCGCGGCCGCGTAGCCCCAGGCCACCGCCGGCAAGTAGCTCAACGCCTCCACCTCGACCCCGACCACGTGAGCGGCAAACGGAGCGCTTTGACGACCGCCGCCCAAGCGAGCAATAACCATGAGAAACAGAAAATGTCCGCACCACATCAGCAGACCGTCGGCCATGGCCGGTCCACCGACCCGCAGAACTCGAACCGTCAGCGGCGTTCGCACGGAAAGTTCCGACCGGCGGAGCTTCAGGCCACTCAGTCCGTGACCCAACGCGGCCAGCATCATCAGGCCTCCGACGAAGCGGGCCACGACGGTTCCGGCGACAATGCCGTCCACTCCCATTGGCGACAACAGCGCTCGATTCAACCCCAGCTCCGGCCATGGTCCGACACCAAACACGAACGCCGTGGACAGGACGACGTTCAGCACGTTGACCGTCCCCATGATCAGCAGCGGCGACTTCATGTCACCGACGCCCCGCAGCGCCGCCGCTCCAACCAGTCCGACGCTGGTGAAGATGTACCCCAATGCGTCGATCCGCAAGTAATGCACCGCCACGGCGGTCGCTTCCGGGCTCAAGTCCAGCAGCTTGGCGAAGACCGGTGCGAGTACAAAGATCACCGGGTAGCTGGCGACGCCCAGCCCCGCACCCAGTGCCAGCGAGCAGTTCAGAACGCGGTTGGCTTCGTCGAAGCGGCCGGCGCCCCAGTGCCGGGCGACCAGAGCAGTGGTCCCCGTACCGACCAAACCGTACACCAGTCCGGCCAACCAGCCCACGTAAGACGCTAGGCCAATCGCCATCGTGGCCTCGGCGCTAATCCGACCGGAAAGGAATGTGTCGTAAAACCCAACGCAAAAGCTCAAGACCTGCTCGGTCAAGACCGGCAGCGCCAGCCAAAACACCGTCCGCCCGACCGGTCCAGTGACCAGTGGATTCGGTTGAGCGGTTGGAGTAGTCGGCTGGGTGTCTGTAGCCAAAGCTGCTTCCTCTGCGAGGCAACCAGAGGTACTGGTAGAGGCCGCAATTGGCCGTCTGCAGGCACAAGCTTCCCTCCAAACCGAGGGTCTGAAGGCGAGCGGAAATTATGACCGTCCGCCGGGCGCCTCGACAACGACGCCGCGCGGCCAGCGAACAAGAAAAGAGCGGCTCGGCGTGTTGCAACCGAACCGCTCCTTCTGGTCTGCGCGGACCGCACCTGAAGGGGTCGCTTGCCTGACTGGACGAAGCGAGGTCTGTCGTTCAGCCCTACCGACGAATCACGTACAGCTCGGGGTCGTCGATGATCCAGGTGGTCGACCAGTGTCGGCCGTCGTTGGGGCTAACGATGTTGAAGAAAATTGTGTTGAACGTTCGGCACTTCATGTAGTACGGCGTGTGGGAGGCAATGTGGTCGCGCAGGGTGAGCCGGTCGACGCCGGGACTGGCGAAGTAGTGCACGCGCCCGTCCGGGGTAAAGGACATGCCGAGCGTCCACCAACCAGTTTGCCGAATGACCGGGCCGAGGAAGTCGCGTCCCGAGTCGTCGCCGCGAATGACAAACACCGCCGAGTCCTCGTCGTACTGCGGGTCCGTCTTGCTGTTGAACTGAATGAAAATGCCCGGCCAGTAGCTTTTCGAAACCAGACGACGGGACCGAATGAAGAAAATGCGACGCTTCGGGATTTCCCACTTCTCTCCCACCACGTCGGCTCGAAAGCCGAAGGTGGCTCCGGTCCGGTCTTCCCATTCGTCGAAC
>CAYSAG010000382.1:0-4478 GCA_964428935.1 uncultured Planctomycetaceae bacterium | reverse complement strand
CCCCGTCACCGCCGGCCCGACACGCGTACTCCCACTCGGCCTCGGTCGGCAACCGGTAGTGACGTCCGGCCGCCTGCTCGGCCGGCAACCGGCTCAGCCGACGGCAGAACTCGGCCGCCTGGTACCACGTCACGTTCCGCACCGGGAAATCCTCCGGGTCCGGTGGGTCGGTCGCCGGAGCGGCTCCCAGCACCCGACGGAACTGCTCCCGCGTCACCTCGCAGACGCTCAAGTAGAACGGCCGGGTCAGACGGACCGGGTGCGGCGGGCACTCCGGCGGCGCCGAGCCGCCGTCGTCCGGCTCTCCCATGAGAAACTCCCCCGCCGGAATGCGAACGAACGTCATGCCAATGGAGTTGACCAGCGTGGCCGGGCCGCCGGTGGTCGGAGCGGAACGGGGAGAAGCCGCCGCAGCCGGCTCCGGCCCCCGTGCGGTCCAGCCGGAACCGGAGCCTTCGGCTGCGGCGGTGGAGCCGGAGCGAAAAGTCTCGGTTCGGTCGTCTGTCTTTGTCGAGCCGGCCGGCGGGGTGAGTTGGCTTTCCCAGTCCTCCGGGAAGACCTCCGGCGGCGTCTCGCGCGAGTGGAGCACGTGCCACAGCCCCGGGTCGACGTGGTCCGAGACGAACCGGACCGCCCCGTCCAGAAAGGCCACCTGCACGCCGCCCGGGTGTTGGCTGCGGGCCGTGGCCTGCTCGTTCCGCTTGCAGTACCAGCAGCACGGCATGCCCAGAGCCTGCAGGGTGTCCCGGCCGAGCCGCTGGTCCAGCTTGTCGCAGTTGCGAATGTCGTCGGCCCGCGGCCACGGGTTGTTCGGCCCGTAGTCGTCGCCGTTGACGCCGTGGGCCCAGGTGATGCTGGAGCCGATCTGGCCCAAGGCCCACACGCCGCGGGGGTCGAGCGGGTCGACCCCGGCCCGCACTTCCTCCAGCGCCACCAGCGTCGACCGCCCGTTGACGAACTGGTCCAACCGAAAGCACTTGTTGATCCCCGCCACCCCGTTGCCCCAGAACTGGTAGCGGCCGCTCACGTGGTCCATGAGCAGCCGCGGACC
Organism: uncultured Planctomycetaceae bacterium; assembly: GCA_964428935.1. GTDB lineage: Bacteria > Planctomycetota > Planctomycetia > Planctomycetales > Planctomycetaceae > JAADHY01. Next base: position 3,427 of record CAYSAG010000382.1, on the reverse strand, counting down.
GTCGCCGACCGGCCGCCCCGACGGACCGGGCCAAACCCGGTTGCTGTGGCTGCCGCCGTTGATGGCGTAATTCCCTCGGGCGAAACACAGGGATGGACCGCCGTCCAGCGGCCGGTGCTCGAACGGGTTGTTCTTCCGGTTGAACCCGTCGCTGGGGCAGCTGAACACAGCCAGACGAGTCGCACAGACCTTTTGGTTGACCGACGCGCCGACCGGCTGCCGGCCGTCGAACCGCTCGGCCAGCCGGCCTTCCCCCACGTACGGCAGAAGCAGCACGGCCCAGTTGGCGTACGTGACCTGCTCGAACCGCCTCGTCCGGTGCAAGGCCAGCGACTGCATGCCCGAGGTCCGGTGCCACCACGCGGCTGGTGGCAGCGTGCCGAACGTGTCGTCGTAGGCGTGCAGAGCCGTGGCCAGACGAGCCAGGTGGTACTGGCACCGCCAACGCCGAGCCGTCTCGGTGGTCCACAAGAGGCCTGGAAGGACGACCCCGAACAGCGCAACGGCCAGAACGACCGCAACCAGCACGTCCAAACGCCCGGAGCCGGCCCGGTCCGGCCCACCACCGCTGATGGCGCCCCGACCACACACCAACCACTGCTGGGCCCACCCGCCTCCAGCGTCCCGTCCTCGCGTCATTTGGTTCCCCGAATCTCTAACGCTTCCAGTTCAGCGCCGCGACCACGACCGCAGCCAGCAGCAGGAAGACCGCGTTCAGCAGCAGGAACCAGTCCTTCTTGGTCAGCCCTTCCGGACGGGGGGTCCGGCCGGCTGGCCGAAGACGTTTCGTCCGAGCCGAAGCAACCGCTGTCGTTCTGCGGCCCGACGAAACGAACACCAGTTTTCGGCCGTCGGGAGACCAGGCCGGACCGCTGCACCGAGCAAACAGCTCCAGACCCGCCACCGGCTTCGGCTCGCCCCCCGGTCGTCGCGGGTCCAGCTCGAAAAGCAGCATGGTCTTCAACACCTGGTCGAACAGCGGCACCAGCAAGCGGTCGCCCTTGGGATGCCAAGCCAAGTCGGCTCCCATGCGCCGGGCTCGGTACAGCCGGACCAGCCCGTGCTGCGGGTCGTCCACGTCCACCACCGCCAACTCCCACACCCGCGTCGTGCCGTCGGCGTCGGCCGGTTGAGCCGTGAAGGCAATGCGGCGGCTGTCCGGACTCCACGTCATGTTCCAGCGGACGGACCGGAAAGGCGACCGGCCTTCCGGCCAAAGCAAACGCGTCTTCCCGGTGGCCACCTCGCGCACGGCAATGTTTCCTGGCACCGTGTAGGCCAGCCACTTCCCGTCCGGCGACCACTGAATGCCCCAGCCGTCGGCCACTTTCTCGCGACCCGTCCCGTCGCTGTTCATGACCCACACCCCGCCTTCCTGAGGGTGCGAAAAAGCGATTTGGTTTCCGTCGGCCGACCACGACGGCATGGCTCCCGGCCCCAGGTCCGTCCACGACCCGCCCTGGGCGGGAATCACAAAAATTCGCGTCGCCGAAAATGTCTCGTCGTCCTTCTTCACGTCGAAAGCCAGCCGACGGCCGTCCGGCGAGAAAGCGGGCGAGCCCGGGTTGGCCCACGTGGCGTCTGCGAACAGAACGCGCGGCTTCTTTCCCTCCGCGTCGACCACGTACAGCGCCCGCGGCACCGCCTGAGCCGAGCGAGCCGCGGTCACACACAAGAACACGACCAGCCCGACACGCCCGGACCGGCCAGCCCAGCTCACGAATCCTCCGAACCTTCTGGCTTCTCGCATTCTGCGTCCTCTCCGCCTGGCACCTGCCCTCCGGTCGTCGCCGCCGTCTGGCTCGCCCCATTCTCGTTCTCGTCTGTCTTGAGCGGCCGCGGCCCGACCGACGACCCGTCCGGGTCGGCCTCGGTCCCCGAGCCCGCCGTCCCGCGCACGCTCGGCTCCGACGCCCGGACCGGCGCCGACCCGCCTCGAGGCCGACGCCACCACCGCACCAGCGCCACCGCCAGCCACGCCAGGACCAGCGCGTCCACGACCAGCAACGCCACCATCCACCACTCCCAAGGCTCGCTTTCCGTTGCCAACGGCCCCAACTGTTCGACTCCCTCGACCGGCGGCTCGACGACCTCCTCGCCCGGCTTCCAACCGGCCAAGCCCGCCTGCTCAAACTCCGACCGGCTCAGCCGGCCGTCGTGGTCCTGGTCGGCCGCCGCCAGAGCGTCCTCGGCCAGCATCAGCCGCTCCTCGTACCGACGGGCCGCTTCCGCTCGCGAAGCCTCCGGCCGCGTCTGGCCCAGCAGTTCCTCGGCCGTCAAGAACCCGTCTCCGTCCCGGTCCTTCCGACGAAACGCCGCCTCGACGTCCTCCCCAACCCGTCGGCCCGCCCCGGCCTGCGACCGGGCGACCGGCCGTTCGAACTCCTCCAGCGTCAGCCCGCCGTCGCCGTCCGCGTCCTTCCGTCGAAACTCCCGTCGCCGTCTGGCCCGCTCCCCTTCGGTCAGCGCAAAGGCCGCGAACTCCTGTTCGTCCAGACGCCCGTCCTGGTTCTGGTCCAGGCCGGCGAACAGCGCCCGGGCGTCCGGCTTGCGAGCCGGCGTCATGGCAAACTCCCGTTCCGACAAGAACCCGTCGTCGTTCACGTCGCACTTGACGAAGTTGCGCTGAGCCGAGTCGAACCACGGCGTCCCACGGAGCGGCTCCAGAAACTCCTCCAGCGACAGCCGTCCGTCGTCGTTCCGGTCCCGAACCCGGAATTGGCCGTGCGTGGAAAGAGGCCGCTTCGGGTCGTACTGCAAAAACTCCGAAAGCGTCACCTGGTCGTCGTCGTTCCGGTCTGTGCGAAAAAAGCGGCGGCGAGCCTTCGTCCGGTCGGACTGCGGACGTCCAGACAGAAACTCCTCCAGCGTCAGCCGGCCGTCGCCGTCCGCATCCAGCCGCGCGAACTGCCTCTCTCGGTCCGCCGGACCACCCGCGGCGCGGCTTGCCCGCGAACCCGGCTGCGGTGAGTGGGACGTTTTCGAGTCCGCCCCAGACGAGCGGCTTGCCGAGGAACCCGCCCCTTCCTCCTCAGCGGCTCGCTTCTTTTCGACGCTCCGCTCCGTTTCGGCAGCCTTCTTTTGGGCGCCTTGCGCTCGGCCGCCAGTCGAGCCCTTCGGCAGGCCGGCCGCCGCAGCCGGCTGCCTCGCCGAGCTCTCCGCCTTGGAGGGCTGGCCCGACGCCCCCGGCCCGACCGCCGTCTGAGCCGAACCGGAGCCGCCGCTCGGCGTCTGGGCCGCCCCAACGGCCACCCCGCAAACCACGACCGTCAGAACCACCACCCACCGCTGGTCCCACTTCGTCATTTCTCGACCCTCTCTCCGTCTCGCCGCTTTGCAGTGCGGCACTCCCGCGCCGCTTCGGCTCGACTGGCCAAGGCACCACTCTCCTCGTGCGGGGTTTTCCTGAACTCCACCTCGCCCGCAC
>CAYSAG010000381.1:0-4487 GCA_964428935.1 uncultured Planctomycetaceae bacterium | reverse complement strand
TTCTCCATGAACCTGCTGGGAATTTTGGACGTTGGCCGAGCGGGAGACGGGACGGAGCCGTCCGGGGGAACCGAATCGGCGGCCGACGCTCCGCCTTCTTCCGCAAGCGACCGTCCCGACCAGCCGTGAACGGCAAACTGCGAAGGGCGAAAGCCGGGACGGAACTGAGGTCTATCGGCGCATTCGCGGACGAAGCTCGCTCTCGCAATGCCAGTCTGCCGCTCGGGCACGGAACAGAGCTGCTGCCCGCACCGGTCAGCCTCCTTCAGTACAGACGCAGCTCCAGTCCGTCGGCCGTACGTTCGGCGGGTTGTCTTCGCCGCTGGTCTCGACCGCACCAGCGTCGCTCAGCGGGACAAAGCGTCCACAGCCGGACGGCTCGCCACAAGCCGGCCCGGCGAAACTCCACGGGTGTCGGTGGGTCGAACCAGTGTCCGAGGTACAGCGACCACGCGGCCGGACGGAACCGTCGCCGAATGTGAATGGGGTCGAAACCGTACCAGCGCCCGTTCGGTTCGACGAAGCTCGCTTGGTAGCGGGCGGCCAGGTCGCGGAGCCGTTCGTCCAACCGCTCGCCGCGTTGCAACGCCACGTCGTAGGACAGCCGACAAGTGGGGAAGAAGCACGTCCTAAACAGCCTGTAGCGCCAGCGGGAAAGGTGGCGTACGCTGTCGAGCGGCAGACCGGTCAAGACGACCCGGGCTCCGAGCCGGTTCAGCCGCCTCAGACACTGCTCCACCCAGTCGGCAATTTTCTCCGGCGTCGAGCCGTACAGAATGTCGTTGCCGACGTCGGTCAGCAGCGCCAGGACGCGTGGGGAGTGGTCCGGCGTGACTTCGACGGGAACGGTCGTTGCGGCCAGAGCGTGCCGAGAAACATCCGTCTGGCTCGCTTGGGCGTCTGCGGGCGTCGCGGCCGGCGCAGGAGCACCCTTGTTGACAGAAGTTTCGCGGCGCAAGGCCTCTTGCAGCTCGTGCCAAAGTCGACACGAAACGATTCCCGGCAAGGCCCGGCCCAGGACCCGGCTCCACACGCCGTACGAGCGGCCGTGCCCGTGAGCGGCCCAGACGGTCAGGCCTGAGCCGGCCCGTGGACTCCGCACGGCCGCGTCTTCGTGCTGACTGGAGCACCAGCCGTTCGCGGACTGGTCGGGGCGGACGCCTTCGGACCGCGCGGTTCGTGCGGCAACCGACCGCGCGGGCTGCACCAACCGGTCCAAGTTCCAAGCCAGTGTTTCCACCAAGTGCGGAAACGCCAGCGTCAAGTTGCTGGCTCCCAGCAACACGACGTGCGTCCGGCTTGGCGAGTCGCCGGTCGGGTGCACGTCGGTCGGCGTGTTGTCGGTCGCTCCGGTGGACATTCCGCTCCCGCTGGCTCCACGCTTGCGAAACCGGCGCGCCGGCGTGGCTTCAGCTGGAACGCCGGCGCGGCGAGTCTTGTAGCAGGGGCGTCTTTGAGTAAGAATTCTTCAGGACGCAGCCAGTAGTAGAAAGGTTGGCGGCTGCGCGCTCAAGGCCGTTCGGCGGCTCGGGCCCGCGCGACGTCAATGCTTTGTCGTGCGGCGGCTCGGGGCGGCGAGTCGTGCCGGAAAGGCTCGACCGCCGAGGCCGCTTGGCCGAACAAGTCCTGCACGTGCGAAAACAACGACAAGGCCACTCCGCTTCACAAAGCTTCGCGGGACGCACACCCAGACGGTCAAGAAACGGCAGAAAAGGGTGGGACCATGCCGACGTACGTCTACGAGGTGATTAACGAAAACGGTGAACCGGGCGAGCGGTTCGAAGTCATTCAACGCATTTCCGACCCACCGCTCACGCACCACCCCGAGACCGGACAGCCGGTGCGTCGCGTCTTGCAGGCTCCGTACGTGGGCGGGAAGTGGTCGGAGCGGGCCATGAAACAGTCGGTCTCGGACAAACGGCTGGAGGAGCTGGGCTTCACGAAGTACGTCAAGGCCGGTGACGGTGTCTACGAAAAGACAGCAGGCAAGAAAGGTCCTCGAATCATTTCCCGCGACCACCCCATTAGCCCGAAGGACGTTTGAAGTGTGTGAACCGCCGCGGCCTTCGGGGTCACGCCACGCCCGGGTCACTCGACTTCGTCCGGCGCGCCGACCCAGCAGCCGAGCGACGCGTCGTAGTCGAGCAGCTCGTCCGGGCGGAAGAAAATGTCGATTTCGCGTCGAGCGGCGTCTGGGCCGTCGCTGCCGTGGACCAAATTCATTTGGCGGCTCAAACCGTAGTCGCCGCGAATGGTTCCCGGCGGAGCCTCCCGCCCGTTCGTAGGGCCCATGAGTTGTCGAGCCACTTCAATGGCACCCGGGCCTTCCACCACCATGGCCACCACTGGCCCGGAAGTAATGAATTGTTCCAACTGCGGGTAGAACGGCTTGTCGAGGTGTTCGGCGTAGTGCCGCCGAGCCAGCTCGGGCGTGACGCGCATGAGCTTCAGCCCGACAATCTTCAACCCTTTCCGCTCGAACCGCGAAATCAGTTCGCCGCACAAACGACGCTGCACAGCGTCCGGCTTGAGCAGAATCAACGTCCGTTCCACAGCCATTCGTTCGCTCCTGCTGTTTGGCTCGAGAAACGCCCTGGTGGTCGAGGCTAGGTGCTTTCGGTCGTTGCTGGTCGCCTTCTCCAACCCAGTTGCCGACGGCGACACGTCCGGCCAAGCGGGGCCGGCTTGGTCGGTCAGACGCCGCGCCGTCCGACGTCCCTCCAGTCCGCTCCCGCCAGCTCGACTGTCCGCGTCGTCGGCTGCGTGTGACCGACGACCGACGCCTGTGGCAGCGGCGTCCGAGCCGCCTCGTCCCGTCTTTGAAAGGGACGCGGGCGAGCCGCAGGTCCAGCTGGCGCCAGAACAAGCCGCGAGGGGGCGCGTGGAGCCGCAGACGGGCCGGCTGACACGTCGCTCGGCTCTTTTCGTCGAGCACGCAAGCGCCGCTTTCGCCCGGACGGCCCCTTAACCGTCCAACATTCGCCGAAAAACGCCGAACAGGTAGTGGGCGTCGTGCGGACCAGCCGACGCCTCGGGGTGGTACTGCACACTGAAGGCCGGCAGCTCACGGTGCCGAATGCCTTCGATTGTGTGGTCGTTGAGGTTAATGTGAGTGACCTCCAGGCTGGACGGCAACGAGTCGGCGTCCAGCGCAAAGCCGTGGTTCTGACTGGTAATTTCGACTCGGTTGGTCTGGTAGTTCAGCACGGGCTGGTTGGCGCCGCGGTGCCCGAACTTCAACTTGAACGTCTTGGCTCCGCAGGCCAGTCCCAGCAGTTGGTGCCCCAGACAGATTCCAAAGATTGGGACTTTTCCCAGGAGCCGGCGAATGGTCTCGACCGCGTACCTCACCGGCTCTGGGTCGCCCGGCCCGTTCGACAAGAAGACCCCGTCGGGCTTCAAAGCCAGAACGTCTTCGGCTGTGGCCGTTCCCGGCACGACGGTCACGCGGCAGCCGACCTGCCTCAGGTGACGAGCAATGTTCCACTTCATGCCGAAGTCAATGGCCACGACGTGCGGGCCGTCGGGCGGTGGTTCGTCTTGGGTCAGTTGTTCGTAGCCCGGCGTCCACTGGTTTCGAATGAGCGGCGAGAGGCCTTCGTCCCAGCGCTGCTGCCGCTCGGGGACCACGTCGCGCACCAAGTCCAGCCCGACAATGTCCGGACTGCGTCGAGCCTTCTCCACCAACGACTGGTCGTCCAAGTCGACGGTGGAGAGTACGCCCGTCATGGCTCCGTGAATGCGAATGCGCCGTACCAGAGACCGCGTGTCAACGCCTTCAATGCCAATGATGCCGTGCTGTGCCAAGTAGTCTTCCAGTGAAAGCTCCGACCGATGGTTGCTCGGGTACCGACACAGCTCGCGCACCACGAACCCCCGCAACCAAATCTTTCGGCTTTCCACGTCTTCGCGGTTGATTCCGTAGTTGCCAATGTGCGGGTAGGTCATGGTGACAATTTGGCCGTTGTACGACGGGTCGGTCAGGATTTCCTGGTAGCCGGTCATGCTCGTGTTGAAAACGACCTCGCCGTACGTTTCGCCTTCGGCCCCGAAGGCTCGGCCGGTGTAGACCGTTCCGTCTTTGAGTGCGAGTTTGGCGATTCGAGTCATGGAAGAACTCTTGCTGGCTGAACCCACAAGCGAGCCCGGGGGTGGAAACGCGACAACCGTCCGACGCCCGACTGCAAATTTCGCCGTATTTTAGCGGCTCTCGGCGGCGTGACCAGCTTGGGCGTTTGCCAACGCGACGGCCGACGCCCGGACGGCGGAACGGTCGCGACCCACCGTGGGCTTCCAACCGACCGACTTTTTTCGCTACTGTGAGGGTCGGCGGGTGGCAGTCCCTCCGGTTGCGGTCCCGCAGGAACCCGCTTGCGGTCCGCAGTGGTCCGTCGAGCTGCGCAGTCGCCCGCCAGAGCGTGCCGCAGCTGAGGCAGCGACAGGGCCGTTCAAACAAGCCGGACCTCCCGTCGCGAAAACTTGGGTAG
>CAYSAG010000380.1:0-4529 GCA_964428935.1 uncultured Planctomycetaceae bacterium | reverse complement strand
TACTCAAGGGCTCCGCCCTTGGTATCCGTGCGTGGACGCGGTTTGGAGTGCGGTGCTCCTGCACCGCTTTGGATCCAAAGCGGCAGAGGACTGCCGCACTCCAAAAAGCGCGAATGTTGTTCGCGCTTTCGGACTAATGAGTGTCTAACTTTCTCTGCCCGAGCGAACCGAAGGCCGTTGGCAGAAAACCGCCGCTTGTTGGAAATTGCCATATCAAAATGGTGATTCACCGGTAGTCCGACTGCTACAATGGGCCTAGGCAGCTTATGCGGCCGAGGTGGAGTTTGCGGGCCAAAGGTGGCGGTCCAAAGTTCGGCTCGGGTGGGTTGGAGCGGCCGGCTTTCGCGACCGTGGCGGAACGGGAGAGCGTAGCGGGCTGCCGGACGTCGGCCAAAACGGTGCACGACGTTCTTGCAGGGCGACCGGTCAGCCGGCTGTGCGCCGTGGGGTGCTCACGTCTGAGCGGTTCTGTCGGAAGCGGTGCCGGGACGAGAGTTTCCCCGCGCGAGCAACTCGGGGCACCTGCGAGTCAAGCGACTGGAACGTGCGGAGCGTTGAAGGAGTCCACTCATGCTGTGGCGTAACTGGTTGTTTTCCCTGCTGTCGCGGCGGAATGCGTTGCGCGGTCGGCGGCTAACCCGTTTCGGCGGGGCGCGACGTTTGGCTCGACGGCGTTCGGCCGCTCCCCTGGCCGCCGTCGAGCTCTTGGAGGACCGCACCTTGCTTTCCGCCTCGCTCGACCCGTTCAGCGCGCCGCACGTGTTGAGCAACGACGGGGTGAGCGACACGGCCAACGAGACGGCTCCACAACTGGCCACGGACGGAGCGGGTCACTGGGTGGCGGTTTGGTCGGTCAGTGCGGGCGGTGTGTACGGCAGCGACAGCGACATTTTCGTGGCGTACTCGTCGGACAACGGGGCCACGTGGAGCGCTCCGGCGCCGCTCAACACCAACGCCGCCTCCGACACCGGCGCCGACACCGCTCCGCAAATTGCCACCGACGGCACTCGCTGGGTAACCGTCTGGCAGTCCACCAACAGCCTGGGGGGAACCATTGGCACCGACAGCGACATTCTCTTTTCCGTCTCGACCGACTTTGGACGAACCTGGTCGGCGCCCAAGGCCCTGAACCCGTCGGCCAGCACCGACACCGTTGAAGACCAGGTTCCGCAAATTGCCACGGACGGGTCAGGCAACTGGATTTGTGCATGGCGGTCTTTCGAGATTACTGGTCCCTTCCAGATGCGCGACGAGATTTTGGTGTCGCGTTCGACCAACAACGCCGCCACGTGGTCGGCCGCGGTTTCGCTCAGCAGCAACGGCGTGACCGACAACGCCAGCGACACCAACCCGGCCATTGCCTCCGACGGCGGCGACAACTGGGTTGTGGTGTGGGAGTCGCAGAACACGCTGGGCAACACCATTGGCAGCGACGTCGACATTCTGTTTTCACGCTCGACGAACGACGGAGCCAGTTGGAGCACGCCGGCCGCTTTGAACTCGACCGCGGCCAACGACACTGCCAACGACTCCTCGCCCGAAATTGCGGCGGACGGAGCGGGTCGGTGGGTGACGGTCTGGCGTTCGGTCGACGCGTCGGGCTTCAACAGCCAGAAAGACGACATTCTGCTGGCTCGCTCCACCAACGGGGGCCAAAGCTGGAGCGCGGCTGTGGCGCTGACCAACAGTTCGCCCAACGACCCGGGCAACGACTCCTCCCCGCACGTGGCGACCAACGGTCAGGGAACCTGGTTCGTCTTCTGGGACTCGACGAACGACCTTCAAGGCACCGTCGGCAGCGACAAGGACATTTTCTTCGTCCGCTCCACCGACAACGGTCAGAACTGGAGTAGCCCGGCCGTGCTGAACAGCAACGCCGCCAGCGACTCGGGCGACGACGTCCAGCCCCGCGCCGCGTGCGCCGGGAACACGTGGGTCGTTCTCTGGCAGTCCAAGGACTCGCTGAACAACACCATTGGCACCGACCAGGACGTGTTGTTCGTCCGGTCGACCAATGGGGGTCAAACTTTCACCCAGCCGGCTGCTTTGAACCGCAACGCCGGCAGCGTGGCCGGCGCGGACCTGACACCGCACGTCGTCGAGGGCAACGGGCGGTGGCTGGCCGTCTGGCAGTCGGACACCGACCTGGGCGGAGCGACCGGCACGGACAAGGACATTTTCCTCTCCTACTCCACCGACGGCGGCCAGACCTGGTCCGACGCCACGGCTCTCAACACCAACGCCGCTTCGGACAGCGGCGACGACGTCCTGCCCCGCCTGGCGACGGACGGAGCCGGTCACTGGGTGGCCGTGTGGCAGTCCACCGACTCGCTCGGCGGCACAATCGGCACCGACGCCGACATTCTGTTCGCCTACTCCAGCGACAACGGCCAAACCTGGTCGGCTCCCGCGGCGCTGAACACGAACGCCGCCACAGACTCGGTCGACGACCTGACACCGGACATTGCCACCAATGGCTCGGGCCAATGGATTGTCGTGTGGCGAACCAGCGGCACCAACGGCGGACTGACCTCCTTCGACTCCATTGTCGTGGCCCGCTCCACCGACAACGGACACACGTGGTCCGCGCCCGTGACGGTCAGCCGAACCGGCGACCCCGACCCGGGTCGAGACAGCAACCCCCGCGTGGCCTCCGACGGCAGTAGCCGGTGGGTCGTCGTGTGGGACTCGACCGACACGCTCGGCCAAGGCCTCGACACCGACCGTGACATTCTTTACGTCACCTCGGCCAACAACGGACTGACCTGGACCGCACCGGCCGCCCTGAACACCAATGCCGCCACGGACAACGGCGACGACGTCCAGCCGGACGTGGCCGGACACGACGGCACGTGGCTGGCCGTCTGGTCCTCGACCGACTCCCTTTCGGGAACCGTCGGCACCGACGCCGACATTCTGGCCGCCTCGTCGACCAATGCCGGAGCCACGTGGAGCAGCCCGGTCACGGTCAACAGCAACGCCAGCTCCGACGCCGGCTCCGACACCGCCCCCCAACTCGACGTCGACGCCACCAACAACTGGCTGGTCGTGTGGCAGTCGGACCAGCGTCTGAACAGCTCGGGCACGGCCGACCTGGACATTTTCGTCGCCCTCTCACCCGACGCCGGCCAGACGTGGAGCCAGGTCATGGCCGTCAACACGAACGCAACGTACGACACCGGGCGGGACGAAACTCCGTCCGTCGCTACTGATTCCCAGGGCAACTGGGTCGCTGTGTGGACCTCCTACGAGGACTGGAACGGCACCGCCGGAACCGACGCCGACGTCGTGGCCGCCACCACGACCACCCCGGTCTACGACTTCGGCGACGCCCCGTTCCCCTACCCCACCGTCAGCTCGCTCAACGGCGCGCGTCACTTGTCCACAGGACCGACCCTGGGAACCAGCCGCGACAAGGAAGACGACGGCCGGCCGACGCCGGGAGCTGCCGGTGACGACTCCGACACCTCCGGCGACGACGAAGACGGCATTCGCTTCAAAGCTCCACTGGTCGCCGGACAGCAAGCCAGCATCGACGTGGTCGTCTCCGGCGGACCGGCCGTCTTGGACGCCTGGATTGACTTCAACCGCGACGGAGACTGGGCCGACCCAGGCGAAAAGCTCGACCTCAGCGTCTCGAACCTCCCGGTCGGAACCACCACCGTCACCTTCACCGTCCCCGCCGACGCTTCCCCCGGACTCAGCTACGCTCGCTTCCGTCTCAGCACCGCCGGCACACTCTTTCCTTTCGGTGCCGCCAGCGACGGCGAAGTGGAAGACTACCAGGTCGTCATTAGCTCGGCCGCCGCTCCCGGCGAACTGACCGTCACCACGAACGACCACCCACTGACCGACCCAGCCAACGACGGCAACGCCGACACCATTTTCGCTCAGCGGGACGGAGCCAACCTGACGCTGTTCATCAACGGCACGCTCACCGTCCACACCGACTCCAACCTCGTCTCGAAACTGACCTTCATCGGCTCCAACGACAACGACATCTTCGTCATTGACTTCAGCCGCGGAAACCCCATTCCCTCCGGCGGACTGGCCTTCGAAGGCTCCGGTCAAACCACACACGACTCGGTCCAATTCCTGGCCGGCGCGTTCACCACGGTGCAGTACACCTTCACCAGTGCCGGCAGCGGAACGGTAACGTTCGACACCAGCCAGTTCACGTACACGGGCCTGGAACCGATTTCCGACGGAACGACGGCTCAAAACCGCGTCTTCTCGTTCAGTGACGCGGCCGACGCCGTCGTGCTGGCCGACAACGGAAACGCCACCGACAACCTCATGCAAATCGAAGCCCTGGGCACGGCCGAGACGGTCGTCTTTCCAAACCCCTCCGCCACTCTGACGGTGAATTTGGGCGGAGGTGACGACAGCTTCGTCGTGCAGAGCCTTGACTCCGGCTTCTCCGCTCAGCTTCAAGTGAACGGCCAGGACGGCAACGACAGACTGATTGGCAGTGACCTGCCCGAAACCCTGGACGGCGGGCCGGGGGACGACCGAGTGCTCGGCCTGGG
>CAYSAG010000379.1:0-4561 GCA_964428935.1 uncultured Planctomycetaceae bacterium | reverse complement strand
GCGGTCGAGCCCATCCGAAACCGCGGGCCGAAAATTGGACGGAACGACCCCTGTCCTTGCGGCAGCGGCAAGAAGTACAAGAAGTGCTGCGGTGCGCGGGTCTGAGCCTGTACGGCGAACGGTCCGCTCAGACACCCCAGCCGCTCGGAACGAACAACGTTCGGGCTTGCGCGGAGCCGTCCAGCGAGTTCGCGTCCGGTGCACGTGAGCGACAAGGAGCGGGAACGGATGCCTTGGTTGCTGAACGCCGTCTACCTGTTGCTTCTCCTGGCTCTCTCGCCCGTTCTGGCTTACCGATTTCTCTTGAAAGGAAAGTACCGAGCCGGCTGGCGGCAGAAGTTTCTGGGTGAGCTGCCGGCGCGGGAGCCGGGTCGGCCGCGGGTGTGGTTCCACGCAGTGAGTGTGGGCGAGGTGCTCCTGCTGCGGCCGGTCCTGAAGCGTTTCACCGAACTCCGGCCAGACTGCGACGTCGTCCTGTCCACGACCACCAGCACCGGCTACGACGTCGCTCGGGCTCAATTCCCAGAGCACACCGTTTGTTACTTTCCGCTGGACTTCTCGTGGGCCGTGCGTCGAGCCATTCGGCGGGTCTGCCCCAGCGTTGTCGCGTTGGTTGAGCTGGAATTGTGGCCGAACTTCTTGCTGGCGGCACAGCGCCTAGGCGTGCCGGTCGTTCTGATTAACGGACGGTTGAGCGAGCACAGTTACCGCGGCTACCGAAAAATTCGACCGCTGTTGGCTCGACTGCTCAAAGGCTTGGCCGAGGCGGGCGTGCAAAGCCCGACGTACGCCGAACGACTGGTGGACCTGGGAGCTCCGCGCCAACGCGTGCTCGTCACCGGCTCGGTCAAGTTCGACGGAGTCGAGACCGACCGGAACAACGAAAGAACACAAGAGCTGCGGCGCAGCTTCGGTCTGAAGCCGGACGAGGTGGTTTGGGTCGTGGGCAGCACGCACGCGCCGGAAGAGGAGCTGGCGTTGCAAAGTTGGCTGGAGCTGAAAGACCGGTTTCCGAACCTGAGGCTGGTCTTGGTGCCTCGACACAAGGAACGCTTCGAGGAGGTGGCCGAACTGGTGCGCAAAGCCGGACTGCCGTTGGTTCGACGAAGTCGGGTGCTCGCCGGTGGCCAGCGCGAGTCGGACTCCTCCGCCCGGACGGCCGCGTGCCCGTCGAGCTCGACCCAAACGTCCCTCGCTCAGCAGCCGCCGAAGGAGGTCCACAACCAAGCGGACCGCCCTGTGCTGCTGCTGGACACGCTGGGCGAGCTGTCGGCCTGCTGGGGGTTGGCCGACATTGCTTTCGTCGGCGGGAGCCTGACCAGTCGGGGCGGGCAGAACATGATTGAGCCGTCGGCGTACGGCGCGGCGGTCCTGTTCGGACCGAACACGCACAATTTCCGAGACGTCGTGGAACTGCTGCTCGCTCACGACGCCGCCCGCGTCGTTCGCTCGGGCGACGAACTCACCCAGGCCGTCGCCGAACTGCTCGAGAACCCAGAACGAGCTCGAGCCATGGGCCAGCGGGCTCGACAAACCGTGCTGTCGCAACAGGGAGCCACCGAGAAGACCGTCGAGCTGCTTTGCCGTCACCTGCCGCCGGTGCAGCAGACGGCCGAGCGGCCAGCCGCTGAGGCGGCCTGACAAGCGGCACGAGCCGCTGGCTCAAAGGCACGCGGACTTCCTTTTCGAACCGAACGTTCTCGAAAGCCCGGTCCGGTTGGTCCGACCCACTCAACTCTTCTCCTGTTGTGCGACCGTTCGTCCGCCTCGGACACCCGCCGGCGACGCTCCTGCTGCACCCATCTGGACGCATGCTTCGGCACGCATTACCTGGCGGTTCCCTTCGCCGGACGGCCCCGGTCGACTTGTTTTCGCCCCTTTCGTGGCTCTTGAAGCCCGAACACGAGCGGGCTATGTTTCCGGTGAGCTGGCTGATTTCACGGGACGGCCGTTCGCTCACGGGGACCGAACAATTTTTTCCCGCCGCGCACCGAAGGTCGACACAGCCAGCTCGCCGAAAGGGGGAAGTCAGGCGCGGCAGGAGCCGGCCGGCGCCCGAGGTCGGACCGAGCAGGCTCACCGGCCGACCAAGGCCAGAGGGACGCAGTGGAGCGGTCGGCGGTTGTGGAGCCGGACCCGGTCCGACGGCCGTGGCTTTCGGACAGCCGTCCGACTCGGTTCGCGTTGGTCGGAACCAGTGCCGGCTCAGAATGCGTTGCAAAACCACACAGACGGCGAGGGCGACTGGTGAGCGAGTTTTTCTCTCGAGTGACGGTGGTGTGCTTCGCGTGCAGTTACCTGGTGTCGCTGGCGGCCGAGGTGTGCCGGCTGAAGCTGCGCGTGAGAATTGCCGACTGGGTCCTGTACCTGTTCACGGTCGCTGGTCTGTTTGCGCACACGGTCTACCTTTACTTTCACGCGGTGGCGCCCAACCGCGTGCCGCTGTCGAGCGAACGAGACTTTTACCTGGTGGCGGCGTGGGTGTTGGCGGGCGTCTACTTGTACCTGCTCTTCAAACGGCCGCACAGTCCCTTTGGCCTGTTTCTGCTGCCGCTTGTTCTAGCGTTGATTGGCATTGCCGTGTTTTTTGCCGACCCGGTTCCGTTTCCGCGCGGGCCGGCCACTCGCGTCTGGGGAACGATTCACGGCGTGTCCATTCTGATTGCCACGGTCTGTCTGTTCTTGGGCTTTGTGGCCGGCGTACTCTACCTGTGGCAGGTCTACCGTCTGAAGCGCAAGTTGTTGCCGTTGCGGGCGATTCGTTTGCCCAGCGTGGAGTGGTTGCAGAAGGCGAACAACCACGCGGTGGTCGCCTCGGTGGTCACTGTGGGCATTGGGTTGTTGTCGGGAGTGGTGCTGAATTTGATTAGCCAGGACCAGCGGGTGTCGTGGCACGACCCGGTGGTGGTGAGCACGTGGCTCATGTTTGCCTGGCTGGTCGTGGCTGTCGTTAGTGGGCTTGTCTACCGTCCCATGCGAGAAGGCCACAAAGTGGCCTACTTGACGCTGGTCAGTTTCCTGTTCCTCATTTTGGTTCTGGTAACGGGGTTGTTTTTCTCGACCGAGCACGGGGCGCGACGCGGACCGACTCGCCCGCCCGACAACCGACCCGCCGAGCTGGAGCGGCAGTCCGTTCGTCGGGCGGTGGCCAAGCTGGCTGGCCCGGACGTTCGAACGGCTAGTCCGACACGCTTGACGGGTCCGGCTGGCCGCTGACGACGGTTGCGACTGGGAACCGAACGAAGGGGACGTGGCGTCCCCTGGAGGCTGTCCATGATTGTCCAGATTCTGGGATGCAGCTACCGGACAACGCCGCTGGCGGTGCGAGAGCGGCTGGCGTTCAGCCGCGAGCAGGCGAGGTCGGCTCTGTCGCGGTGGCGGAAGCAGTTCCCGGACATGGAGGCCGTGTTGCTGTCGACGTGCAACCGCGTGGAACTTTACGTCGCCACAGAAAACAGTTCCGCCGTCGAAGCCGACCAGCTGGCTCGCTTCCTGGGCCAGTTCCACGAAATCGACCCGGCCGAGATTTTGGAGCACGCGTACGAGCTGGCGGGACGGGAAGCCGTGCGGCACCTGTTCACGGTCGCCAGCAGCTTGGACAGCATGGTCCTGGGGGAACCGCAAATTCTGGCTCAGGTGAAGGAAGCGTACGAGCTGGCGACCGAGGTCTTGTTCTCCTTGGTAGTTTTCAGGATCACCCGATATTTGCATCAATAGCCGCAATCGGAATGATAGTGGCGCCCATTTATGCACTCACGCTCATTCAGAAAATATTTTATGGTAAGCAAGCTAATGTACGCCGCTCGCCAGAGCTGAATACTCGCATTTCTCAGGTACATGACTTTACTCAACTTGAACTTTTTATGATGGCAATCATGATGACAGGATTGATTTTACTCGGATTATTTCCCCGATGGCTTACTGAGCTGGTCACACCGGCCCTGAACACATTGCAGCACCTGGGTTTGGGGGCTTTCTCATGAATATGATACAGCTTCAAGCTTTTTTACCCATTATCATTATTGCCTCCATCAGTGTACTAACCATGCTGCTGATCGCCTTTCATCGCCATCACAGGCAAACGCAACTGCTTTCCGTAATCGGTTATCTGGCAGCATTTATTATCTTGATATCGACGCCAGACAGTCAAATGATTCAGGTAACACCACTCATTACAATGGATGCTTACAGTCGTTTTTTTATTGAAATGATCATTCTGACAAGCCTTTGTATTACCCTATTTTCATACCACTACCTAAAACAGTGCCAGGAAGAAAAAGAAGAGTACTATATTCTGATGTCTCTGGGTGTACTTGGCGCATCAGTACTAATCGCAAGTAACAATTTTGCTTCCTTTTTTATAGGAATTGAGCTGTTAAGCGTGTCCTTATTCGCACTGGTAGGCTACCTAGTGAAAGGCAATACCCGTCGACATGGCGCACTTGAAGCCAGTATTAAGTACATGCTTTTATCTGGTGTATCTTCCAGTTTCCTGCTATTTGGTGTCGCACTCATCTACACCGATACCGGATTACTCACTTTTGATAAAATACAAGCTGTT
>CAYSAG010000378.1:0-4563 GCA_964428935.1 uncultured Planctomycetaceae bacterium | reverse complement strand
ACGGTCGTCCGTTCCGCGTGCGGCTGCGTCTGAACAAGAAGCAGCCGGTCGAGCAGGAAGTGTATTTGGGCGACCTGCCCATCATGCTGGGCGGCGGCGAGTTCATCATCAACGGCGCGGAGCGTGTGATCGTCAGTCAGTTGCACCGTTCGCCGGGAGTCGATTTTGTGTTGGTCAACGAGCCCGGCGAGCGAAAGACGCACTCGTGTCGAATCATTCCCGAACGCGGGAGTTGGATTGAGCTGGTCGTCACCAAGAAGGACGTCCTGTCCGTGCGGATCGACCAGAGCGGGAAGTTCGCGGCGACGACCTTGCTGCGCGCGATGGATCCGCGCTACTCGACCGACTCCGATCTGATTCGGCTCTTCTACGAAACCGAGAAGGTCAGTCTTTCGAGCAAGAAAGCCAAGGAGAAACTGATCGGTAGCCGGGCGGCGGAGGACATCATTTTTCCGCCGGGCCACGAACGGTGCGGCGAGATCATCGTCGACTGCGGCCACGAGATTACCGAAGAGGACTTCGAGGAGATTCTTGAGTCGGGGCTGAAGAGCGTCGAAATCGTGTCCAAGATCCCGGACCCGCTGGCCCTGAACACAATCGTCGAAGACAGTACCTCGACCCACGAGGAAGCTCTGCTGAAAATCTACCAGCGGTTGCGCCCCGGGAACCCGCCTCAGTTGGAAAAAGCCCGAGACCTCTTCCGTGAGAAGTTCTTCGACCCCACTCGGTACCGACTGGGGCAGGTCGGCCGGTTCCGAATCGACCGCAAGTTCGGGCAGACCACGTCGGGCGACGTCATGACTCTGCGGCCGGAGGACTACATCAACGCCATCAAGTACTTGATGCGGCTCCGGCAGAACGACCCGAGCGCGTACGTCGACGACATCGACAATTTGGGCAACCGACGCTTGCGGACGATCGACGAGCTGGCGGCCGAAGAAATTCGCAAAGGGTTCATCAAGCTCAAGCGGACCGTCCAGGAGCGGATGAGCCTAAAAGATGTCGAGGAGATGACGCCGCAGACGCTGGTGAACCCGAAAAGCGTGTCGGCGGCGATCGAGTACTTTTTCGGCCGCAGCGAGTTGTCGCAGGTCGTGGACCAGACCAACCCGCTGTCGATGCTGACGCACGAGCGGCGGCTGAGCGCTCTGGGGCCCGGCGGGTTGAACCGCAAGCGGGCCGGCTTTGAGGTCCGCGACGTCCACATCTCGCACTACGGCCGAATCTGCCCGATCGAGACTCCGGAAGGGACCAACATCGGGCTGATTTCCAGCCTGGCCGTCTTCGCGCGGATCGACGAGTACGGGTTCCTGATCACGCCGTACCGCAAAGTGAAAAACGGACGGCTGACGGACGAGATCGAGTGGCTGCGGGCGGACGAGGAGGCCGACGTGTACGTGGCCCCGGCCGATACGCCGGTCGAGGACGGCCGCATCGCCGTGGACCGTGTTCTGGCGCGGTACCACAACGACGTCGTGCTGACGGAACGGGAGCGAATCCAGTACATCGACCTTGCTCCGTCGCAGATGGTCGGTGTGAGCGCGAGCCTGATTCCTTTCTTGGAGCACGACGACGCCAACCGCGCTCTGATGGGCTCGAACATGCAAAGGCAAGCGGTGCCGCTGCTGATCACCGAGCCTCCGTTGGTGGCGACGGGCATGGAGCGGGTGGCTGCTGAGAACTCCGGACTCATCCTCAAGGCCGACCGGTCCGGAAAGGTGACCTACGTCGACGCGAACGAAATTCACATTGACGGCAAGCGGTACCCGCTGCGGAAGTTTGTCGGTCTGAATGAACGGACCTGCTTGAATCAGAAGCCGCTGGTCAAGATCGGCGATCGCGTCAAGAAAGGCCAAGTGCTGTGTGACACGGCGGCGACGAAAGACGGTGAGCTGGCCCTAGGGCGCAACGTGCTGGTGGCGTTCATGTCGTGGGAGGGCTACAACTTCGAAGATGCGATCATCCTCTCCGAGCGGCTGGTGCGGGACGACGTCTACACGTCGATTCACATCGACGAATTCGACGTGGAGATTCGCGAGACCAAACTCGGTCGCGAGGAGTTCACGCGCGACATTCCCAACGTGGGCGAGAAGGCGCTGCGTCACCTCGACGAAGACGGCATCGTCCGTGTCGGCACGCATGTCCGTCCCGGCGACATTCTGGTCGGCAAGGTGACGCCCAAGGCGAAGGCCGAGCTGACGCCGGAGGAAAAGCTGTTGCACGCTATTTTCGGACGCGCCGGCGAGGACGTGAAGAATGACTCGCTGGAGGTGCCGAGCGGCGTCGAGGGGATTGTCATCCACACGGAGAAGTTCTCACGCCGCCTGAGCTTGCCGGAAGAGGAGCGGAAGAAGTTCGACGAACAGGTCAAGAGCGTCGAAAAAGAGGGCAACAAGCAAGTTGCTACCGTCTTCAAGGAATTCCTCGGCGAGCTCGAAAAGGTTTTGGGGAGGCCGCTGACAGACGAGAACGGTCGGGAGCTGCGGTCGATCAAGGACAACAAGTTCTTGACCGAGTACGCTCGGAAGTTTCCCGAGGTGTTCGAGCAGCTCGACATCCGCAGCCCCCAGAAGCTGGCCGAGTGCAAGAAACTGATGAAGGAGCGGTGGCCGCTGGTCGAAGAGGCGATCGACGAACGGGACCAGCGGGTCAACAGCATGAAACGGGGCGACGAGCTGCCCAGCGGCGTGCTGCAAATGGTCAAGGTTTACGTGGCCTCGAAGCGGCAAATTTCCGTTGGTGACAAGATGGCCGGCCGCCACGGCAACAAGGGCGTCATCGCGAAAATCTTGCCGATCGAGGACATGCCGTTCCTCGAGGACGGCACGCCGGTGGACATCATTCTGAACCCCTTGGGCGTTCCCAGCCGCATGAACGTGGGCCAGATTCTGGAGACGCACCTGGGCTGGGCCGCAGCCAAGTTGGGCTTCCGCGCCATCTGCCCGGTCTTCGACGGAGCGTCGGAGGAAGACGTGCGGAAATGCCTGCGGGAAGCGGGACTGCCGGAAGACGGCAAGACGGTGCTGTACGACGGTCGGACCGGCGAGCCGTTCGAGCAGAAGGTCACGGTGGGCTACATCTACATGATGAAGCTGCACCACATGGTGGACGACAAGGTCCACGCTCGGGCCACCGGTCCGTACTCGCTCATCACCCAGCAGCCTTTGGGCGGAAAGGCTCGCTTCGGCGGGCAGCGATTCGGAGAAATGGAGGTTTGGGCCCTGGAGGCTTACGGGGCCGCCTACATATTGCAGGAGCTGCTGACGGTGAAGAGCGACGACGTGGAAGGGCGGACGAAAATCTACGAGTCGATGGTCAAAGGCGAAAACACCTTGGAGGCAGGGACTCCGGCAAGCTTCGAAGTGCTGATGAACGAGATTCGTGGACTGGCCCTCAACCTGCGGGTCGAAAAGACGTCGGCCTAGCCGGCTGGCTTGCGTTTCCCTTCGGTTGCGTTTGGCCTTTTCGGGCAGCCTGTTAGACAAGGAGTATTCCGGTGAGCGTCGGCGAAACCACGGGCTACGATCGGGTGAACGAGTACACCTGCGTCAAGATCAGCCTCGCCAGTTCACACGACATTCGAAGCTGGTCGTATGGCGAGGTGAAAAAACCGGAGACCATCAACTACCGCACTTACCGTCCGGAAAAGGACGGCCTGTTTTGCGAACGGATATTCGGACCGGAGAAGGACTGGGAGTGTGGCTGCGGCAAATACCGCGGCATGAAGTACAAGGGCATGGTGTGCGACCGCTGCGGCGTGAAGGTGACGCACAGCCGCGTGCGGCGGAAGCGCATGGGCCACATCGAACTGGCTGCACCGGTCGTCCACATTTGGTTCTTCAAATGCACGCCCAGCCGGATCGGCGCCCTGCTCAACATGAAGACCACGAGCCTGGAGAAGGTCATTTACTTCCAGGACTACGTGGTCATCGACCCGGGCGACACGCCTCTGCGCAAGTGCCAACTGCTCACCGAGGAAGAATACCAGCAGGCGAGGGCCAAGTACGGACCGGACTCCTTCGTGGCCGACATGGGCGCCGAGGCGATCAAGCGCCTGCTGTCGGAGTTGGACCTGAACAAACTGTCTCAAGAGCTGCGTGAGGAACTGCAGGAAACGACGAGCCAGCAGAAGCGCAAGGATCTGATCAAGCGGCTGAAGATCATCGAGTCGCTCCGGGACAGCGGAAACCGCCCGGAGTGGATGATACTCGATGTCATACCCGTTATTCCGCCGGACCTGAGACCCATGGTCCAGCTAGATGGTGGTCGCTTTGCGACCTCTGACTTGAACGATCTCTACCGCAGGGTGATCAACCGCAATAACAGACTCAAGCGTTTATTAGAACTTGGAGCGCCGGATATCATAGTGCGGAACGAGAAGCGGATGTTGCAAGAGGCGGTGGACGCCCTTATTGATAATGGGCGAAGGGGCCGACCGGTAACGGGTCCAGGGAACAGGCCGCTCAAGTCTCTCAAGTTCGGAAGAGCGTAGTGTAGGGAATGAGTGTGCACTATGTGTATATATGATAGGTATCACACACTGTATATAATTAATTGTACGCT
>CAYSAG010000377.1:0-4582 GCA_964428935.1 uncultured Planctomycetaceae bacterium | reverse complement strand
CATGAAGCCGGTCACGCCGGGCAAGCCCTTCGCAGCCTGAAGCCAGCCGCGCACCTGGTCCAAGTTGTCCGCGTCGTAGTAGCAGGCCACCAACGTTCGAAAGCCCCGCTCGGCGAAAAACCGCAGACTTTTTTCGCGGACAGCACCGCCCCAGACGGCAACGACCAAGTCCTTGGGCACGTTGTCCCAAACGCCCGTAAAGTCCCCCTGGACCAGGTAGTAGTCGCCGTGGGCGTTGTGGTTGGGGTCGAGCATGTCGGACCAGATGAGCACTTCCATTTGCGGATTGACTTGTCGAAGGATTTGCACTTGGCGGGTAATGCACTGCCCGAGCAGTCGAGCCATCCCCTTCCCCACGCACGCGGCGCAGGTGCCGCCCATTCGAATTTCGTCCATCGACAGCAAGAACCGCCGCGGGTGCAGGTGCTTTTGAATCAGCTCGGCCTCGTGCCGCATGATTTCGTACAGTTCCGGCTCGGCCATGCACACGGTGACCTGCGAGTCGTTGATGACCATGGGGTGGTACCACGAGACGCGCAGCGTCTGTCCGTCGCGAATGCGAGAGTCCGGCGTCAGGTGCAGCTTGGTCGGTTGGCGGTCCACGCGGTAGAAGTTGAACTCCGGGTCGACCAACGGCTGGTAGTCGCGTCCTTCTTCAAACAGCGTTCCGTCGGCTCCTCGAACCGTGACCGGCGTGCCGCGTCGGTGGAGCACGTTAATCGGTCCCACCTCTTCGATTTTCCAGTCGTCGATCCAGAACCGGCCGGAGCGTCCGGCCCAGACGCCGGCGTAAAGACGTACCTTCCGGTTGGCCAAGCTGTTGAAAATCATGGTCACTTTTCGCCAGTCGGTGGTCGGCGGCACTCGAAACGAGCGAGGAGCGAGGTTTCGGTCGCCAGCCAGAACCAGAATGCGAAACCGGTCCGACGGCAGTAGGTTCTCGGTCTTGAGCCACAGAGTGACTCGGTAGCAGCGGTACGGATCCACCGACACCTCTTGCATGACCCGGGCGTTGCCGGCCGGGTGAGCCTGCAGGTCTTGAAACCGCAGCGACGACCGCCCGCTGTGTTTGATTTGAGTGTCGCGGAACGTGATTCGTCCGGGCATGTCGTGGAAGCGGTAGCCGACCGCCTGATTGCCCTGGAACTCCTCGAAGCCGCCGTTGACCAGGCGAACGGTCGAGCTGGGGACGTGCGTCGCCACGCGACCGTGGACGACAAACAGCGCGTCCTGAACCGGAACTCCTTCGGCCAAGTTGCGGTCGTGAGCCAGAAACGAGCCCCCGTACCCGACCGAGAACCCGCACGGAATGACCTCCAGCTTGTAACGCCGGCACAACTCCAGCAGCCTTTCCAAACGCTGGAAGTACTCCGGCGGCTGTTTGCACAGCCGGTCCAGGCCAGCCGACACGACAACTCCGTTGAAGCCGTGTTCGGACGCCGTCTTCAGGACCGGCTCGATTTGCTGAAGGTCGGCGTCGTTTCTCAGCCCCCAACCGAAAAGCCAAACCCAGCGGTTCGGGTACTCCGCTCGGACGACCGAAACCCACCCCAGCCAAAGCAGCAAGAACGCAGCCAGCCTTTTCATGTCCGGCTCCTTCTCTCTCAAGGCGACCTCAAAGGCGCACGCCGCCACCACCGCCCCCCGGCGACTCCCGACGCCCAGCCTCGGTGACCCGACGAGCGGCCCTTTGTCAACGACACGGCACCGGCGGGCCGTTGTCGCGGCACACCCGCCGCAGCCGACCGGCCTGCTCGACCAACAAGGCCGCCCCGTCGACCGCGTAGTCGCGTCCACCCAGGTGCAGCGTGTCGACGTCGGCCGCCAGCCCGACCGTGCCGTCGCGGCGTGTGACCACGAGGGACGGCGGCCGAGCGGCGTCCAGTTCGGCTTGAATCGTCCACGGTCCGACGCGGACCGTCTTGCCGTGCACCTCGACAGGCACCAACCCAGCGTCCCGGTCCGTCGCACCGCTGGGCGCCGCGCCCGTTCCGTTCTGCAACTGAAGGACCGCCAGGAACCGGGCGGACGCCGTTCGCTCCGTCGGCTCGACCGTCACGTGGTACTGGTCCGGGTACTCGAGCAGCTTTCCGCCTCGTTTCTTCTTTCGCCAGTTCACAGCGGGCGGGTCGAAGCGGGTGTCGACGGACAGCCGCAGGGGTTTCGAACCCAGCACTCGCACGCTGGCCTGAAACGACGGTCCGCGCACGGTCGGCGTGTCGGCTTTCACCACGACTGGCCACGGGCTGTGCAGCAGCCAGCTCCAGCGCGCCACGTGGTCCGCTTGCAAGTCGTCGTAGACCACCAGCACGTTCGGACGGAGGAAGACCAGTTGCCGTCGGAAGCGTTTCAGCCCCGCGTCGTCCGGGTACGCGGCGGAGGCGTCGCCCAGGCAGTACGTCACGGTCGACCCGTGCAGGTAGCGAGCCACCCAACCGTAACCCTTGCAGCTTCGAACCTGGCCGCGGCCGTCGATCAGCACCGAGTTCTGTCCGCGCGTGTGCACGTACCAACCGGTGTAGTGGTCGTCGGCGTAGGCAATGTAGTAACCGGAGCCGGCGAAGACGCGTTGCCCGCCGCACAGCACGTGGAAGCTGTTTTGGTCGCAGTGCATGTGGTTGAACGAACCGTACGGGCTGGAGCGGAATGCGACAAAGACGTCGTTCGCCGCCGACGTCAGGCTGGTGTGCATGGACACGACGCCAATGTCGTCGAACAGTCGAGCCAGCGGGAGGTCGGCGGGCGGTTTTGGCGGCGGAAGGTTCGGGTACTTCTCCGCCTCGTCGGCGAAGTCCTGTTTCAGCACCTGTTTGGCGTACCAGACGGCGTACGGGTCGTGGAAGCGAGCGGCCAACGCGAGGACGAACTGTCCGCGGCTGGCCGGCGGCGGCGTGTCCCGCTCGCTGCCGTCGCCAAAGCCGTCACAAGCCGAATCGGGCGGCCAGCAGTAGAGCAAGTAGTACGGGGTGTTGCGGTACCAGGGGTGGTCGAAGAAGTCGAAGCCCGTCCAACGGCCGAACAGTTCCGGCATTTCCAACAGCGTGCGGAAGTTCGTGCCGAAGTAGTTCAGGCCGTTCGCCCAACCACCGTCGTCGCCGCCCAAGGTTGGAAAGCGAGCCACCCACAGCTCGTAGACGTACCGGAGCCACAAGTCGGCTTCGGCCGCTTCGCCGTGCAAAGCAACCGCCACCTGAGTGGCCTGCCACAGAATGTGCTGCCAGACGTGAGCATTGAAAATGCGAGCTTCCAGGTTGTTGACCATTCGGCCGAAGAACCGGCGAGCTCGCACCAGCATGGCTTCGCGCAGTTGCCGGCGTTCCGACGGCGACAGCAAGTCGTAACAGGTGTCGTACACCACGGCCATGGCCTCCATGCAGGAGCCGTCGGCGAAGTCGCTGACGGAACGAGCCGTCACGCCGTCCGGGTCGAGCGAGGCAATGTGCAACCCGCGTCGAACGGCTTCGCGTCCCACCGACTCGTCGCCCGTCAGCAGGTACGCGCGAGCGACTGCTTCCGCCTGCCCCCGCAGCTTTGCCGCAAAGGCCTTGCTTGACCACTGCGCGAAACGTTTCGCCTCGTACCGGTTGCGTCCCTTTTCCTTCGGCCGGCCTAGCCGTTCGTCCGGCAGGGGAGCTCCAATCAGTGAGCGGACGGCTCGCAAGACCCGTTTCGCTTCACCCGACTGCCGCGCCTGCCGACGCAGCTCGGCCACCTGGTCCGGCTCGGCCAACAACCTGGGGTGTCCGTCCGGACAACCAGCGACGAATCGCTCCGGCGACGGCGTCACTCGCACCCTGGCCGACTCGTCCACTCGAAACTGAAACACGCGCGACCAGCGCGGCCGGTCCTGCCCTCGCCGAACGGCGTACTTCCAGTGCCAAACGCCCGGCTCCAGCTTCCGGTGCGGGTTGAACATGGCCCACGGCAAGTCGTCGGCCTGCAGCGTCTGACCGGCGGGAAAGCTCGGGTCCTTCGACAGCCGGACACAGTAGCGGACGTCCCGACGTGCAACGGGCGGCCAAAGCAACGACGGCGGATTCGTGCAAACCGACCGTCCGTCGGCGGGCGTGGCCGCCGTCAGACGCTCCGGGTGAACCGCTTCCGGCAAGTCGGCCGCCTGCGCCGCGGTGGTCCAACCGGCCACCACCAGGCTCAGAGCTGCGACGCCGAAAGACACAAACGGCCGAGCCGCCGGTCGACCGGTCCTGACAGAAAAACCTTCTCGCACCTGTTGCATGTCGAGCACCTCGTCGTTGGCGTTGTAAACCTTTCCCCGGCTCCGCTCGGACGCACCGCGAGCACACGTTGGCCCCTGTGGGAAAAGTTCGCGGTCGGCGGGCCGCTCGGTGGGCGAATCTCCGGGCTGGCTCCCTTCCGAGAACTCCTTGTCGGAACGGTGGGCCATTCGGCTCCGGCCGGTCTTGCCGACAACGCTCACCGCTTGCTGCAACGCTACAGT
Organism: uncultured Planctomycetaceae bacterium; assembly: GCA_964428935.1. GTDB lineage: Bacteria > Planctomycetota > Planctomycetia > Planctomycetales > Planctomycetaceae > JAADHY01. The sequence goes on along the minus strand of CAYSAG010000377.1, from coordinate 123 downwards.
CTCGGCGACCGCCTCAGGCCTGCGAACGCGTCGGCGACGAAAACCGGCTGGCCACAGACAAGCTTACCGGGCAAGCTGTGGGAAGTTCCAGCAAGCGTGGCCAGCGTGTTCGAAAAAGCCAAC
>CAYSAG010000376.1:0-4587 GCA_964428935.1 uncultured Planctomycetaceae bacterium | reverse complement strand
GGGCGACACCAACCGCGCAGCGTCTGCGTGGAGTCCCGCCTCGTAGCTGAGTCCGGTTCTTCGCAGAACTGCGCGCGGTCAGCAATTCAGGTCGACGGCCGCGGCCTCGGCTCGGGCTCAACAAACGGGGCCGCCCCGCCCGTCCTCGCCGGCGGCTGGCCCTGCCGTGGAAGGGTGAGAGGCCGAGGCGACGGCGAGACGAACGGGGCTTGGGTGGCGATCGTCGCAACGTCTTTGCGGGGAAACGAACTTCCATACCGCGCGCAATTGGGTGATGAGCCGTAAGTCCTTGTTGGTTGCGGCCTTATGCCGCGTTGGGCCGGTCCGGCCGGAAAAAATCGCCCGGTCGGCGTCACGCTCCCCCGTCTTTATTTAATGGAGAGGCTCTCTCTCTACTCAAGGGCTGCGCCCTTGGTATCCGTGCGTGGACGCGGTTTGGAGTGCGGTGCTCCCGCACCGCTTTGGATCCAAAGCGGCAGAGGACTGCCGCACTCCAAAAAGCGCGAACGTTGTTCGCGCTTTCGGACTAATGAGTGTCTTGCGCAGAGCAGTCGGGCTGGGGCCGGCCTGGCGGCTTCGGCGGACGAGGCGGCTTGGCAGAGGTTTGCCTGAAATTCCCCAAGTCTGATGGGGTGCGGCGTTGGAAGACTCGGACGGAGAAAAGGCCATGTCTGGGCAGGGCGACAGCTGGCTGGTGGAGTGTCCCGATCGCAAAGAAATCGAGCGGTGTTTGACAGGCCAACTGGAAGGCCAGCAACACCAGAAGGTAGAACGTCATCTGGGCGACTGCCCGCAGTGCCAAAGCGTTGCCGACGAGCTGGAGCAGTCTCTGGCCGACCCGTTGCTCGACGCACTCCGTCGTCCCGTACCGGACTCGGTCCGGCTTGCCGAAAAGTCGTGGCAGGCCGCAGCCGAGCAACTCGGCCACCTTCGCCCGAAAGTCCTGACCCATCCTCCTCGCACTGGCCCACTGCGTCCCCCTGCCGACGCTCCGCAACTGGGCCAGGTTTTTGCCGGCCGCTACATCCTGAAGTACTTGGGCGGCAATTGGGGGCACGTCTACAAAGTGGTTCACCTCGCCCTGAACAGACACGAGGCGCTCAAAGTTTTCCCCCAAGACTTGCTGGCCGACGACGAGGCGGTCGAACGGTTTCAGCGCGAGATTCAAGCTCTCGGACAACTGCAACACCCCAACATCGTCCGCGCTTACGACGCCGGCCGGAGCTGCGGTCGACCCTATCTCGCCATGGAGTATGTCGACGGCATCGACGGGGCGCGTCTGGTCAGGCACCACGGCCGCCTGCCCATTGCCGACGCTTGCGAACTGACGCGTCAGGCCGCCCTGGCCCTTCAGTACGCCCACGAAAACGGCCTGGTCCATCGGGACGTCAAACCAGCCAACCTCATGCTCTCCCGCGACGGCCAAGTGAAACTGTTAGACCTGGGCCTCAGCCGGCTTCGTGCGGAGTCCGCTTCGCTCTCCAACGGCTCCGCCGCCCCCGGTCGTCTCCTCGGAACGCCCGACTTCACTGCTCCCGAACAAGTCGCCGATAGCCACAACGTGGATATCCGAGCCGACATCTACAGCCTAGGCTGTACCCTGTACAAACTCTTGACCGGAAAGGCCCCGTTCGAACACCTCCCCGCCCCAACCCCCATCGACCGGTTCCACCACCACCTGAACCATTCGGTCCCACCCATCCGCCGCCAACGTCCCGACGTGCCCGCTCGCCTGGCAAACATCATCCACCGCATGCTCGCCAAAGACCCCAACCACCGCTTCCAAACGCCGCAAGAAGTCGCCGACGCCCTTCAACCCTTCACCAGCGGAGCCAACCTCCCCCAGTTGCTCAACCCACCCACCACCCTGCCCCTCCCAGCCAGCCCAACCAGCAACTGGTGGCTGTTCGAACTGATCGTGGCCGCCGCCCTGATCGTCCTGCTGACATGGGGAGCCACAACCCTCATCCACCGATTCGCCCAGCCCGTCGCCCAGCACCAGACTCAGCCCCCCCACGCCAACACCCAGCCGACCGACCGACCGACCCAGAACCATCAGCAAGCTCCCAACCAGCCCTCCTCCCCATCCGGCCCAAGCAGCCAGTCCCTGAGCCGCGATCAACAGCTCGCCGACCGGGACGGCCAGGGAACCAACCAAACTCAGCCCGACACCGGCCGGCCTTCGACAGCCAGCGGCTCCGCAAAACCCCAAACCCAACAGCCCGCCAGTCCACCCAACTCGCAGCCGACTGCCAACCACCCGCCCGGAAGACGCATCTGGCTTCAACTCAACCACCCCGACGGCGTCTACCTCGGCCCACCGGACGGACCCGACGGCGCCGGCCAGCTCATCCAGATAACGGTCCAAGCCGAGCGATCGGGCTACCTCTACCTGCTCTACCGACAAGCCGACGGCTCGGTGCTCTGTCTGCTGCCGAATCGGGATCAGCCCAGCGTCCAGGTGAAAGCCGGGCAGCGGCTGGACGTCCCCGCCCGCGGAGCCGGCTTCCTTCTGCGGGCCGGCCCGCCCTACGGCACCGAAACACTCATTGCCATCCTCTCCGACAAACCCTTGCCGCCCAGCCGCTTCGGCGTGGCCTCCCTGACCGAGCGCCTGCTGACCCCAGTCGACGCCTCACGCGTCGACCAGCTCATTCAAACCCTCCAGCAGCAACCAGAGGCCGCCGTCGGCTTTTGCCAACTGACCACCCGGTCGGCCGAGCCGGTTCCCTCCGGCCAGTCCACGGAAAAACCGCCGTCGGAACGACCCGAAGCCCCACCGCCCCCACCCGCAGAAACCAAAGGAACCGACAAACCCTCGTCTGAGCGTTCGGAGCCGGCGGACCCGAGCCGCCCGACCGAGCCGCCGCTGCGTCCCTCCAACGGCCGGATGCGCGTGGCCCTGGCCTGGCCGGGAGCCGCTCTGCCGCCGGCCGCAGCCGCGTTCGGGCAGCCCGGCGCGTCGCACGCCAACCCAGCTCGCCCAGTCCGGGAAAACCGTCGACCGCAATGACCCCCAAAAAAGAGGAACCGACCATGGCAAACGCAAAAGGCTTTTCCACGACCACTTGGCCCGCGATCCTCGCCGCTATGGCCCTGGCGACAGGAACGGTTCGGGGACAAGAGGTCGCCCCCATCCACAAGCCGCCTCCTCCGCCACCGGCTTCGCAGGCCGACCACTCGGGCCCCGCCACAGCAAGCCAAAGCACCGACAAACTGCTCCAGCAGCTCGAACAGATCGAAAAGGACCTGCAGATCGAGCCGGGCGACCAGGTGGTCACACTGCGCGAGGTGCCGCTGCGGATCGAGGCAGAAGTCGTCGGCCGAGTGCCCAAAGGCAAGAGGCTGACCGTCCAGCACGTGCAAGACGAATGGCTGTGGGTGGAAACCGAACACGGCAACGGCTGGCTGACCCAGGACGATGTCCTCGACGCCCGGTTGTGGACGTGGTACCAGAAGCTCTCCGACGGCGACTCTGTTTCGTCGGCACAGGGAACCCGAGCTCGATTCGAGGGCGTGTTTTTCGAGATCCGCCAGTCCGGCGCCGGACCCACGAACCCGGTCGACAACCCGCGCCAACGAACGCCGAACCTCATCGCGTACGACCGAGTCTGGATTTACCTCATTCCACAGTCTGCAGACACCTACAGTCTCATCGTCAACTTCCATCCGCCCAGACGAATCACCACCGGTCGGCCTCCAGAAGCCTTTGTCGCCGGCTTCCTGTTCGGAACCGTCTCGGCTGGCGATTACGTCCAGATCGACGTGCCCCCGCACGCGGTCAAGGTCAACGGCGAGGAGCGGTCAAGCCAAGGCTTCCATTGGCACTACTTCGACCGCCCCACCGCTCACGCCCACGCCCAACGCCACCGGCCGTCGAGCGACGAGCAAGAAGACCCCATCGCAAGGGCCGAGCACTTGCGTTCTTTGTACTTGCCGTCGAACCAGGCTCGGGTTCGACCCCCCTGGCGGTCGTGGTGGCCCTGGCTCGATCAGACGGAGCTGCGGCGACGCAGCGAGCGGGGACAGGTGGACCCGCAGCAGCTGCAAGAGCAGGTCTGGGAAGCCGACCGGAAGATGAAGGCGTGGCAGGAGCAACTCGATCGTTCGAGGCACCTGCAGGAGCACAATTGGCTTCATCAGCCTCCCACGCTCCGACCGTCGTGGAACAGCGGATTCCGCTCGCCCCGCTGGACCAATCCCAGTTGGTCCCAGCCGTCTTTCAGGCAACCATCGTACACCCCGCCGCCGATACGTCCGTCGTTTACACCGACGCCGATCGGCCGGGGGTTCTGAAGCCGTTCCGCTTTACTGCCAGCGGACGCACACAAGGAACCGCAACCAGAACCACAAGGCTTCAATCAACCAGAAAAGACATGCAGCGTGGCCGTAGCCGAAGGCCAGATGACGCCCGGCGGTCCTGGGCCGCTGTGGCAACCGTCGCGGAGCGACGGGGTGATGGTAGCCCGGCGATTCATCGCCGGGTGGGTGTGCCCCCGTCTCCAACACACGGCCGTCGCGGAGCGACGGCGCGAAGCCAGGGGCGCGCCGTGAGTTTGGGCGACGAGGTGTTTGCATGGAACCTGT
>CAYSAG010000375.1:0-4611 GCA_964428935.1 uncultured Planctomycetaceae bacterium | reverse complement strand
GGGATTCGTCACGTCCGGCTCATCGCGAACGTCGGCGTCCGTGCCAGCCAAGTTGATCTGGGCACCGATCCGGTCCACTTCTACCCATGGGTTGTCCTGCGACTGCTCCGCATGCTGGCCCGTGTTCGCGCCATTGTTTTCCACCGGCGGAATCCGGTATGGGTTCAAGCGACGCTTGAGGACAAACGTCAGACTAAGCGGCCATTTGTCCAACTGGCCGTTCCCGTTGACGTCTTCCGAAGCGTCGATGACACCATTGTGATTGGCGTCCTCCTCACCAACAACACCGCCCTTCACAAATTCGCCAATGGTATCAATCCGCTGGCCGTCGCCGAACAACCAGAGTCGCGGATCGCCAGCCGGGTCCGGCGGCATCGCTAGGCGGTAGCGAAACTCGTTGCTTAGGTCGACGGTCGTGGTATCCGACGGAATCAAGTCGAGATCCAGAACGCCCCGCTTAGGTGCGATGGTCACGAAGTTCGGCGCAGAGTTAGGAGCCCAACGGGGGTCGACCCGAAACAGGCTGGGCAGTCGGTTGTTGCCAGAAACCGGGAGCGTGTCGGCATCGCCCGTGGTCCCGATCGTGAAAAGTCCGCCGGGCGAGACCGTGCCGGCCCGCAAGATGAGCCGGCGTCGGCGTTTCACCGCGTCGGCAAAGGTCTCCTTGTTGACGTCCAACGTCGGGACCACCTCGATTTCCCAAAGCCCGCTAATGTCGCGGCGCCACAAAGCTCCCTGGCCCAGAGTGACCGCGAACGGGCTGGCGTTTCGGAGCTCAATGTACGTAAAGTAGCGGTCCTTCGTGTCGATGTATTCCGTGCCGGGGTGGTCGACCGGGTTGTTGTTCTGATCCTTGACCTGGTCGGCCTTGATGACCAGCACTTCGCTGAAGGTGAGCTGCTGGATCTCGACGCCGTAGACCACGCCTCGGTCGCCAGCGTCCTCAGGAAACGCCGGATTGTAGAGCGGGTCGGTCGGCTGCAACGGCGCCGGTTCCCCTTGCCACGAGAACGGATCGTCGTCCAGGTTCCAGCCGTTGCTCAGATCCTTGTCGTACTCGAACTTGGTGATCACGTCGTCCGGGTCCAGGGCGTCGACAAGGTTGACGGCAAATTGAGCCATCTCGCGAAGTTGAGCGTCGGTGTAGAGCGGACGCGGGGCGTTGGGGCCGGGTCGGGCGTTCGACATGCGTGCGTAGTCCTTGGTGTCGTCTCCACCCCCCAGGGTGTAGAGCAAGACGTAGATGTCCCGGGCCATTCGTTGGCGGTCGTAGCGAGCCCACCATTCTTGGGCTCTGAGTTGGTCCTGGGGATCGGGTGCCGACTGCGGCGGGTACGGAGGCAAGCCGTTAGGAAAGTTGTAGTTGGTTCTGGCCCACTTGGAGATGCTTTCGGGTCCCAACGGGTTGTTGGGGTCGGTCGGGTGCGGAGTGAGCGGCCGGAAGATCAACCGGTCGGTCAGTTCGTTCGGCTTCCGATTCGGCCGTCGAACGACGTCCAGCACGCCGTTCAACGACAACTTCATAGTCGGCCGGGACGGATCCGGCCGCATCTCGCCCAGCTCGATCGTCAGCAGCCGCCTCAGCTGAGGGCGGAACGGATCGACGCCCCCGAACTGAGGTGGGAACTCAAGTTTCCCGTCACCGTCGATATCCGCGCTGAACTCCCACGATCGACGGGGAGAATTCGCGTCTGGAAAGCCCGGCTGCTTCCGATCCCAACTGAGCGTCGTGAACCGGTCTCGGATACGTTCGGCCTCGCCGCTCGTTTTATCGAAATTGAACGGGACAAGTTTCTCCAGGCGTCCCGTGACGTTGCATTTGCTAAGGTCCTGATTGGTGAGATGCAAGAACGCCATCTCCTCCGGCCCGAACGGCTCGTCAATCGGGCGCTCGGCCCAGTTGGGCTCCACGGTCAGCTCCATCGGGTCGTCCAGCAACCAAGTCGGCGGAACGCCCGGCGACGTCAAGTTGGGCGCGCGAAGTCCTGGCATCAGCGACGGCATTTGCTGGTGGAGCAGCACGTCTCCGGCCAACCCGTAGCCCAAATAGGCCAACCAAACGCTGGGGTTCGCGGGGTCCACCTGACGCAGAAACGGCCGCTTTCCAAAAGTGCCGGAACGAGTGAAACGGCCGCTGGCCGCGTAGTCCAGTGGCTGGACGAACGGCGGCAACTCTGGCATGCCCGGACCTGCCCGGCGAGCTCCGCCCTCGAAGGCATCCCCGTTGTCGTCCAAATTCCACCGCCCGGGTCGCGGGAAGTCGCTCGCGTCCGTGTTTCCGTCACCGTTCGGGTCCTGTCCCTGGACCGCGCCGTACAAGTAGTTCAAATCTCCCCAACGTCCGGCGAACAAATCCTGGACGTTTCCCCTGCTGTCGTACTCCGGCCGGCCCACATTCAGGAACCACCACTCCATGTTGGCCGCCTCGACGCGGTCGGCTGGCGGATGCCCGAAAAACCGCCGGTGCTGCTCGACCAAGCTTGACGACGCAGTAGATGGGTCGCGTGTCAGGGCACGCTCCGGGTTGACCTCGGCTGGGGAAAGCCCCAAGTTCGATGTGGACACGAATTGTCCGTTGCCAAAACGAGAGTTCGCCAAGTCGACGTCTCCGTTTAGATTTCCGTGGATGTTGAGGTTCAGCAGGCCGCCGGCGTCGTAGACGGTGAACGAAAACAGCGGCACGTACTTTGCTCCAGTCCCTGGGTCCTGTTGGACTGGAAAGCCCAAGTCCAGCCAGACCCCCTCGTTGATCCCGTCCCCGTCGTTGTCGACGTCGAGCTCGTATTCTTCGGGCGCGCTACCGGAGATCGCGCGAGTCCAAATGCCCATTTCGCCGGGCGTGCCGTCCCCGTCCACGTCGACCGCGAAGGGGAATGGTCCACTACCACCAACCTGCAGGGACAGATCCGGATCATTCGCCGATGCAATGAATCGCGGCACCGGTTGGTTATTCGAATCGACAACCACGCGTCCCCGCGAATCAAAGGCGACATGCAGTGGATGAGGCCGAAACACGCGCCCCGTCAGTTGACCGTTGTTGTACCAATCCTTGACCACCGTTCCTCCCAGCCGCAAGTACTGCGGCCGATGGAACGACGGAATGATCACTCGCACTGGCTTGCCCGTAGAATCCAATCCGTACCCGTTGTAAGCCAGAAAGAGACAGTTGATGTCTGGGTAGGTGTAGTCGACGTCCGGCTCCGGTAGGCGATCGAAGTCCGGGCGAATCGGATGGCGAGGGTCCAAAGCCCCCCACGCCGCCGGCGAATCGTTGAAGTCCAAGAACGGTTGGTGGTTCTGCTCGTTCGGGTCCGGCTGCCCGTTAACGTTCCGACCGTCCTCGTCCGTGTACTGCCCGTCGTAGTCCTGGTCAACCGCTGGCTGCCCGCCGCCGGCGTCGATCTGGTCAACCGCTGGCTGCCCGCCGCCGGCGTCGATTACGTGGACCCCGGTTCCGTCAAACGGCGACAGATCCCTCGGACGCCCTGTCCGCGGGTCGAGCCGCCCCACCATGTTCGCGACGATCGAATGCCGCCGTCCCCACAGGGCGCTCTGAGGAAGATAGTTCGGCGCACCGACAATCAGCTGCTCCAGCCCGAAGTCGAACAGCTCCTCGGACGGAGGCGTTTCTTTTGCCGACTGTGCAAAATAGTCGGCGTTCTCCCGCTCTTGCGCCGAAAACGTATAAAAGAGCACACCGAGCAGGGACAATAGGCCGAGCAAGACGACGACGATCATGAGCGCTGTGCCGCGTCGGTCCGTCGCTCGCGGCCAGCCGGGTCGTGACTTGTGTATGGTCCTTCGGCGGTTCATGGTCGAACCCTCCCAATATGCTTGCCGTCGGCTGATCCAGGCGAACCACTGCGTCCGCCTACCCGGCCCCTCTGCCCCTTGAGGGAGAGGGCCAGAGTGACGGGGCCGCCCCCTCATCCGGCCCTTCGGGCCACCTTCTCCCCCGCCGGGGGAGAAGGGACTTTGTTGCGTCTTTCCGCCGAACATCCGGTCCTTTTCCAGCGAACGCTCTCGCCTTCGCAGCCAACTTTCTCTTGTCCGCCCGCATGGCAGGCACTAGCCTAACTCCCCACTTGTCCCCTCTCCCGCTTGCGGGAGAGGGTGGCTCGCCGCCAGGCGAGCCGGGTGAGGGCCGTCACCGATCCTCAATGCGCGGACGCGCCGCGCCCCCGCGGGCAAAACGTTCGATTCCCTGCAAGACAGTCTCCAAATCCCTCAAAACCTCCTCATTCGAAACACGCAACACCCGAAAGCCCTTATCCTCGAGCCATCGCTGTCGTGCCATGTCCTGCTCGCCACGATGTTCGTGAGACTCGCCGTCGACCTCCACGACCAAGCGTGCCTCCAGGCAAACAAAGTCGACAATGTAGCGTCCAATCCCGTACTGGCGCCGAAATTTCAGACCGGCCAGTCGTCGATTCCGCAGCGCACCCCACAGCAACCTCTCAGCTGGCGTCGAGCTCCGCCGCAGTTCCCGCCGCCGACGCACCATCTCGGCCCGATTTGCATCCGGTTTTGATGTCATACCGACACTCCGCACACCTCGCCCCCTCATCCGGCCCTTCGGGCCACCTTCTCCCCCGCCGGGGGAGAAGGGAC
>CAYSAG010000374.1:0-4642 GCA_964428935.1 uncultured Planctomycetaceae bacterium | reverse complement strand
CGTAGCCCCAGCCGCCGTCGCTGGTCTGTGAGTCGATCCAGTGCTGCCGGACCCGCTCCCACACCCGCCGGTCGACCGGAACGCCAGCCAAGGCCGCGTCGCGGAGGCCAAGCACGGCGAACTGGGTGTTGCTGTTGTCGCCGCTGAAGTTCATGTCGCCGGAGTAGCTCCACATGCCCGCGTTCGGGCCGCGTTTCACCTGCCAGCGTTCCAGCTTGTCTGTCAGCGTCGCAATTCGCGGCAGGTCGCGACGACCGTCCTTGGCGGCTGCCAGAGCCATGATCATCAGCGAGACTTCGTACGTTCGACTCGGCTCGGGCTCCTTCACTGACCGCAGAAACCGCAGTCCGCGACGAACCGGTGCGTCGTCGGGCGTCATGCCGGCGTTCAGCAGCGCCAGGACCGCCAGGCTGGTTACACCAACTTGGTAGTCACCGCCCAGCGCTGACGGCCAAGACCCGTCGGCCGACTGCTGTGAGACCAAGAACCGCTTCGCTCGTTCGATGGCCCGTAAGACCGCCTCGCGTGAAAGGTCGCGGGCCCAGACCCTCGACGGCAAACCCGACGCGATGACCAGCAGCGTCAGCAGCACAGCCCCAGCCAGTGAACGGCAGCCACCTGGCAGCCTTGGCATGCTTGTACCTCCCTGGGACAATGACAACCCGGAACTCCTTCGGCATCGCTCCGGCCATGACGAGGTCCACACGGGATTCCCACTCGGCGGCCGACGAGCAAGGCCCGACCCATACCGGCGCGTGCGTCACGCCGGCGCCAACGTCATTCGGTGACGCAGGCGTGTTTGACCGCGGCCGAAGCGGCCTGATGCCGTCCGTGTGGCTGGCCTTCCGTTTCGAAGTCCAAAGCAAACTGGTAGGTGAAGTTTCCCCATGCCCAACGACAAACGAGATTTTGACGAGTTCCTGCAACGACTGCGACGCCACCGGGACCGCATGGTGGAAGAGCTGCACAAGGTCATCATCGGCCAGGACGCCGTCATTGAACAGATCTTGGCGGCCATTTTCACCCGGGGGCATTGTTTACTCGTCGGCGTCCCGGGACTGGCCAAGACATTGATCGTCAGCACGATCGCTCAGATTCTGGACGTCCAGTTCAAACGCATTCAGTTCACGCCAGACCTGATGCCCTCCGACATCACCGGCACCATGGTGCTGGACGAATCCGACACGGGTCAGCGAGACTTTCGGTTCGTCCGCGGCCCCGTGTTCACGAACATTCTGCTGGCCGACGAAATCAACCGCACGCCACCCAAGACCCAAGCCGCTCTATTGCAGTCGATGCAGGAGCGGGAGGTGACGGTGGGGCAAAACACGTACCCGCTCCCCGAACCCTTCTTCGTCATTGCCACGCAGAACCCGATCGAACAGGAAGGCACGTACCCGCTGCCCGAAGCCCAACTCGACCGCTTCATGTTCAACATTCAGGTCGACTACCCCACGCTGGAGGAGGAAGAGAAGATTCTGGAGACCACCAGCTTTGCCGAACGCCCTGCGGTGCGAAAAGTGCTCAACGGCAAAGCCATCGTGTTCTTGCAACAGCAAATCAACCGAATCGAAGTCAGCCCGTTGATCATCAAATACGTGGCCCGGTTGGTGCGAGCGACGCGCCCCACCGACGAGTCAGCTCCCAAGTATATCAAAGAACTCGTCGATTGGGGGGCTGGGCCGCGAGCGGGACAGTTCTTGATCTCCGGGGCCAAGGCCGTCGCCGCCTTGGACGGCCGTCCGGCTGTGACCATTGACGACGTCCGCAAGGTGACCGTCCCGGTGCTCCGACACCGAATCTCGACCAACTTTCAAGCCCAGGCTGAAGGCTTCAAACCGGAAGACATCATTCACCGACTGCTGGAGGAAATTCCCGAACCGGCCATTCCGAAGTACGTGTAGCCGGCCGTCGCCGAGGGCCCGGCAACGCGGCCGGAGCCGGACCAGGCACTCACCGGAAACGTCGCAAGATCCAGTGCCCACATTCGTCCTCCAGGCGGAGGGAACAACCCCATGCCACACGCGGGCCAGTACTTGAAGCCGGAAGTGGTTCGTACGGTCGCGCGGCTGGACTTGCGCGCCCGCTTCATCGTCGAGGGCTTCCTGAGCGGTCTGCACGCCAGCCCGTTTCAGGGTTTTAGCGTCGAGTTCAGCGAGCACCGCCGCTACACGCAGGGAGACGACCCGAAAGACATCGACTGGCTTCTCTACGCCCGCACCGACCGTTACTACGTCAAGAAGTACCAAGCCGAAACGAACATTACGGGCTACCTGCTGGTGGACTTGTCCGAAAGCATGGGCTACACGTACCGGCAGGAGCTGACCAAGCTGGATTACTCAATCTGCTTGGCCGCAGCCCTGACCTACTTGATGATTCGACAGCAAGACCCGGTCGGCCTGATTACTTTCGACGAACGGATTCGCGACAGCCTGGCTCCTCACAGCAAACGCCGTCAATTGGGCAACATTCTGGCCGTGCTGGCGCGAGCTCGCCCGAGCGGCCGGACCGACGTGGCCGCCAATCTGCGCCGAGCGGCCGCGCTGATCAAACACCGCAGTCTGATCATTCTGTTCTCCGACCTTCTGACCGACCAAGACGAAACCATTCGCGGTCTGCAACTGCTGCGGCACGCCGGCCACGACGTGATTGTCTTCCACGTGCTCGACGAGGCCGAAGCGACGTTTCCCTTCTCCGGTGCGGTCGAACTGCAAGACCCGGAGACGGGCGAGCACTTGGTCGCCGACGCCAGCGGCATTCGCGCCGACTACCTAGACACGCTGACTGAATTCTGCGGCCGCTACCGCACCGAATGCTTGCGAATGGGCGCGGACTACGTCCAGCTCGACACAAGCATGCCTTTCGACAAGGCGCTGATCGAGTACCTCGCTCAGAGAAAAGCCCGATTCTAAGTTCGGTCCTTCGCGCCGCGCCGGCGGCCGGGCGACCGGGAGCCAACGCCCCGGTGGCTCTGACTGACTCAGCTGGCGTCTTCAGGCTTCGGTCGGGCGAAGCGTCCCAGTTGACACCGCTGGGCAATTGGGCTAATTACGCCGTGCCGACAAAAGACAAAACCTGCGGCAGACCGCGACAACCAAGTGCCGGACTTGTTCCAGCCGCAATGTCTCCGACCCCAAGAGACCAAGGGTGGTGCTCGGGCCAGCCGTCCGGCCACGCCGCGCCGAAAGGGGGCGCGAAGAACGGAAAAAAACATCCCGGCGGACTGGGCCTGTTCGACGTACGTTCAACCCCCGGGCTCGACGCCGTTCCCCGCCAAACAAGTCGCCGACTGAGGGCAACGAAAGCGACAACGGATTCCAAGGGCGACCAACGCCGAGCGTGCCGTCAAACTCAGAAAGGCAGCCGCAAACAAGGAGCCAACATGGACCACTTCCTGCTGACAGGGGCAACCGGGCTGCTCGGCAGCTACTTGTTGCGCGACCTGCTGCTCCGCGGGCATTCGGTCACAGTCTTGGCTAGACCCTCCCGGCAGCGGTCCGCCCAAGACCGCGTTTTCCGACTGCTCCGGTACTGGGAACAAGAGTGGAAACGGCCGTTGCCGCGTCCGACGGTCCTGTCCGGCGACTTGACCAGCGACGACTTGGGCCTTTCGTCGCAGGCCCAGCGGTTCGTTCAAGAAAACTGCACTGCGGTCCTGCACTGCGCCGCCAGCCTTAGCTTCCGCGAGAAGAACGGTGAGCCCTGGCGAACGAACGTCGAGGGAACTCGTCGGGTGCTGCAACTTTGCCGACGGTTGGGAATTCGCCGTCTGGTCTACGTGTCGACAGCCTACGTGGCCGGACTCCGAAGCGGAACCGTTTACGAAAACGAGCTCCACGTGGGCCAGACGTTCGGCAACGTCTACGAAGAAAGCAAGGCGGCTGCGGAGGAGTTGGTCGCCAGCGAGCCAAGCTTGGAGAGCTGCGTCGTTTTCCGGCCTTCCATCATTGTCGGCGACTCCCGCACCGGCCACACCCTCACCTACCACGGCTTTTACACACCGCTGCGGCTAATGGACCTGCTGTTGACGTACTTGAGCGTCGAAGAGGTGTTTTCGTTGAACTACTTGCAGGCTTTGGGACTCGAAGGGCACGAAAAAAAGAACTTGGTCCCGGTCGACTGGGTCAGCGACGCCATTCTGTCGATTCTTCAGCGACCTCACCGGGACCGCTGTTGCTACGCTTTGGTGTCGAGCACGCCGGTTTCGGCTTCCGAGCTGCTCCAGGTGTTCCGAGAAGCCGTTTGGCGCTGGAGACTGGAACACGACTCCCCACCGCCGGAACCACGCTACAAAGTTTCTTTGCATGAGGCCGCCGAAATCGTTCACAAGCTGGGCGACCTCGCTCCCATCCTTTGGGACCAGTTCGCCGTCTACCAAAGCTACTGGCGAGACGACCCGGCTTTCGACGACGCCAACACACGGTGGGTCATTCCCGACCGCCCGGCTCCCCAAATGGACCGCGCGACCCTGCTTCGACTTTGCCGCTTTGCCCTGGAGAACCGGTTCGCCCCGCCGTGAAGCCCATCCCTCCGTGGGGCCACGCCGACCGCCGGCCACCGACGCGCCCGCCGCGACGCTCCTTTCACGTACGCTCCGAAGCGGTGTCGGACGGCTCGCCAGACGAACCCGACGGCGAGCGAC
>CAYSAG010000373.1:0-4643 GCA_964428935.1 uncultured Planctomycetaceae bacterium | reverse complement strand
CGACAGAATTCGCGGAAAGCCCTTCTTCCCTTTGGAGCCCGCTTGTCCGGCCGGCCGGGCGGCCCCCATGCTCAAGCCGGTCGACGTCGAGCGGCCGGGCGGCTTGCTCAACAACACGCGGAAGCCGTGCTCGTCGCCCCGCGCGCTGACCACCGCCACCTCTTCCGTGCCGTCCGCCCGCGTCCCGCGAAACGCAATGAACTGACCGTCGGCCGACCAGCTCATGTTGTGCAACACCCACCGGTAGCGCTGGCAGCTGAACAACAGACGTTTTCGCCCCGTCTCGACGTCCTGCACCACCAGGTTGGCGAACGGCCGCGACACGCGGTAAACCACTTCATTGCCGACCGGCGACCAGTCGCAGCCCCACCCCTCCGCGTCGAGCAGCACCGGGTGCGTTCCGTCGGCGTCCATGACCCAGACACCGTGGTGCGGTGAGTAGCGGCAAAAGGCAAGCCGCCGGCTGTCCGGCGACCAGCTGGGCATGGCCCCCAGCCCCAAGTCGCGCACCTCCGTGCCGTCGGCTCGAATGAGCAGAATGTGAGCGACCACGTACGTCTCGTTGAGAATCAGTCGCCAGGCGTCGCAGGCAATCCAACGGCCGTCGGGCGACCAGTCCGGCGAGCCGGTCATCATGTCTTTGGGAAGTCGCCCCAGTCGGGTCAGTCCGGTTCCGTCCGGCCGAATGACGAACAGCGGACGCCCCTCCGGCGTGCTGTCCCCTCGCTGCAAGACAATCAACACCCGGCTGGGTGAGGAGGCGTCGGAAGCGAACTGGGTCGGCCGCTGGTCGGCCGAGCGGCCCAGGCAAATTGTCAAGCGGTTCCCGTCGACTCGGAAAATTCCAGCCGTCGGTCTTCCGCCGTAAGTCAGGTCAATGGCTGCCGGGTGCGACGAGGTGTCAATGGTGTAGCGGGTTTTCGTGACGACCTGGTCGAGCCGCCGAATGGTCAGTTGGCCTTTCGAAAAAACGAACCGCAGCAGCGTGACGCGACTGGCCGGCAACATTTGCCCGTTGTCCTGAATCGACGTCACGCTCCACACACCCTCCAGCGGGTCGCCCGCTTTCGGGTTCTGGTCCTCCGCGCAGACGGCGGAGACTACCGTCAAGACGAGAGCCAGACAGAGTGCTCGCATTGCTTCAGCCTCCCCACAGTCGAACGGGCTGCCGTTTTCGACGTTTGCTGCAAGCGGCGGTGTTGGTCGGCGGAATTCGAGCCGACGCGAGAGCGAACACGCGGACGAGACGCCACGCGGCCAGCCGACGGTCAGCCGAGCCGGTCTACCTGGACAGAACGGAGCACCTCAACAGTCTACCAAGTGCCGAGGCGTCGGCAAACCCCGCCGTTTTCCGACACGACCCGCTCGCCTCGAACGGCTCTGTTGGAGAAAACTCGACGGGCACTCGGACAAGGTGAGACGGGGCTCCTCGAAGGCGACGCGGCCCTTACCCGCGGCCAAAGGCGACGCCTGAGGAGGACGGTGGGAACGCGGCCGTTCCCGCCGCGTCTGTGGCTTCAGCGTCAGTGAGTCTTCGGCGTCAGTGGGTCGAGGAGCGAGTGGCCTCGCAAGGTGCGCGGTCGTTCTGGGTCGACGGTCGAAGAAGGGGCAGCGAGAATGAAGCGGCGAGGCCCGAAGCCGCACAAGGACGAGAGAGGCGGAAGGCAGCTTGGTCCGCGAGAGGTCGCTGCCGAGCCGCGTCCGGCGGAACGGCTACTGTTTGGCAGCCGTGGGTTTTTGCGAGCTGGTGTTGTCCGGGCGGTCCCGGTCGGCGTCGGTGGGTTGGTCTGCCGTGTCCGCCCAAGGGGCACGCACCGGTCCGTCCACCTCAGCCGGCAACGTCACGTTCTCCTTCGGCTCAGCGACCATTCGGAAACACCCGGGCGACTCCTCTTCGAAGAAAAGCTGGAACCACAGCATGCGTCGGACGTGCGGCTGAGGGGCGTAGAGTCGCACTTCCACGCCGTTGGCTCGGTACTGGTCCAGCAGGCCGAAAAAGCCTCCGGGAATGAACTTGACGTGAGTCAGGTCGATGCCAATGGCCCGAGCCCGCTCCACTTCGACCAAGCGCGTCAGCGTTTCGCGCAGCAAGGCCATGTCCGCGCCGTCCCAGATTTCGACGCGGCCGAACGAGAGCACTCGTACGCCGTGAACGTTGTAGACTCGAACTCGGTTCTTCTTTGCCACGGCCGCCGTTCCTTGCTCGGTGGTCCCCCATGCTTTCTGGCCAACGCGTCTTGCCAAGCAAGCAAAGCCTGGTCCGAGCACCGAGCAAAAAACGGTGAGAGGGCAAGCGGCGTCGCCAAGTGTCTGAAATTAGGCCAAAAACGTGCACGGGCCGCCCGACCGCGGGTGCAGTCGAGACCGGCGGCCAGTGTCGAGTTTCCGCGACAGCGCCGCGCCGAGTGTTGCGAAATGACAACGTGCGGTGTGGCTTTGCGGCGCCCCAAAGAGGCGTCCGTCCAGGGGGGCCCAGCAAACCAGAGAGAACGACCCGCCGAGGGTCGGTCGGCGAAAGCGCAGCCTCGGGACGAGCCGGCGTTGATTGGGGGCCGAGGTGGCCGGAGCGTCAGGCCGCCGAACTGGTCGGTCGGCTGTGCGGACGAGCGGTCAAAACCTCGAGAGAGAAAGCCCGCCCGGCCGACTCGGAGCGGCAGAAGCTGAGCCGCAACCCGGCCGGAAGCGGTGCGGCGTCCTTTGCAAGCGGCGGCGTTCAGCGCTGCGGTGCGTAGAGCAGTCGTCCGCAGTTGCGGCAAAAGACGAGCCGTCCGGCGCGGACATCGATGAAAAGCTGAGGCGACAGGCTGAAGAAGCACTGCGAGCAGGCGTCGCCCATGATGGGAGCCAGAGCGGTGGCTCCGTAGCGTGCGACCAGCCGTCGGTAGTCGTCGGCCACTTCGGAGGGAATGGCTTTCTCGGCTTCCGCGATTTCTTCGTGCAGCTGCTCCAGCCGACGTTTCAGCTCCGGCTCTTCTGCCGCGACCCGTTGTTCGAACTCCTTGGCGTCCGCCTCGGCCCTCTTCCACTCGCTCTCCAGCTCGCCGCACTTCTTCTTCAACACGTCGACCTTTTCCAACAGCTCAATGATTTCGTCTTCCAGCACGCTGTTGGCCATGATGTCGGCGTCGATTTGGGTCTGAATGATGTCGTACTCCCGGTTCGACGACGCCTGGTTCAGTTTGACACGCAGCTCGGCAATCTTCGCCTCGTTCGTTTTCAGTTGCAGGTTTTTCTCGTCGATGGTTTTTCGGATTTGAAGGAGCTGCTGGCGGCAAGCTTCCAGTTCGTTACGTTTCTTCTCCACTTGGTTGCGGCGCATGCGAACCTGGTTCGGGCCGCGGTTCAGCTTTTCTTTCGTTTCTTCGTACTGGACGTAGAGCTCGTGCAAGTGTTGCAGGTCAGTTGCCGAAATCTTGCTCATGAATGGCGTCCCTGGTCGTCTTCCGCGGGGTCCGCAGTCCAGGGCACCGGGCCAACAAAAAATGCCGATCGGAAGTCCGATCGGCACAGTCCGCACCGCTATTCCGCCCGTTGGGCAGACAGGGCTTGCAAGAAGCCCTGCAACTGCTTACATCGGGCCGGATGCTGCAGCTTCCTCACGGCCTTCGCCTCGATCTGCCGGACCCGTTCGCGAGTCACTCTGAAAATCCTTCCGACTTCTTCCAGCGTGTAAGTGTAGCCGTCACCCAGGCCGTAACGCAGTTTGATGATTTCCCGCTCCCGGTACGTCAACGTCTTCAGCACCGCCTCGATCTTCTCTTTCAACATCTCGTACGTAGCCGAGTTGACCGGGCTGTGCGTGTCGACGTCTTCGATGAACTCTCCGAAGTAGCTGTCCTCGCTGTCACCGACCGGTCTGTCCAGACTAACCGGACTTCGGGAAATCTTCAAGACTCGCTGAGCTTCCTCCAGACTGACGCCGGCCGCCTCCGCCATTTCCTCCACCGTCGGCTCGCGACCGTACCGCTGCAGCAGCTCGCGTCCGACCTTTTTCAGACGCGACATGGTCTCGATCATGTGCACGGGAATTCGAATCGTCCGCGACTGGTCGGCAATCGCTCGGGTAATGGCCTGACGAATCCACCAGGTCGCGTACGTCGAGAACTTGTAGCCCCGGCGGTACTCGTACTTGTCCACGGCCCGCATCAAACCCGTGTTGCCCTCCTGAATCAGGTCGAGGAAGCTCAGGCCCCGGTTCCGGTACTTCTTGGCAATGGAGACGACCAGCCGCAAGTTGCCCGCCGACAGCTCGCGCATCGCCTGCTCGTACGCGTCGGCCTTCTTCTTCACGTCCTTCAGGTAGGCCCGCAGACTCTCGGGAGTCTCGAGCGTCAGGTCCATCAGGTCGCGCAGCTCCGCCCGCAGGTTGGCCACTTCCTCGCGAGCGGACCGCACGCGTTTCAGCTTGTCAATCTGCTGCTGCAGCTCTTCCATGCGGTCACAAATCTGCTCCAGCTTCTTTAGGACCGGCTGCAGACGCTGAACCCGTACGCTCAACTCTTCGACCAGCGTGATCATCTTGCGGCGGATGACCTGCATGGTCCGCTCGATTTGCCGCCGCTTCCGCGTGGGCACGCCGGGTTCGTTCTTCTGGCAGTACAGCTCGACGTACCGTTCGTGCAGCTTGTCCAGCGTCTCTAGGT
>CAYSAG010000372.1:0-4665 GCA_964428935.1 uncultured Planctomycetaceae bacterium | reverse complement strand
GCGGTCCCTCGCGTCCGCCTCCCGCGTCCCGAATTGCGAATTCCGAACCCCGAATCCCGAACCGACGGCGGCCACGACGGAGCGTGGCCCTCCGGGTGGACGGCCACGACGGAGCGTGGCCCTCCGGAGGGACGCGGTCCCTCGCGTCCCGTGTCCCTCGAGAACAAGGCAGGCTCAAGAGCAAAGAACGAGGAACGGACTCATGCGAGCAGCAGGTTGGTTTCGTTTGCAATTGGCGACGGTGGCTGTGGCCGCCGTGGTGTTCGGTCTGACTGGTGCCGAGTTGGCTCGGGCGAGGGCGACTGAGCAGCAGCCGTCGGCGACCGGACAGCACTCGTCGGCCCAAGCGCACGCGGCCGGTCGGCCTGGGCCAACGCTCGCTCGAGCCGACGCTTCCGGCACGGCCACGGCGCTTCAGTCCTCGGGCGCGACGTCGCTCCGTCAGCTTCGCCTGCCCGGTGGGCTGGTCGTTCACGCGGGCGGGGGCGACCCGGTGCGGTGGGCGGAGCGGACCGTCTGGCTGGGACGGCGTCCGGGGACGCTCGTCCACGGGCTCTACCTGGGCGACGGCGACCTGCAGGCGGCCCGTGAGGTCATTCGGGCGGCTGGTTGTTACGGTCGGGTGTCGGCCGAGCGGTGGACGGGGCGGACTCTGCCCTACGTCGACAACCTGGTCAACCTGGTCGTGCTCTCCGGCGGCCCGTGGCGTGTGGACGACGCGGAAGTGGCACGCGTTCTGGCGCCGGGCGGCCTGGCGGTGCAAGTGGACTCGGACGGTTCGGTCGTCGCTCGGTTTCGCAAGCCGTGGCCCGACAGCCTCGACCAGTGGACTCACTTGCTGTACGACGCCAGCGGCAACGCGGTTTCGCAGGACCGCGTGGTCAGTCCGCCGTTCCACCTTCAGTGGGTCGGTCGTCCCGTGCACGCTCGGCACCACGAGCGGCTGGGAACGGTGTCGGTGGTCGTGTCGGCCGGTGGGAAGCTGTTTGCCATTGTCGACGAAGGCCCGGCCGCGTCGATTCTGCTCCCGCCGCAGTGGAGGCTGGTGGCTCGCGACGCCTTCAGCGGCGTCGTGCTGTGGAAACGCGAAATTCCCCATTGGGAAGACCACATGCGGCCGTTTCGGAGCGGGCCGCCGGAATTGGGACGGACGCTGGTGGCCACGTCCGACCGCGTGTTCGTGACGTTGGGGCTCCGTGAAGCGGTCAGCGCTCTGGACCCCAACACGGGGCGGACGTTGCGGGAGTACCCCCAGACGAAAGGCACGGAGGAAATTCTTTACTCGGACGGCGTGTTGTACTTGGTGACGGGGGCGGCGGGTGAGGCGTCGCAAGGGGACGACGACGCGCGGGCGCGACGCGGTCTGACGCCAGCCGGCTCGCGGCGTCGGGGCGTGCTGGTCGTCGACGCTCGCACCGGGCAAACGCTTTGGCAGGACCAGCAGGCCGACCCGCTGCCTTTGTCGCTGGCCGTGGCCGACGGCCGGCTGGTCTACGTCACCCACTCGGGCGTTGTCTGCCGAGACGCCCGAACCGGCCAGCCGCTCTGGACCACCCCGCGTGACGTGCCCAAGACCCGGCCGGGCTGGTCGGCTCCCACCGTCGTCCTGTCTGACGGCGTCGTGCTGGTGGCCGACCGCTGGCCCAAGTACAAAGACCGAGTGGACCCGGTCACCGGCCAACCGATTGCCGCTTGGCTGGCTCGGGAGGGCTGGACCGGAGACCTGGTGGCCTACTCGGCCGACACCGGAAAAGAACTGTGGCGAACCCGCTGTGCCGAAACCTACCACGCTCCGCCCGACGTCTTCGTCATTGACGGCTTGGTCTTTGTCGGACAAAGCCGCTCCCGCACCGGCCCGGACTTCGTCGTCGCTCGAGACCTCCACACCGGCCAAATCAAACGCCGCCTCGACACGTCGGCGGCGTGGAAGACGACCATGCCTCACCACCGGTGCCACCGAAACCGAGCCACGGTGCGTTACCTGATTACCGGCCGGACGGGCGTGGAGTTCATTGACGTTCAAACCGGCCAGGCTCGCCGCCACCACTGGACTCGCGGCACGTGCCAGTTCGGCACCTTGCCGGCCAACGGACTGCTGTACGTGCCGCCTCACGCCTGCGCGTGTTTCATTGAAGGCAAATTGACGGGCTTCCTGGCTCTGGCGGGTCGAACGCAGGCCGAGGCGGAAGCGGCGCAGCGGCGACGAGCCGCACAACCGAGTTCCGACCTCGCCGGCGGTTCGGCTCCGCGGCTGCAGAAAGGACCAGCGTACGACCAAGCGGGGCGAGGCACCTATGCTGGCCACTCCGACCAGGCTCCGTCCGTCGACGACTGGCCCACCTACCGGCACGACGCCGGCCGAAGCGGCTCCACACGGGCAGCGGTTCCCACCCAGTTGGCTCGGCTCTGGCAACGGTCCGTCGGCACGCGGCTGACGGCGCCGGTCGTCGCCTTGGGCAAGGTCTTTGTGGCGGCCGTCGACGCTCACACGCTGCACGCCTTCGACGCGGCAACCGGGCAGCCGTGTTGGTCGTTCACGACCGGCGGTCGAATCGACTCCCCGCCCACCGTCGCCGGCGACCGGGTCCTGTTCGGCTCGGCCGACGGCTACGTTTACTGCTTGCGGGCCGAGGACGGAACGCTGGCCTGGCGGTTCCGAGCGGCTCCGTGCGACCGCCGGGTGGTGGCGTTCGGTCGAGTGGAGTCGGCTTGGCCGGTTCCCGGAAGCGTGCTGGCCGTGGGCGACGACGTCTACTTCGTGGCCGGACGCTCGTCTTTCCTGGACGGCGGAATGGTGCTCTACCGCCTGGACGCCCGGTCGGGCCGAGTGCTGGCCCAACGCACGCTCTACGACCGCGACCCGGTCACGGGCGAGCAGCCGGAGGAGCCGCAAATGTTCGAAATGCCCGGCGGCTTGCCGGACGTGCTAAGCACCGACGGCCGACGGGTCTACCTCAGGCACTTGGCGTTCGACCGGCAGACGTTGGAGCCCACCGAACCGAAAGACCACCTTTACAGCCCGGCTGGGTTCTTGAACGGCGAGTGGTCGCACCGGAACTACTGGATTGTGGGTCGGCACTTCTACAGCGGCTACATTGGGTGGTACTTTGCCGGACGAGAGACGCCCTCGGGCCGCGTGCTGGCTTTGGACGAGCGGTGGGTTTACGGCTGGGGGTACCGACCGGAGTTTTACCGCGGAGCCACCGGGCGGCAGTACCACTTGTTTGCCGTCGACCGCAGCCAGCAGCCTCCGCAGCCGCCGGCCGACTACACCCGAGCCAGCCGCGACTACCCGCACCGCGGCAACCGAAAGTTCCGCGTGTCGTTTGCGTGGAGCCGGGACGTGCCGCTGGTGGTGCGAGCCCTGGTGCTGACTCGCGACCACTTGCTGCTGGCCGGTCTGCCCGAGCGGGCGTTGGAAGACCCGGACGTGTTCGAAGGAAGGCGAGGCGGTCGGCTGGCTGTGGTCGACCGGTCCGACGGCCGGCTCGTGCGTCAGTACCAGTTGCCCTCACCGCCCGTTTTCGACGGGCTCGCCGTAGCCGGCGCACGTGTGTACTGCAGCCTGACCGACGGCCGTCTGCTGTGCTTGACCGGGGCCGACCAGCCGGGCACGTCGAAGCTGGAAGAAATTCTGCCGCTGGAGAAGCGGCTCCCGCCGCTGCAGGTCTCGCCCGAACCCGGTCTGGTCGGGTACTGGAAGCTGGACGAGGGCGAAGGGCCGCTGGCTCGAGACAGCTCCGGAAACGACCACCACGCCAAGGCCGCCGGCCGTTGGGTCAAAGACGACTCCGGCACCTGCTGCTTGGCCACCGAAGGGCGGCCGGGGGCGCTGACCGTCCCGGACGGCGACTTCCTGCACTTCGGAACCGACGACTTCACCGTGGCTCTGTGGGTGAAGGTGGAACACCACGACTGCCGCCTGCTGGGCAAAGAACAGTTTCCCGAAAACTGGTGGGTCATTAACGTCAAGAAGGACGGCCGGACGGAACTGGTCTTGGGCCAAGGCCGCGGACCCGGTCGGTCGGTTCGAGCCCTTTCGCAGACGCCGCTGCCGCTCAACGCCTGGTCCCACCTGGCCTACGTGGTGGCTCGCAGCCGGGGCGAAGTGCGGTGCTACCTGAACGGTCGGCCAAACGGCACGCTGAAGATTCCCGAGGACTTTCACGCTTCGGCCGACGTGGCCGGACAGCCGCTGCGAATTCCGTCCTCGCACAAGCCTTTCCGCGGACTGTTCGACGAGCTGCGGGTTTACAAGCGAGCGCTGACAGAGGACGAGGTGAAGCGGTTGTTCGAGCTAGGACGTTGAGCGACACGCTCGGTCCTTCGGCACGGGCGCCCAATCTGGCACGGGCACTCAAGCTGCGGCGTGCCCACACGCTCCGGCTTCGCCCGTCGACCCGACGATCGCCGACCCGGCTTTGCCGGAAAACACAGCCGAGCCCCTAACGGGAATCGGTGAGCGGCCGTCGTACGGCCCGTCGCTTGAGCGTCTCCAGCACCTGGAGCAAACCAACGCGGCGCTGCTCCGGCGGTCGGAAGCGCTGGAAGAGCGGTGCCAGCGTCTGGAAGAGCGGTGCGAGCGTCTGTCGTCGCGGTGCCAGCGTTTGGTCGCGCGGTGCGAGCGTGTGGAGGCGCAGAACGTGCGTCGTCGGGAGCAGCTCC
>CAYSAG010000371.1:0-4701 GCA_964428935.1 uncultured Planctomycetaceae bacterium | reverse complement strand
TGGTCATTTGGACGCGCGTGGCCGACGCCGAGCGGTTCGAGCAGGGGCTGGAAACGCTTCAACCCGCCGACGCTCCGTTTCAGGTCTACATGGAAGGAAACATTGAGGTTCGGCAGGGGCGGAATCTGCTGAGGGCGGAGCGGGCCTTCTACGACGCTCGCGAACAGCGCGGGCTGTTGCTCGACGCGGAGCTGAAGGCGTGGGTGGAGCCGCTGCAGACGAACATTCGCGTCCGAGCCGAACGGATTCGGCAGCTGACCGAAAAATCCTTCCACGCTCAAAACGCCTGGGTGTCGACCAGCCCGTACGGCAAACCCGGCTACCGGTTGCAGGCCAGTGACATTTTCCTGGAACCGCGCTACTTGACGACTTGGGGCCCGTGGGCAGGACCCTTCCCACCCGGCTCGGTGGCCTGGACCCGCGAAGTTCCCTGGGTCACCAGTTTGAACAACGCATTCTTTCTCGACGACGTCCCGCTGCTGTACGCGCCTTACCTGACGGGGCCGGCGGAAGATCCACACGTTCCGCTTCGCAGCGTCACCGTCAGCCAGGACGGCATTTTCGGCTTCCAGTTGGAGACCGTTTGGAACGCGTTCCAGCTTTTCTCGCTGGACGCTCCACCTGGCGTCGAGTGGAACCTGCTGTTGGACTACCGGACCGAACGCGGGCCGGCCGCCGGGTCGACCCTTCGCTACGAAGGACGCGAGCCGTTCGGGCTGCCGGGCTCGGTCCGAGGTGAAGCGTTAGGCTACTACGTTTACGACGCGGACGAAGACAACCTGGGCTCCGACCGCCGCCGACTGGTTCCCGAAAGCTACCACCGCGGACGACTGCTCCTGCGGCACCGACACGATCTCCCGTTCGGCACCACGTTGTTGGGGGAAGTCGGCTTCCTGTCCGACCGGAATTTCTTGGAGCAGTACTACGAAGAGGAGTTCGACGAGGGCAAGGACAACGAGACGCTGGTCTTTTTGCGGCAGCATTGGTCGAACACCAGCTGGAGCCTGCTGGTGCGGCCTCAGGTCAACGACTTCGAGAACACGACGGAGTGGTTTCCGAAGGCCGACTTTTACGTGTTGTCCGAACCGATTCTGGGCGGACTGCTCACGTGGACCGCTCACGCCTCAGCCGGTTACGCTCGACTGCGTTCGGCGGCCGCTCCTCCCGATCCGGTCGCGGACCCGTTTCAGCTTCTGCCCTGGTACGCCTCCGACGCCGAAGGCGGCGTGTTCACGACGCGACACGAGCTGGACTTGCCGTTGCAAGCGGGGCCGTTGCAGTTGGTGCCGTTCGTTTGGGGCGAGCTGGATTCCTGGGGCGAAGACTTGACCGGCGGCGACTTGAACCGAGCGGTGGGCAGCGCGGGAGTCCGTGGGTCACTGATGCTGTGGCGGACCTACCCGTTCGTCTACAGCGAAGTGTTCAACTTGAACGGTCTGGCTCACAAAATGGTTTTCGACGCCGAGTACGCTTGGGTCGAGTCCAGTCGAAGCGTGTTTCAGGTTCCGCAGTACAACGAGTTTGACGACAACGCTCAGGAGCGGTTCCGCGAGCGTTTGCTGGTGAACACCTACGGCGGGGTGATTCCAGCCATTTTCAACCCGCGTTTTTACGCCGTCCGTGTGGGCGCAGGCATGCCGGTCACCGCGCCGTACCCGGAGCTGGTCGACGACCAGCAAGTGCTGCGGCTGGCTTGGCGTCACCGGTTGCAGACGAAAGTCGGTCCGCCGGAACGACTGCGAACCAAGGACTGGATGACTTTGGACTTGGAGGCCAGCTACTTCCCGCGGCCGGGACGCGACAACTTTGGCGAGTCGTTCGGTCTGCTGGGAGCTCGCTACAACTGGTTCGTCGGAGACCGAACGCAGCTCGTGGCCAACGCGTTCTACGACCTGTTCGACGGCGGTCCTGAGCTGTGGGACGTGGGTGTGCTGAGCTACCGACCGACGCGCGGAAGCCTCTACGTGGGCTTCCAGCAAGTCAAAGCGCGTGGCATTGACAGCCAGATTCTGACGGCCAGCGCCAGTTACGCAATGAGCGAGAAGTGGATTGCCACGCTTGCCACCGCGTACGACGTCGCCGAAAACCGCAACCGCGGTCAGTCGTTGACGCTGACCCGGGTCGGCTTGGACTTCCTGGTCCATGTGGGAGCGAGCTGGGACGAGAGCAAAGGGACGGCGGGGCTGTCGGTGTCGGTCGAGCCGAAACTCGGACCGTTCGACGCCTCTTCGCGACAACTCCGTTCGCTCTTGCAGGCTCCGTAGCCTCGCCCTTCGGACGAATCCAGCCCGTTCTGGCCGCGTGCCGGAATGCTCAAGCCGCTTGACGCTCCGTGTTCAACTTTCTTTACGCTTGTTGACCGGCGGCGACGCGTGCGAGCAAGCGGCGCAACCGACAACACGAATTTTCTTAGTCGGATTGGGCGCCGGGTCGGACCTCGTCGCTGACGGAACCGCTGGCCTCGTCGCAGAAACGGACTGCTCGGGGCCGACGGCGCCTGAGCCTTCGCGGCGGACAGGGTGCGTCGAGGCGGTTCGTGTGGGGTGGGTCGAGAAGTTTGGGCGCACCATTTGCTGCAAGAAGGCCGCGAGAAGGCGCCGGTCCAACTTCTGAAGCACGCGCTTCGAGCTCGGACGAGCCAGCCCCGTCCTGTGTGCGCTCACTGCCCGCTGCGTGTCGGCTGCAGCGCGAGAGGTAAGGCTGGTCGAAACTCGCCGGTGAGGTGGTGCGGGCGCCCGGACCGCTCGAAAAGACGGAGCGGTCCGGCTCTTTTGCTAAGTGGCCGTGGGGCGGCTCGGGCGGGGTCAACCGAGCCTGGGTCGCCGACAGGACCGGGTCGGTCCCCGCCTAAGGGAGTTGTAAGAGATGGCTTCGCCTCCGGAGTGGATTCAGGAGCTGGCAAACCGCGTGGCGGCGCTCATGACGCCGTACGGACTCCCTGCGCCCGTCGCCTGCCACTTCTTCCACGCCCATGTGCCCAAGAACCAGTGGGAAGTGACGCTCTTCACCGCCAAGACCGAGACCGTTGGCGGTAGCTTCGACGGCGGCTGCACCTCGACACCAATGGCCTTGGACCTGGAAAAGCTGGTCGGCCTGTTCGACGAGGTGGAGTCTTACCACTGGCAGTCGCTCCGTCTGGGACAAGAAGACGAACTGGGCCCGCACGTTTCGATTGAAGGCTACTACGAAGGGCACTACGTCTGGCTTCGCGTTCTGTCCGAGGCTCCCGAGCGGTTTGGCTGCGGTCGCAAGTTGTTCGTAACCGGCTGTCAGACGGTCATTGAAGACCTTTGGTAGCGTGCAGGGGTCGGCCTGTCGGACGGGGACGTTTCGTCGTCCGCTTTCGTTTCTGTCTGTGTACAGGTCGCGGACAGCGCCGAGGTCGCGGACGGCCTCGCCAGCCCAGCTCGACGCTCCAACTTGGCCTCGGCTCGCTCGGCCAGTTCGTCCGCGGAAAGAAGTGAGCGGCCCGACTTCAGAACTGGTGCCCTTCCTGCGGGCCGTCCTTGGTCAGCGTGAGCACTTCCGGTCCGGACTCGGTCATGAGAATGGTGTGTTCGAATTGAGCGGACAGCCGGCCGTCTTTCGTGCGCACCGTCCAACCGTCTCGCCGGTCCAAGACGGTCTTCCAGTGTCCTTCGTTCAACATGGGTTCAATGGTGAAGCACATTCCGGGACGGATGTAAATGGTCTTGGTGCGCGGGTCGGGGTAGTGTGGAATTCCCGGCTCCTGGTGGAATTCTCTTCCAATGCCGTGGCCTTGGTACTCGCGGACCACCGAGAAGCCCCACTTGCGAGCGTGAGCGGCAATGGCGTTGCCAATGTCGAAGACGCGTCCGTGCGGCTTGATGGCCCGAATGCCCACCCACAACGCCTCGAACGCCGCCTGAACCAGCCGACGGGCGTTTTCCGAGACCTCGCCAAGCAGAAACGTCTCGGACTGGTCCCCGTACCAGCCGTCAACAATGGTGGTCAGGTCAATGTTGACAATGTCGCCCTCTTTCAAGACGGTGTCGTCGGGAATGCCGTGACAGACCACGTCGTTGATGCTGGTGCAGACCGTCTTCGGGTAGCCTTTGTAGCCGAGGCAGGCCGGAGTGTGTCCGTGGTCGAGTGTGTACTCGTACACTAAGCGGTCGATTTCACCGGTCGTAATGCCGGGCCGAACGTAAGGGCGAATGAAGTCCATCAGCTGCGCGTTGAAGCGGCCGGCCCGTCGCAGGCCTTCCCGTTCTTCTTCGTTGTAAATGGGGATTCCGTTTTCCGAGGCCTTCCTCTGCACGTTCTCTGACAGTCCTTACGTCAACGTCTGTCTGTTGCCACCTTGGTTACCGCAAACGGCGACGACCAGCTCCCGGCGCCGCGACTCGGCGGCTCCACCTTGGCCACCGCGGCCCGAGACGGCTCGAGTGGCCTGACCCGCAGCCACGCCGGCGCCGCAAGCCCGTCCCGACACGACGGCCCAGGCTTTCTGGACGCTCCACCCCAGCCTCGCTACCATGCCTTGCCCGCTCGGACGGCTCACCCGCCTGGTCGCCAGTGTCGGAGACCGCCCGGGTGCCCAAGCTACCGAAACGGTCTCGGCACGTCTAGACACTCATTAGTCCGAAAGCGCGAACAACGTTCGCGCTTTTGGAGTGCGGCAGTCCTCTGCCGCTCTGGCTTCACTCGGGATACCAAGGGCGGAGCCCTTGAGTAGAG
>CAYSAG010000370.1:0-4708 GCA_964428935.1 uncultured Planctomycetaceae bacterium | reverse complement strand
AAAACTCCACGTCGGGTTGCCGTGGACGAACAGCAGCGGCTCGCCGGAGCCTTCGTCGACGTAGTGGTACCGCAGTCCGTCCAGCTCGAGGAAGTGCGAGCGGAACGGGTACTCGTTTTCGAAGCCGGTCCGTGCTGGTTCGGTCGTCGGTGAGTTCATGCTTGCAGAGGACAGTGGGTTGAAAGAGGACAGTGACGCTCAAACCGTGCGTCGACGAAAACTGTTTTCTGGAGCGGTCGGGCCAGCCGGACGTCAGTTTTTTTCCCGGTCCGAGCTCACCGACGCACCAGTGGCACCAACGCTTCGACCAGCCGGTCGACGTCGGCCTGCGTGTGAGCGGCTGTCAGACTGAGCCGCAGACGCGACGTCCCTTTCGGCACGGTCGGTGGCCGAATGGCGGCAACCAGGAAGCCCCGCTGCTCCAGTTCTCGAGCGACGTGCACGGCGCGGTCCGGGTCGTTCAGCAGCACCGGCACAATGGGAGCTTGGGCCGAGCGAGGGGTGTCGACGCCCGCCTCCAGCAGTCGCTGTCGCAACAAGTTGGCGGTCGCCAGCAACCGTTCTCGCCGTTCCGGCTCCGACCGAATGATGTCCAACGCCCGGCAGGCGGCCGCGCAAACGGCCGGTGGTAAGGCAGTGGAGTAGACCTGGGTTCGAGCTCGGTTCCACAACCACTCGACCAGCTCGGACGGCCCCGCAACGAACCCGCCCAAGCACCCAACCGCCTTGCTCAGCGTTCCCACTCGCACGGCCACGCGCTGCTCGACTCCAAAGTGCTCGGCCACGCCTCGGCCCGTGGATCCAAAGACGCCCGTGGCGTGAGCCTCGTCCAAAATGAGAAAGGCGTCGTAGCGTTCGGCCAGCTCGCACAGCTCGGGCAAAGGAGCCAAGTCGCCGTCCATGCTGAAGACGCTGTCGGTGACAATCCACCGACGCCGCCCGACGGCTTTTTTCAGCTCGCGCTGGAGCGTTTCGAGCCGCGTGTGTCGGTACACGCGCAGCCTCGCTCCGCTCAGCCGGCACCCGTCCACCAAACTGGCGTGGTTCAAGCGGTCGCAGAAGACGACGTCGCCGGGCTGGGCCAGAGCGGAAATGGTTCCGACGTTGGCCGCGTAGCCGGTGGGGAAGAGCAGGGCGGCAGGCTGCTTTTCGAACTCGGCCAGCTTTCGCTCCAACCGCTCGTGCCACTCCGACCGGCCGCTGACCAGCGCGCTGGCCCGCGAGCCGACACCGCACTGCTGCAACGTTTCGGCCGCCGCGGCACGGAGCCGTTGGTCGTGAGCCAACGCCAGGTAGTCGTTGCTGGCAAAGTTGAGCAGCCGTCGACCGTCCAGCTCACACCGGCCGTCCGGCAGCGGGCGGACGACTCGGCGCCGGCGTCGCAGCCCCTCCGCCTCCAGTCGGCTCAGCTCACCCCGTAGCCACTCCCACAAACCAGACATGGCTTTTCACGCCAGCGGCGGTTCCCGCCCGCAGCGAAAGGTCCTGCAGGACGACGAGCGTCCGCGGCCGGTCAATCCTCGAAGCCCTTGGCCGCCAACCAGCGTTCCGCGTCCAGCGCGGCTTGGCAGCCACTGCCCGCAGCGGTGACGGCTTGTCGGTAGTAGGCGTCAGCCACGTCCCCAGCGGCGAACACGCCTTCCACGCTGGTGTGGGTCCGACCGGGCTGGACCAGTTTAATGTAGCCCTTCTCGGTCAGCTCGAGCTGTCCTTTCAGGAAGTCCGTGTTCGGCGTGTGGCCAATGGCCGCGAAGTAGCCCGACACTTCCAACACTTCGGTCTGGTCCGGGTTCACGGTGCTGCGAATGCGAACGCCCGTCACCCCGTTTTCGTCGTCGCCCAGAATTTCGTCGACCACCGAGTTCCACTTGACTTCGATTTTAGGGTTCGCCAAAGCCCGGTCGGCCATGATTCGACTGGCCCGCAGCTTGTCGCGCCGGTGAACAACGTAGACCTTCGAGGCGAATTTGGTCAGGAAGAGGGCTTCTTCCATGGCACTGTCTCCGCCGCCGACCACGACGACCGGCCGGTTGCGGAACCGCGGCAAAGCGCCGTCGCAAACCGCACACGCCGACACGCCCTTGTTCTTGAACCGCTCCTCCGACTCCAACCCCAACCAGTTCGCTCGAGCGCCCGTCGCGACAATGACCGCCAACGCGGTGATTTCTTTTCCGCCCAGCGTCTTCAAGACGAATGGGTGCTTGGACAGGTCGGCCTCCACCACGTCGTCGGTCAAAACGCGGGCCCCGAAGTTCAAGGCCTGCTGCCGCATCAGTTCCATCAGCTCCGGCCCGGTAATGGTTTCGGGCGGGTGGTCCGGGTCTCGGTACGGCACCCGCTCCGGGGACAAGGCGCTCTTCAGGTACCCCGTCAGGTCGCCGCGAGGAAAACCCGGGTAGTTTTCGACCTCGGTCGTCAAAGCCAATTGCCCCAGCGGCAGTGTGCCCTTCAGACGGTTCTCCTCCGTCACAGCCCCTTCCACCACAAGGGGCTTCAGCTCGGCCCGAGCAGCGTAAATGGCGGCCGTCCAGCCGGCCGGTCCCGAACCAATAATGACAACCTTCTCGCTCACCGTGTCTTCCTCCTCGCCGACAACCAACGCTTCCTACAAGGCGGAATGTTCGCTCTTCGCGACCTGTCGGCCCACCGCTCCGGTCAAGCCGTCCCGAGACGGCCGTGGTTGCCTGGACCGTCGCGAGCCGTCCCCCCTGCACGCGCGAAGGGTTCTGCACGCCGAGAGCTCGCACCGCCTCTGGGCTGGTCGCACAATAGCCGACGCAACGAGCCGAGGCAACTTAGCTCCGGGGGCGTTACGGCGGACTGGCTGCGCAGCAGAACAACCGACGACGGCGGTTGGCGCGGCAAGTGAGTTGGACGAACGAGCGGCTTTTCGAGCGGAGCGTGGGCCGTTCGCGAACGGACCAACGTGGCTGAAGGGCGCACAAAAAACGAAGACGTCCTGAGCAGCTTTCGCCACCCAGGACGCCTTCGCATTCGCCGATGTAGCAAGTGCGGGCCAACGCCTGCCACCACGGCTTCCAGCAGCCGTTTGGAAGCGAACCCGGTGCCAAACGGCGTTTTTTTCGAAAATTGTCGTAAGTGGCTTCGGGAGCCGGCCTTGCGAAGACACGCGTCTGTCTGCGGTGTCCGTGGCCGTTCGGAGTGTTGCACCTTGCAACAGTCGGACCGACCGGTGGTGTTGCATTTTGCAACAGTCGAGCGGCTCGCAACAGGCCGTCGACCCGGGGTTCGGGTCAGCCGCACGCTGCGGGTTCGGCGCGACTGGGCGGCGGGAACGGCAGGCGAGGTCGCCTTGGAGACCCGGGGGCGTGAACGGGCGAGCTCGCGGCACCGGCGAACCGCACAGAGTTCGACTGGGCGCTTGCTTCTTCGAGCAGAATCGGCAAACTGGTTGAACCGCGTGCCGGACGGCGGCAGTGGTTCTGGTCCAAGCGTTGGACGACGGGGACTGCCCGGACACGCGGCTGTGACGTCGAGCGAGCTTGGGGAACGTGCAGCTCTTGCAGTCAGGGAGTTTGAAGAATGACGCGACGCTGGCTGACGTGTCTGGTCGCAGCAGCGGCTTTGGTGGTGTTGTGCCGTTTGGGCTGGGCGGCCGAACCGGGCAAGTGGGTTCCGCTGTTCAACGGCAAGAACTTGGACGGTTGGGTGCCCAAAATTCGTGGGTACGACTTGGGAGTCAATTTCGGCAACACGTTTCGAGTCGAGGACGGCGTGCTGAAGGTGGTCTACGACCAGTACGACGAGTTCGGCGGTCGGTTCGGCCACCTGTTCTACAAGAAGCCGTTCTCGCACTACCGGTTGCGTGTGGAGTACCGTTTTGTCGGCGAGCAGTTGAAGGGCGGTCCGGGCTGGGCCTTCCGCAACAGCGGAATCATGATTCATTGCCAGCCGCCGGAAACCATGGAAAAGGACCAGAAGTTTCCGGTGTCGGTCGAGGTGCAGCTTCTGGGCGGTTCGGGCAAGGGCCAGCGTCCAACGGCCAACGTGTGCACGCCCGGAACCAACATTGTGCTCAACGGCCAGCTCTGGACTCGCCACTGCACCAGCTCCCGCTCCAAGACCTACCACGGCGACCAGTGGGTGACGGTGGAAGTGGAAGTCCACGGCAACCGGCTGATTCGTCACTGGGTCAACGGCGAGTTGGTGCTGGAGTACTCGGAGCCGCAGCTCGACGACCGCGACCCGGACGCCCGTCGCTTGCTCCAGGCCGGCTTTCCGAAAAGGCTGACCAGCGGCTACATTAGCCTGCAGTCGGAAAGCCACCCGGTTGAGTTCCGCAAGGTGGAGCTGCTGGTCTTGCCCGAAGACGACTGAGCACCCGACCGGGCTGCCGGCCCGTGCCCAAACTGTTGTTGAGCCGGCGTCGGACCGCTTTTCTCCACAGTGTGCCGCTCCAGTCACTCACGGCGCAACGGGCAAGTCGTGCCCAGTTCACGGTCGGCCCACGAGCCGGCGTTAGTTGCCTCCGCGCTGCCTGGCGCTCCCCGCGTCGAGCCGAATGCCGCTTCCCGGCGCGGGCGGAGCGTCTGGTGCGGCGAGCCTGGTGAAGGGGCTTTTTCAGCCGGCACACCAGTCCGGCAGCGGCGTCTTGTGGACAGTCGGTTTCTGGCCGGCGGCCAATTCCAGCACGCGCTGCTCGGCCTTCTCCACCTCGGTCCCGCTCAGCAACCAGTCCAGCCGTAGT
>CAYSAG010000369.1:0-4729 GCA_964428935.1 uncultured Planctomycetaceae bacterium | reverse complement strand
GCTCCGTTGACGGTCGGAATGCCCATTCGGTTGCCGTAGTCTCGCACGCCGGCCACCACGCCGCGCAGAACGGCCCGCGGGTGCAAGACGCCGGGCGGCAGTTGGTCGTGCGGGTAGTCGGGGGGAGCGAAGCAGAAGACGTCGGTGTTGCAAATCGGCTTGGCTCCCAAACCCGTTCCCAGCGGGTCCCGAATGACGCCGCCGATTCCCGTGTTCGCTCCGCCGTAAGGCTCCAACGCCGACGGGTGGTTGTGCGTTTCGACTTTGAAACACACGTCGTGTCGGTCGTCGAAACGCACCACACCCGCGTTGTCGCGAAACACGCTCACGCACCAATCCCGCTCGCCCAAACGCTGCCGGACCTGCTGCGTGGCGGCAAAAATGGTCTCCTTCAACATGTTCTCGAAGTGCCGCTCGCCGTTTTCGTCTCGGTAGCGAATCGGTCCGGTCAACGTCTTGTGCGAACAATGTTCGCTCCAAGTCTGGGCAATGGTTTCCAGTTCGGCGTCGGTCGGGTCGCGTCCCAAAGCGGCGAAGTGGTCGCGAATGGCCTTCATTTCGGTCAGGCTGAGGAACAGTTGGCCCTCGCGGCTCAGCCGCTGCAGCTCCTCGTCGCCCATTTGCCGAATGGGCACCGTGACCAGCTCGAAGCGGTACTCCGAGCCCAACAGCAAGCTGTGCAGACGGAGCGGGCCCCGCACCACGTGCTCAATCGCCGCGTTCGCCAGCACTTTTTCAACCAAACGGTCCACCTGAGCCGGGTCGGCGTCCGCGTTGACCCAGTACTTGCGGCACGTGGCGACGGCCTCGACGCAGTAGCCGGCGTCCTTCAGCGCCAAGTGCGTGCTTTGCGCCACGTTGTCGGTGACGCCCGGGTGAAACAACACGTTCAACAGTTGCCAGTCCGAACCGTCGTCTGGTGACGAAGGCGACGCGTCGTCTGAGCTGCCGGAGACGTGGTCGGACTGGCTCGCCGACGGCTCCACACCGCCGTCCAGACGCCGAACCGAGAAGCGTTCGACGACGGTGTCCGCGAGCAGCTCGGCGGCGATTTGTTGAAGGTCGTCTTCGGTGGTCGGAGGGCGGCCGTCCGAGCCGTTTAAGGGCGGAGCGGTGTCGGAGGCAGAGCCGGTCTGCCCCGCGCCCGGCTCGGGCACCTGAATCAGAAACGAGCGAGCGGACTCGACGCGGCGAATCGAACTCAGGCCCAAAGCTTGAGCTTCCGCCAACACTCGTTCGGCTTCCCGGTCGACTTGTCCTTCGCCCGCGCGAATTTCGACTTCCCAAAGCATGGTCCCTGCGCGTTGTCCTTGTTGAGGTTTTCGCTGTCGGCCCGTCGAAGGGGTGCGTTTCGAGCGACCAGTGAAACGGGTCGAGCTAGGGACGGCCCGTGTCGCGGCCGGTCAGCGTTTCGCGTCGGACCTTGGCCTGCTCGAGTAACTGCCGCAAGGCTTTTTCGTCGCGACGAGCCAAAGCGTCTCGGAATGCCCGGACCCGCTCGCCAAACCGGTCCAGTTCCCGCACCACCGCTTCGACGTTTCGGAGCAGAATGGCCGTCCACAGGTCGGGGTCTCCGGAGGCGATTCGCGTGGTGTCGGCGAAACCGGTGGCGGCAAACGGACCGTGCTCCTCGCTGACCACGCTCGCCAAAGCGGCGGCCACGAGGTGGGGCAAGTGGCTGGTCTGAGCCAGCACGGCGTCGTGCCGCTCGGGCGACAGGCACACGACTTCCATTCCCAGAGCTTGCCAGAAGGCCGTCACTTGCTCGACGGCCTGCCGGGACGAACTCTCTGTTGGCGTCACCACACAAACGGCCCCCTCGAACAGGTCCGGCCGAGCGTGTTCGAAGCCCGACTTTTCTGAACCAGCCAACGGGTGCGAACCGACAAAGCACGCTTGGTTTGGCAGTCCATCGCTGAGCTGCCGACAAATGTCGCCCTTGACGCTGCCCACGTCGGTCAACAGAAGCTGGAATTCCGGGCCGCCGGTGGAAGCTGCTTCGGTGGCGGAGCCGGTCGGGTCGGTCGAGCCAGTGGACTGGTGCGGCTCGGCGGGAATGGGCGTCGAACCAGAAGAAGAGTCCGACTGGAGGCGGTCGGTCAGGCCGTCACAGGCCGCTCGGACGTGGTCCACAATGCGGTCCACGGGCGTGCAGACAACGACCAGCTCGGCTTGGCGCCCCGCTTCGCCGAGGTCGGTCGAGAGGTCGTCGATCAGTCCGGCCGCTCGGGCCTTTTCCAGCCGCTGTTGGTTTCGTCCGATTCCGAGCACGCGGTCGGCCAGTCCCCGCTGTTTGACCGCCGCGGCAATGGACCCGCCGAGCAGACCCACGCCAATGACCGCCAGAGTGCGGCAGACCCGTTTGTGTTGCGGAGAAGTGGCTGTCATGGTCGGCCATTGTAGCTTGGCCCCGACGGGATTCAAAGAAGCGTACGGGGAGGGCTGAGCGGTGGCGGGCGCGGGGACGGGGCCGCCGGAGCCGCCTGGGGACGTGAGTGGCGGCGGCTGGGCCGGGGGCGGGGCGGCGCCGCGTTGCGGGAAGAAAAGCGGGCGTGCGAGTGGCAAGGGGGACGGGCTTTACTTAAAATTCATGCCTTTCTTGGCGCCGCTGTCTGGCGTTCGGGCCGGTTCGAGACAGCTCGGCCGCTCGGTGCCTTTTCCGGCCGACTCCTGCTGCGCGACACGGTCCCAAGCCTTTCCGGTGGCCGGGGCCGGGGATTCGTGACGGTCAGGTGACGCACCTGTTGCAGAACCCAGAAGAAGGACTAGGGACACTCATGGCTAGGTACAAAGCGGAAGACATTCGCAACGTGGCGTTGGTGGGACACGGAGCTTCGGGGAAGACCACGCTGGCCGACCTGATGTTGTTCAAGGGGGGCCATGGCAGCCGAGCGGGCTCCGTGGACGACGGAACGAGCGTCCTGGACACGGACGAGGAAGAGAAGGAGCGGAAGTTGACCATTACGTCGAAAATTGCTCACTTCGACCGCAAGGGCAAGCGGGTCAACGTGCTCGACACGCCCGGCTACCCGGACTTCATTGGCCAGGTGTGCGGCGCGTTGCGGGCTGTCGAGACGGCGGTCATTGTTGTCAACGCCGCGGCGGGAATTGAGGTCAACACGCGGAAGGTGTTCCAGTTGGCCAGCGACGCCGGCGTGGGTCGCGTCATTCTGGTCAACAAGTGCGACATGGACAACGTCCGCGTGCCCGAGCTGCTGGACAGCCTGAAGGAGGTATTCGGCCAGGCTTGCGTGCCGCTGAACGTGCCCGTAGGCATTTCGTCGAGCTTCTCCGGCGTGGTGAGCACGCTGAACGTGCCCGACTCGGTCCCGTCCGACGTCGTGCTCGACCCGAACGAAATCCACCAAAAGCTGATGGATGCCATTGTCGAGGCCGACGACGAACTGATGGAACGGTTCTTGGAAGGGGAGGAGTTGTCTCAAGAGGAGATCGCCGGGGGCATTTCGAAGGCCATTGCCTCGGGCACGCTGATTCCCATCTTCTTCGCCAGCTCGAAGGCCGACATTGGCGTGGACGAGCTGATGGACGCGCTGGCCGACTACGCGCCGAGCCCGCTGGACGTGAAGCGCACGGCTCTTAAGGGCGAGGAGGAAGTCGAGCTGGCTCCCGACCCGGACCAGCCACTGGTCGCCCAGGTCTTCAAAACCCGCATTGACCCGTTTGTGGCGAAGATGAGCTACATTCGGGTCTTCAGCGGCACCTTGAAGAAGGACACGCCAGTCGTCGACTTGCGGACCGGACAAACTCTGCGTTTCAGCCAGTTGCTGGAGATTCAAGGAGCCGAGCAATCGCCGGTGGACGAGGCCGGTCCCGGAGAGATTGTGGCCGTCGTGAAAATGGAGGCCTTGAAAACGGGCGACACGCTGTGCAGCGACGCCGACGGCCCCAGAATGCCGGACATTACGTTCCCGCGTCCCATGGTTTCGCTGGCCGTGCAGCCGAAAAGCCAAGCGGACCAGGCCAAAATTTCCGACGCGTTGCAGAAGGTGCAGGAAGAGGACCCGACGATCAAAATCAGCCGCGACCCGCAGACGAAAGAGCTGGTCGTCAGCGGCATGAGCGAGTTGCACTTGCAAATCATCCTGGAGCGGCTGAAGCGGCGCGACAAGGTCGAGACGGTCACCAAGATTCCGAAGGTTCCGTACCGCGAAACGTGCACGGCCACAGCAACCGGCTCGTACCGCCACAAGAAACAGACCGGTGGGGCCGGTCAGTTCGCCGAAGTCCACTTCAAGATTTCTCCTTGCCCGCGTGGAATCAATCCGGAAGAGTACTTCACCAAGGACCGGTTCGAGAACATGCGGGCCTACCACTACGACCCGGAACTGAATTTCTGCTTTGTCGACCGCATTGTGGGCGGCGTAGTGCCGAACCAGTTCATTCCGGCGGTGGAAAAGGGGGTGCGTGAGCGAATGGCTCAGGGCGTTCTGGCCGGCTACCAGGTGCAGGACGTCATTTGTGAGCTGTACTTCGGCAAGGACCACCCGGTCGACAGCAACGAGACGGCCTTCCGCACGGCCGCCAGCATGTGCTTCCGCGAAGTGTTCATGCAGGCCAAGCCGGTGCTGCTGGAGCCGATTGTCTCAATGGAAATTGTGGTTCCGGCTGACAAGCTGGGCGACGTGTCCAGCGACCTGAGCACCCGACGCGGTCGTACACCCACGACATCCACGGCAATCCTCTGGAGCGCCCAGACCAGATCCTGGAA
>CAYSAG010000368.1:0-4761 GCA_964428935.1 uncultured Planctomycetaceae bacterium | reverse complement strand
GGCAAACAGGGACTCTTCTACTACTACCAAACCTTCGCCAAGGCGTTGGCCGTCCTGGGGGTCGACACGTTGAAGGACGCCAACGGGGTCGAGCATGACTGGCGCAAGGAACTGGTCCAGACATTGGCTCGGTTGCAACGCCCGAACGGCAGTTGGGTCAACGAGGTGCCTCGCTGGTACGAGGGCGACCCGAACCTTGTAACGGCCTACGCTCTGCTGGCCCTGGCCTACTGCGACACGCAGAACCCGCCGGGGCTTCGAAAGCGCTCGTCCACGAAGTGACCAAACCGCTCGGCCGGCAACCGCCCTCCGCCGACAAGGGCCCTGCCGCACGGGACGACCGGGCGCGTCGACAGACCGCCAAGCTCGTTCGGGCCACGAAAACCGCGGCGGCCCGGTGCCGGCTCAAACCGCTGTAGGTCCGGCACCGGGGGAACGCAACCGTGGACTTCCACCGCCTTCGCCACAACCTGCTCGTCGGCTCCATTCCCGAAACGGCTCGAGACGTCGACCTGTTGAAGGAACAGGGAGTGACGGCCGTCTTGAGCCTGCAGACGGACGAAGACCTGAGCCGCAAGTGCCCGCAGTGGCCAGAAATCGAAAACCGCTACGGCCAGCTCGGGCTGGAACTACACCGCGTGCCCGTCCGAGACTTCGACCCGGCGTCCCTGCGGCAGAAGCTGCCCGAAGCCGTGCGCACGCTCGCCCGTCTGCTGCAGCAGGGACACACGGTCTACCTGCACTGCACGGCCGGAGCCGGTCGCTCGCCAAGCACGGCCATTGCTTACCTGCACTGGGTGGAGGGTTTGCCGCTGGAACAGGCGGTGGAGGAGGTCCGCAGCCGACGTCCCTGCAGTCCCGACGTCGAGACCATTCGTCAGACCACGGCCGACTGGGAACGGCAGCGACGCGAACAGTCGTGACTCGCCCGACCAGCCGGGCAACGACCAACCGACGCGGCTCGAGTGACGAGCTGCCCGCGTTCGCTGAGCCGCCTCGTTTCCGGCCCACGCGACGTCTCGGTCCGACACGGACGAGCCGGTCCGTCAGCTCGAACCGGCCGACGCCACCAGCTGCTCGAACAGCCGCCGCTGCTCTTTCATGGCCGCAACGACGTCCCGCGGCTTGGTCCGAGCTTCCAACAAAACCCAACCGCCGTACTGCATTTGCACCAGCAGACGGAACAGCCGGTCGTACGGGTAGTTGTCCGAGTCGAGCTCGCGAACGTGAAGCGTGTCCCCCAGCCGGTCCTGCACCAACCGAAAGTTGAACTCCAGACCTTGCCCGTCCAGGTCGGTCGGGTTGCAGTTCCAGCAAACGCCGAGGTTCGGGTGGTCGGCCACGTCCAGAATGGCCTTGATGACCGGCAGCTCGCTGGTGCCGCGTCCGTGCACCTCCAACCGAATGCGCTGGCCGTAGTCGGCACCGAACCGAGCCACCTCGTTCAACGCCCGTCCAATTTGCTCAATGGTCTTCTCACGCGGTACGCCCTTGACGAACCCGTTCGGCTTCACTTTTACTCCCGTGCCGCCGCAGTCGTGCATGAGCCGAATGTACGCTTTGGCCAGCTCAATGTTCTTCCGGACCTTGGCCGGGTCCTTCTCGTGAAACTGGCAGTTCGAACCGTAGCCGACCAACGTGACGGGACTGTCCTCGAACCGCTTACGAACCTCAAGCCGCTCCGCTTTCGACAGCGTCGGCTCCACGCCGTGCCGGTGCTGCGTGCGCAGCTCGACCCCGAGCAGACCCGACTTCTCGCAAGCGTCAATGAGCGTGGGCAGGTCCATGTCCTTGCCCCAAAGGTAGGTGACAAAGCCGAACCGAGCTCGGCCTTGCGGCGGCTTGGCCCCAGCCACACCAGCCAACCAGCTCGCAACGGACGCCGCACCGACCGTGGCCAGGAACCGACGGCGGCCGAGCACCGGCCTGCGTCCCTCCGACCGCCACGACGCCGCGGCGCTCACCAGCTGCTCCGCCCACCTTCGCGTCGACCCGCTCTCGACGCCGTTCGTTCCCAGAGGCCCGTTCATGTGCTTCCTACCTCCCGGCTCGTTGCCCTTTCCTCTTTCTGCCGTTCCGCCGCTCAGCAGGCTCCCGCCACAAGGCGATTGCCGCTGCCGACCGGCCCCGCTCCGCCGCCTCGTCGCGACACCGCGGACGAGCACGCCGACCTTCATTCTGCGAAGCCCGCTGGTCTCCGTCAAACGGCCAGCCGCACACCGGCCGACTGCGCGACGCCTCAGGCCGAGCACCGGCGGAAGTCCTCACCGAGGCGGTCGGTTGGCTAACCGGTGTAGGGCTCTTCCGACCCGTCACCTCCAGGCCGGAAACGACGTCAAGCTGCTGACGGTCGCGCCGGCGTCTGACGCCCTGGCTTGTCTTGGTCACAGCACCGCAGGCATAATCGGCTCGACCTGCAAGACCGCTGCTGCAGCAGCCTGCCGCAGCTCGAAGGACGTTTTCTCGCCAACCGCCTTGGACTACTCCACAAGTTTGACGAACGGGGGAGGCAAAACCATGAGAAACGCGACGTTGCTGTTGAGTGTTGTTGGAGCCGTTGCGGCCGCGGCGTTCGTGGAGCAACCGGACGGGCCGGCGAAGCCGAAGCCTCGTCTGCCCGGAGCTCGCGTGGTCATTGACGCGTCGGACTACCCGTCCTTGCAGGCGGCGATTGACGCTTTGCCGCCCGAGGGCGGAGTCGTGCGAATTCCGCCCGGCACGTTCGAAATTTCGGAACCGCTTGTCATTCAGAAAAGCGACGTCCTGCTGCAAGGCTCTGGCACGGCCACGCACATCAAAAACACGAACACCGACGGCCAGCCGGCCTTGGTCATTCGCCACCCGCTGGGACGCAAAGTCCCGAAGAAGCAGGAACTGTGGCGGGTCATGCTGAGCAACTTTCGGATTACGGGCAACGAAAAGAGCGGTCACGGAATCGAGGCCATTCGAATCAACGAGCTGTTCATTCAAGGGGTCACGGTCAGCTACCACGGTGGCGACGGCATTCGATTGGACCACTGCTACGAAGACCCGCGAATCAACGACTGCTTGATTACCTACAACAAGGGAACCGGCCTGAACTTGTTGGGGTGCCACGACATTGTCGTCTGTGGCAACCAGTTTGAAGAGAACCAGGACGCGGTCCGTTGCATCGACGGCTTCAACTTGTGCATGACCGGCAACTGCGTCGACGACCACTTGGGCGACGGGGTGGTCATCGAGAACACGTACGGGTCGGTCGTGTCGGGGAACATGATTGAGGAGTGTCACGGAGCGGCCGTCGTGCTTGACCGCGACTGCTACGGCGACACCGTCTCGGCCAACGTCATTGCTCACAACGGAGCGGGTGTCGACCTGCGCGACGCACACGGCTGCACGGTCAGCGCCAACACGTTCACCATTGAGCAACGCGACGCCGTGCGAGTCGGTCCCGACAGCGACCGCATTACAATCACTGGCAACAATTTCTCGAACAGCTACATTGGCGACGGAAAGGTCCGGCGAGCGGCAAACGACCGGGCGGCGGCTGGAATGGTCCTGCAAGGAACGCGCGACGTGGCCGTGGCCGGCAATGTCTTCTCCAGCGTTCGGCCGAAAGCCTTGGAGCTGCGTCCGCCGGCGAGCCGGCGGGTGCTGTTCGTCGGCAACGTGCTGACCGACGTGGAGAGCGACCACGCGCAGTTGAGTGACTCGGTGGTCGAGTCGAACCTGCCGTGACCTCTTTCGTCGTCGGGCTTGTGCCGGACACGCCGCGGGGTGGCTCGGCCGCCTTGGACCGGCCCCGCGGCGCGGAAGCCGAGCGTCGGCGAGTCGGCTGCGTCGAACGGCCGCTTTCGACAACCAACAACGGAGCTCCAATGATTGACGCCCCAGAAAACCCGCTCCAGCCGCACGAAAAATGGATGCGTCGGGCACTGGACGAGGCCCGCGCTGCGTTCGAAGAGGGCGAGGTGCCGGTCGGAGCCGTCGTGGTCCACGAGGACCGAATCATTGCCTCGGCCCACAACCAGCGGGAAACGCTGAACGACCCGACGGCTCACGCCGAAATGATTGCCATTACTCAAGCCGCCCAAACGCTCGGCTCTTGGAGGCTGCTCGACTGCACGCTTTACGTCACGCTGGAACCGTGTCCCATGTGTGCCGGGGCCATTGTGCAGGCCCGAATTCCGACGGTGGTGTACGGAGCGAGCGACCCGAAGGCCGGAGCGTGTCACACGCTGTACCAAATCACTGAGGACCCTCGGCTGAACCACCGAGCCGTCGTTCTGGGCGGGGTGCTGCGCGAGGAATGCCGGAACATTCTGCGCGAGTTTTTCGCTCAGCAGCGGGCGCTCGGAAAGAAATGAGCCCTCCTCGCTCCATTTCTGCACGCCCGAGCGAGGCCGAAAGCGAGCAAACCGACGACCGCTAGCAGGAGGGTCTCTCCGTCTGCCGGCAAGGCGTCAAGGTGCAACCGCTTGCCGTACGAAACTGTCCCGACGTTCGTCCAAGTCGGCTCGCCGCCACCTTTTCTCTTCGCTCGCCTTTGCTTAGCATGTGCCGGGCCAGGAAACTTCTGGCGACGGCTTGAGCCGAGGTTCAACCGGCGGCCGGACGAGGGGGCATGTGTCCTCGGGCACTCGGCGCGGTCCGGCATTGACGGCCCGATTGGCCGAAGCCGCTACAAGAAGCCGCGTTGTTCTCGCACCGGCCTCTTCCGGCGCGGCACCCAACCGCTGTGTGAGTGCGAACAATGATTTTCGTCCTCGACAACTACGACTC
>CAYSAG010000367.1:0-4773 GCA_964428935.1 uncultured Planctomycetaceae bacterium | reverse complement strand
CTCCACCCTTGAGCGACCGGCCAGCGCCACTGGACAGCCACTCGGCACTTGTCCGGCCCTCCGTAGTTACAAGCGAAAATGACCCCCGGAAAGTGACGCGCGATTTGCGGAATTTCTTGGTGTTGGGCGAAATTTTCTGTTCAGACTGCGTAGGCGACACGACTGGCCACGGGGTCAGAAAAGACGCCGAGCCGCCCGCCGAACCGCTCGTCCTGCGGTCGTCGCCTCGTCTCGCAGCGGCCGCCAAGGCGCTCACTCGACGCCAGCAAGGCCGGTCGCGTTCGTGAAGTCGCGTCCCTCTTCGACAGCCGCAAGGCCGGCGCATTGTCGGCACCAGACCGACGGGCGGACCGCCGAGAGCCGGCACGTGGCTCGAACGCACCAAACCCGGAAGAACTGGCAGACTTTGCCGGTTGTGCGGGCTGGTCGGGTTCTGCCGAAAGCTCCGGTCCTGCCGAGCTCGCCGATTCCTCCGGTTGCGTCTGGCCGAAACAGTAGAAAGTAGAGCTCACTCTGGCCGGTCGGGCCGAGTGTGCGCTCGCCCAACCAAAAGACGCGACGAGTCGGTCGCGCTTCGCGACAAGCGGCTCCAGACTTCGCCGCAACCCGACGCAGCAGCTCCCACTAGAACCGAAAGGCGTAGCAATGAACACGGCGACGGGCGTGGAAACCGGCGCGGTGGTGCCCCAGCGGGTTCTCGGCGAGTTGTGGTCGATTGTGCGAGGGTTGGAGAGCGTTGAGGCTGAGCTGGTGGAGCTTTACGAGCGTAAGGACCGCGCGTTGCGAACGGCCGACGCCGAGCGCCTGCTCGAGCTGAGCGAGCAGGAGCGAGCCGCCTCCGAGCGGCTCGACTCGCTGCTCCGACGCCGCTACGACGTAATCCAACGGTCGCAGCGAGCCGGTTGGCCGGTCACTTCGTTACTGCAGCTCGGCCAGTTGCTGCACCGCCGGGGGACGCTGTCCGACCGCGAGTGGGCCGAGCTGGAAGCGGTTTGTCGTCGGGTTCAAGACCAGGCCGCTCGGCTGCGACGAGCCGGCTGGGTGCACTGGGTGGTGGCTCGGCGGGTCGAGCGGCACCAGCGGGAACTGCTCGAATTGATTGGACGGGGGGGTGGTGTGGAGCCGACGTACGGCGACGCCGGCTCCTCGCAACGGCGAGCGCAACCGCCACGCGGCGTGCTGTTGGACCACCACGCGTGAGCGACTGAACGCCGGGGTCCGGCAAACCGTCTGGCAGAGTACGACGGAACGAAAGCAAGTGGCCCATGGGACTGAACTCGATTCTGGCGACGGCCGGCAAGTCGCTCGAGCTTTTCCGCACGGGCATTGAAGTAGCCGGCCAAAACGTGGCCAATGCGAACACGCCCGGCTACATTCGGGAAACGTTGAACATTGCGCCGTCGCCTCCGTACGA
This sequence comes from uncultured Planctomycetaceae bacterium, assembly GCA_964428935.1. Lineage (GTDB taxonomy): Bacteria > Planctomycetota > Planctomycetia > Planctomycetales > Planctomycetaceae > JAADHY01. Next base: position 3,359 of record CAYSAG010000367.1, on the reverse strand, counting down.
ACAAAACCACTTGCTGATCGGAACCGGCGCGGAAGCCGTCAACGTTCAGCAGCAAATCGACCGGTTCCTGGAGTCGCAAATTCACCAGGCCAACGCCGACCTCTACACGTCCCGGGCTCGCGAGGCCGCTTACAAAGAACTGGAGGCTCGGTTGAACGAACTGACCGACGGAGACCTGTCGACCGCGGTCAACGACTTCCTGGCGGCCATTCACAACGTGGTCAACCAACCGGACTCGGTGCCTTTCCGTCAGCTCGCCATTCAAGAAGGAGCCAACCTGGCCGCGGACATTCGACGCTTGGCCGGCCGCGTGAACGACCTCCGACGAGCTCAGTCGCAAAAGGTGCAGCAATTGGCCGACGAAGCCAACGGCCTGATTGAAAAGATTCGCGACCTCAACTCGCGAATCGTTCGTCTGGAAGCCAGCGGGTTCAACCGGAGCGAAGCCGGCGGCCTGAGGACTCAACGCTACGCCGCGCTGAACCGCCTGTCCGAAATTCTGTCGATTCGGACCGTCGAACGCGAAGGCGGGAACGTCGACGTCTTCGTCGGCAACACGTACTTGATTTTGGGCGGCAGCGTTCAGCGGCTGGAGGTTTACAGCGACACGGACCGCGGCATGGGCGTCTACAACGTCCGGCTCGACCGAACCAAAGTGGACCCGACCACGGGTGGCGGCGAGCTGCGGGGCGTCATTGAAGGCCGCGACGTGGTGCTCGGTGGTTTCCTCGACCGCCTGAACACGTACGCGTCGAACTTGATTTTCGAGTTCAACAAGATTCACAGCAGCGGACGGGGGCTCCAGCCCCACACCGACCTGACGTCCGCCGCTGCGGTCGACGACCCAACGGCGCCGCTTTCGTCGGCCGGACTGCCGCAGGCCCCCGTTCACGGCAGCTTCGAGCTGGTGGTCACCAACCAGTCGACGGGGGTGACGGACCGAGTGCGGGTGCTGGTCGACCTGGACGGCATTGGGGCCGACACGTCTTTGGAGTCGTTGCGCGACGCCATTAACGCGGCGGCCGGAGGGCGGGTGACGGCGTCGGTGACCGCCGACGGACGGCTGCGTCTTCGCGCGGCCACCGGCTACGCCTTCGACTTTGCCAACGACACCAGCGGCGTCCTGGCCGCCCTGCAACTGAACGCTTTCTTCGTTGGCTCCGACGCCACCGACATGGACGTGAGCGACCAGCTTCAGGCCGACCACCGTCTGTTCGCGACCCGACTGGACGGAGGTCCGGCCGACAACGCCAACGCGGTGCGAATGGCTCAATTCCTCGACAACCCGGTCGACCGGCTGTCGGGAATGAGTTTGGACGAGTACTACAACGCTACGGTCGAAAACGTCGCTCAGGGGTCGGCGTCGGAGTCGGCCATGGCCGAGGGGTTCGAAGGTTTCCTCGATTCGTTGAAAAGCCAGCGGGAACAGTTTTCGGGAGTCAGCCTGGACGAAGAGGTTCTGTTAATCATGAAGTTTCAGCACGCCTTTCAGGCGGCGGCTCGGATTGTTCGCACAGTCGACGAGCTGTACACGACGCTGTTGAACATTTGAGGTCGGCTTTTCGAGCAGCCCGGCGTCCGGCCCCCGGCGCGGACGCCGGCGTGAAAGCCAGTCGAACGGTTCACTCAACCGCAGCCAACAGCCATGACTTTGTCGTCCATTTTGCCAGGGCGTTTGCCGCTGTCGCTCATTTCGCAGCGACAAATGAAGTTCATTGACTTGAACGCCGAGGAGCTGGCGCGCCTGCAGCAGCAGGTCTCGTCGGGGCGGCGGTACGTCTTGCCCAGCGAAGACCCCAGTTCGGCCTTGAAGGCCATTGTGTTGCAGAAGTCATTGGAGCGGACGGAGCACTTCAAACAGAACGTGCAGGCGGCCCGTTCGTACTTGTCGGCCACGGAGTCGGCGTTGAGCAGCGTGGCCGACGCGCTGAACCGAGCCAAGTCGCTGGCGCTGGCGGGCGTCGGCAGCACGCTGACGTCGTCCGAGAAAGAAGGCCTGGCCGTCGAGGTGGCCTCGCTGCTCCAGTCGGTCTTGAACACGGCCAACACGCGGTTTCGAGGTCGCTACTTGTTTGCCGGCAGCGAGTCGGAACAGGCGCCGTTCGAGCTGGTGGCCAACGGTGTGGTCCGTTACGCCGGCGACTCCAGCGAGCTGGCCACCTTCGCCGACCTGGACCTGACCGTCGCCACCAACGTGGACGGTGCAACAGCGTTTGGAGCGGTCAGCGAAGCGGTGGGCGGTGACTTGTCACCAGCGCTCAGCCTGCAGACCCGACTGGCCGACCTGCACCGGGGCCGCGGCGTGTCGTTGGGCGCGGTTCAAGTGACGCTGGACGACGGAGTCACTCAGCAGACGGCCACGGTCGACTTGACGGGAGCCGAGACGGTGGCCGACGTCAAAGCCCGACTGGAAGCCGCTTTTTCTTCCGGTCCGCTGACGCTGACGGTCGACGTCGACCCGGTCAGCCGGTCGGCTCTGCGTCTGACGCCTTCCTCCGGGACCGTCTCGGTGGCCGACCTGGACGGCTCCACCGTCGCTCGCGACCTGGGCATTCTGGGCGGGCCGGCTTCGCAACTGGTCGGCCAGCCGCTCGACCCCCAAATTTCGCTCCACACGCTGGTCACCGACCTGAACGGCGGCGCGGGCGTGGACCTGACCAGCGGTCTGGTCATTACAAACGGCTCGGTCACGCAAACCGTCGACCTTTCGTCGGCTCAAACCGTTGGCGACCTGGTCCGCCTGCTGCAGACGGCCGACCCGAACCTGTTGGTGCAAGTCGACCCGGTCCGAAACGGTCTGACGGTCTCCAGCCGACTCAGCGGGACTCGGTTTTCCATTGGCGAGAACGGCGGCTCCACCGCCACCGACCTGAAGCTGCGGACCTTCACCGCGGCGACTCGACTGGACGAGCTGAACGGCGGACTGGGCGTGCCGGTCGACAGCGGACAGAAGCTCGAAATCACCCGACGGGACGGCTCCACCGTGTCCGTCGACCTCAGCACGGCCGTCACCGTTCAAGACGTGCTCGACGCCGTCAACGCAGTCGACCCCGGGCACTTGGTCGCGCAACTGAACAGCGTCGGCAACGGAATCAGCCTGTTCGACGACTCGGGGACAGGCCCGTTGGTGGTCAAGAGCAACGCTGTGTCGACCGCGTTGGGCCTGGCTGGCGAAGAGACCAGCGGCGACCCGGCCAACCCGCTGGTCGGCCAGGACGTGCACCCGTTGGAGCCGACCGGGGTGTTCACGATTCTGGCCGAGCTGGAGACGGCTTTGCGAAACGGCGACGACCGACAACTTCAGCGGCTGGCCGAGCTGCTCGACGCCGAAATCGACCGGTTCAGCCAAGTGCGGGCCG
>CAYSAG010000366.1:0-4783 GCA_964428935.1 uncultured Planctomycetaceae bacterium | reverse complement strand
AATTGTGGGCGGCTACGGGACTCCCGTGCTCTTGCCCACCGAGACGGTCCAGTTCGTCAACCTGTTCACCTACATGTTGGTGTTGACTTTGGGCGTGCTGGGAATCAGCTACCGCAAGAACTGGCACTTGCTGGTCCTGCTGGCCTTCGTGTGCACGTACGGGTTGTTCTTGACAGCGCTGAACGGCTACGAGCCGGAACACTTCTGGCAAGTGGTGCCGTTCCTGACGGCCTTTTTCGTCGTGTTTTCCACGTCGATTTTCGCTTTCAACGTGGCGACGGGAAAACAGTCGACGGTGCTCGAGCTGCTGGCGCTGCTGGTCAACGCCGGTGTGTACTACGCCGTGTGCCACCAACTGGTCGGCGAGCGGTTTGGTCGGGAGTGGGTGGCAGCGGTCACGTTGGGGTTGACGGCGTACTACGTCGTCCACATTTACGCGTTCCTGCTGCGGCGAGTGCAAGACCGCGGGTTGCTCATGAGTTTCACAGCTTTGGCCGCGTTCTTCTTGGCCGTCAGCGTGCCTTTGGTGCTGTCGCGGGAGTGGATCACGCTCAGCTGGGCCGTGCAGGCACTGGTCATGTTGTGGGTGGCCGGGAAGTTGCAGAGCCGGTTCCTGCAGCAACTGGCGTACGTGCTGTACGCGGTCGTGTTTTTCCGGTTTTGCTTCTACGACTTGCCGCGTCAGTACGGTGGTGCGGCTCCCGAGGTGCAGACGCTGTGGGACTACACGCTGCTTTTGGCTGAGCGGTTGGTCGCGTTGGGCGTGCCCATTCTGTCGACGGCGGCGGCCGGCTGGTTGCTCAAACGACAACCCGCACCGGCCGGCCTGACCGTGCCGCAGGCGAGCGACGTTCGCGAGTGGGTGTCGCGAAACGGCGTGGTGCGGGCAGCCGTTGCTTTGGCCTTGGTCATGCTGTTCGTCTTCCTCCACCTGGAGCTGAACCGGACCGTCGGTTGGTTCTACGACCCACTGCGGCTGCCCGTGCTCACGCTGCTCTGGGCGGGCGGCTGTGCTCTGCTGGCCTACGAGTACTGCGTTTCGAGGAGTCTTTTGGCGCTGCTGGGGTTGGTCGTTCTGCTGCCGGGTCTGCTTTTCAAGGTCATTGGGGTCGACTTGATTCTGGCTTGGGAGCTGAACGAGCGGTTTCTGCTGGGCGGTCCTCGCTACTCGTTTCTGGCCGCTACCATGCGGTTGCTCGACCTGGCCTTTGCAGCCGGCTTCCTCTTCCTGGCGGCGTTCTTTTTCTCGCGGGCGGCGACGTCCAGAGAGAAAGCCGTGCGGCAGGCTCAGGCGTTGTTCAGCGGGCTCGGGCTGGCCCTGCTGTTCGTGTTCTCGACGTGCGAGCTGAACACGTTCCTTTTCCATTTTGTGCCCGGCTTGCGTGCGGGCGGCATTTCGATTTTGTGGTCCGTCTTTGCGCTGGGCCTGCTGCTGGGCGGCATTCTGAAGCGGAAGTGGTCGCTGCGACTGGTCGGTCTGTTGCTGTTTGCCTTGGTGGCGTGGAAGGTCTTTTTCGTCGACTTGGCGAAGCTGGAACCGCTTTACCGAATTGTGGCCTTTCTGGTTCTGGGCGTGGTGACGCTCAGCGGCTCGTTCGTCTACCTCAAGTTCCAACGCGCGTTTGCTTTGGAGACACCGGGCGTGAAACCGCCGCAGGAATCGGAGCGTGAAAATGAGTCGGTTTGACCGAGCGACGCAACGTGCCCAGTGTGACGAACGAAAGCGAGGGCGTTTGCACTGGCTGAGGACGGCGGCGGCCGTGTTGTTCCTCGCCGCCGCGGCTGCGGTTCGGGCCGACGACCGCACCGACGCCTTTCGTTTCATTCGGCCGGTTCAGTGGTCCGGCCAAAGCGAGCAGCTCGTTTCCGTAACCCTGGACAGCTCCATTTACGCGGCGACGCGCGACGGCTTCCCCGACCTGCGTGTCTTCGACGACCGGAACTTCCAAGTGCCGTCGTTGGTGCGTCGGGCGGTCGAGACGCGGGTCGTCACCCGACGCCAGTCCATTCCGGCCGACGTGGTGCAGGTCCGAGAAACCTTGGCCAACCAAATTGAAGTCGTGCTCAAGCTGCGGGACAAGAAGGCCCGCGCCGACGGTCTGACCATTCACACCCGGCTCTCTAACTTCGAGCGGCGAGTTCGAGTCTTCGGAAGCTCCGACGGCGAGAACTGGAACCTCCTTGTCGACAACGGCCGCATTTACGACTACTCCCGCTACTTGGAGTTTCGCGGCACTGACGTCCGGCTTCCCAAGAACTCGTACCGGTGGCTCAAGGTTCTCATTGACGAAGCAACGAAGGAAGCCGACTTGCTGTTCCGGGTGTTGAGGGAACGCGTGAGTCGAGACGGGACAGAAGAGGAAACCACGCGGTTTCTCAATTTGCGTCCGTTTCGAATGGAACGAATCGAGGTGTGGGACGAGCGGCGAGAACGGACGACCCGCAAAGCCAAGACCGCCACGTACGCTGTGGTGGGGTTTGTCGTCGAGCAGCGGGACGACGGGCGGGAAACAGTCTTGGACGTGACGGTCCGACGCGAGCCGCTGGTGGCTCTTACGCTGCAGACGCCCGACCGAAACTTCAGTCGGCCCGCGGAAGTCCAGGTTCCGGTCCAAGAGGGAGTCCAGACACGCTGGCACACCATTTCCAGGAAAACCGTTTCGCGAATTGACTTCGGCAACCTCAAGCGAACGGAGCTGACGCTGCGTTTCGACGAGCAACGGCAGCCGCGCTACCGAATCGTCGTCCAGAACGGCGACAGTCCGCCGGTGAATTTCACGGGTGTCGAGGCCGAAGGCTTCGTCTACGAGTTGCTCTTCCTGGCCGAGCCTGCGCGGCAGTACCGGCTCGCCTACGGTTCGGACTCGGTCGACCCGCCCGACTACGACACGACGGCCCTGCGTCGAATTGCGAAGCGAACCAAGCCGACGCTCGTGTCACTGGGGCCTGAGTCGAAGAACCCTGCGTTCAAGCAAACGGTTGGCGTGGGGCGGCTGCTGGAGCGGCGAGCGGTGCTGGTGGGCGCCGTGGTGCTGGTAGCCGTCGTCCTGGCCTGGGTGCTGTTGGGAGCCGCCAGGCGGGTCGCGGAAGTTCCCGAAGAGCAGGCCAACGGGGGCGAACCGCAAGCGTCCACCTCGCCGGAAGCCGACACCACCTCCGAACCGCCGGAACCGTGACGAACAAAGACAGCAAGACGCTGGAGCCGCGAAAGGCCCAGAACGGCCCGCGGTTTGAGCGGACCGCCGTCGCTCGCACCCGCTGCCGCCGGAAACGACCGCCTGTCGGAGGCGGCTGAAGCGAGCCCGGCCAGCACGGCTGCCGTGTTGGCGGGGAGACGACTGGCTGTGTCGGCACGCGCTCGTCGAGCTTTTCGACCGGCTCGGAGCGGAATAAAATCTTGGGCGTTTGACCGAGCGGGCTGCCTTGCACCAAACAGTTTGGACAAAGGGCTGGTCGAAAAGCCATGCGACAGAAGGGAGCAATGGTTTTGACCGAGTACGTCGAACCGCTGGGAATGCGAGTTTTGATTCGGAAGGACGAGAGCCGTCAACAGACGCGCGGAGGCATTGTCCTTCCGGACAAGGCCGAAATTCCCACGATTACCGGACGGGTGGTCGAAATCAGCGAACAGGTCAAAAACGACCCCGACTTTCCCATTGCCAAGTACGACAAGGTCCTCTTTCACCCCAAGAACGCCATTCCGGTTGACTTGGAGCCGAACAACTTGCTGTACGTGGTTCCGATTGAGGACGTGGTGGCCGTGTTTCGTCGCGTGCCGCCCACGCCGTCGCCGTCCGGAGAACAAGACGCCGACGCTCAAACGGACGAGCCGGAAGAGCTGGACGAGTGGGGGGACGCGGACGAGTTCGAGTAGGCCGACTCGTGGGCCAGACGGCTCGGGCGGCGGGCATTAGCTGAGCTCGTCGAGGAGCGAAGGACTTCGCAGTCTGTCCGGAACCGACCCTAAGTTCCGGCACGCAATCAGCTCGGCGACAATGCTCACGGCAATCTCTGCCACGCTTTGTGAGCCAATTGGAAGACCAATCGGCGCGTGCACGCGAGCCAGCCGTTTGCGGTCGATTCCTTGTTCGAGCAGGTCGGACAGAATGAGCTTCACTTTCCGCTTGCTTCCGATCATGCCGACGTAGCGAGCCGGCTTTTGCACGAGGTGGAAAAGAGCCTGCTCGTCGTGGCGGTGTCCGCGGGTGACAACGACGCACAACGTGTTGGCGTCGACGTCGAGCTGCTGCAGGGTTTCGTCAATCGGTCCGACGGTCAGGCGTTTCGCGGTGGGAAAACGCTGGCGGTTGCAGTACTCTTCGCGGTCGTCCACCACCCAAACCTCGAAGTCCACCTGCGCGGCCAGCTCGGCCACCTTCTGCCCAATGTGCCCGGCTCCCACAATCAACAGCTTGTACCGCTCCGGCTGCGTCAGGTACGCAATGCCGGCCGCCACGTAGGGACGCGGCCGTTCCGACACCGGCTTCAAGTGCTCGGTGAGCGACCGAGGACGCTCGCCGCGAGCCCGCTGGGCCACAAGGCGACCGTCCGGTCCGAACAGGTACCGATCTCCGACCTCGCCCGCGCCAGCCCGCTGCGGCTGCAGCACGACAGCTTCGACACAGCCCCCGCCCTGCTCAAGAAGCCGCCGGTACGTTTGAAAAAAGGCCACGTCCTGGTCCGGCAAGACGGAGTCGACCAGCACGGTCATTCGTCCGCCGCAAATCAGACCGTCGTCCCAGCCGTAGTCGTTGTCGAGCTGAAAGGTCAGCAGTTCGGCTCC
>CAYSAG010000365.1:0-4842 GCA_964428935.1 uncultured Planctomycetaceae bacterium | reverse complement strand
GGGTCATGACCCGTGGCACGTTCGCGAACATTCGTCTGCGGAACTTGCTGTGCCCGGGGACGGAAGGCGGCGTGACCAAGTACCTGCCGACGGGCGAGCAAATGTCGGTCTACGACGCGGCCATGAAGTACAAGCAAGACGGCACGCCGTTGATTGTGCTGGCCGGGGCTGAGTACGGAACCGGCTCGTCGCGAGACTGGGCCGCCAAGGGGACTTACCTGCTGGGAATTCGGGCGGTGTTGGCCAAGTCGTTCGAGCGAATTCACCGTTCGAACCTGGTCGGCATGGGCGTGTTGCCGCTTCAGTTCCGCGACGGTGAAGACCGCGAAACGTTGGGCCTGGACGGGACGGAAGTCTACGACATTGCTCTGTCCGACGACCTGAAACCCCGCCAAGCCGTCGAAGTGACGGCTCGAAAGGCCAGCGGCGAGGAGGTCCACTTCGTCACGACGTGTCGAATCGACACGCCGGTGGAAATCGAGTACTACCGCAACGGAGGCATTTTGCACAAGGTGCTGCGCGACTTGCTGAAGTCGTGAGTCGATCCGGACGCAAACGAGCGCTTCAGTTTCGGACGGGACGCCGTCGCCGCGCGAGCCCGGTTGCTTCACGCGTCCCGGGCGGGACGGCACGCCGTTGTCCAGCCGGCCGTCGGGTGCAGCCGTTGCGGCGTCCTCGAGTGGACCACTTTCGGAAGGCGTGACGTCGACGGGCCGACGGAACAGTCGGCCTTTTCTCATGGACCGCCGTGGCGAAGTCTGAGCTGCAGCGGTGTCTCTCGTCGTTGACCTCGCAACGTGCTTCCGGCCGCGTCGCCAGCTGGCGCTTTGAGGGAGGTCGCTGTGAAAGCGGTGGTAGTGAAAAACGGCCGGGTGGAGGTCCGCACGGACTACCCCGAGCCTACTCCGGGCAAAGGGGAAGTGCTGGTGCGGGTGCTGCGGGCGGGCGTTTGTGAGACGGACCTGCAGTTGCTGGCCGGCTACTTGGACTTCGAAGGCGTCTTGGGTCACGAGTTCGTTGGCGTGGCGGAGTCGGGCCGTTGGGAAGGACGGCGGGTCGTCGGAGAAATCAACTGTCCGTGCGGCGAGTGTGCCTTGTGCCGGCGAGGACTGTCGAACCACTGCCCGCACCGAACCGTCGTGGGAATTGTGGGACGGGACGGTGTGTTTGCGGAGCTGGTCGCGCTGCCCGAGCGGAACCTCCACCCGGTTCCGGACACGGTGACCGACGACGAGGCGGTGTTCGTCGAGCCGTTGGCCGCAGCGTTCGAAGTGGTCGAGCAGGTGCCGGTGGACAGCGAGACGCAGGCGGTCGTGCTGGGTGACGGCCGCCTCGGAAACCTGTGCGCCCAGGTGCTGGCCCTCAGCGGCTGCCGTCGCGTACGCGTGGTGGGCAAGCACGCGGCGAAGTTGCGGTTGCTGGCCGAGTTGGGCTTCGAGACGCTGCTGCGTGAGCAGGCTCGTCCGGACCGGTCGGCCGACCTCGTTGTCGAAGCGACCGGGTCGTTGTCGGGGCTGTCGGACGCGCTGGCGTGGGTTCGGCCTCGCGGGACCGTCGTCCTGAAGACCACCGTGGCCGAGGCTCACCGACTGTGGCTGGCCGCCGTCGTCGTCGACGAACTGACGCTCGTCGGCTCCCGCTGCGGACCGTTCGAGCCGGCGTTGAGGGCGCTCGCCCGGAAGCAAGTTCGAGTCCGTGAGTTGGTGTCGGCCGTCTGCCCGCTGGAACAGGCCCAAGCGGCGCTGCAGCGTGCTCGAACCGGCGACGTCCTGAAAGTACTGCTGGACGTGGCGGGGTCAGCCCAGTAAGGCCGTCGCGACGTCGACTGTGTCGTCGGCTCCGGCCGGCCGACTCCGTCGAACCTTCCGCACACCCGCGGCGGGCCCGCCCACTCCCGCTCAGCGACCCCCGACCACTTGCAGCTCGTTTCGCAACAGCCGGCCGGCGGCCAGCGGCCGAAGTGTCTCTTGAGCCAACTGCTTGTGGTAGTAAGAGCGAACGGTTCCCTTCAGCACAATTGTGTTGTCGCTCATTTCAATGCGCAGGTACTTCCCCGCCAGGTGCGGACTGCGAGCCAACCGGCTGTAAATCAGCTCCTGCAACCGTTCGTCCGGCACATGGGGCGCTTGCTGCTGCAACATGAGAGCCACTTTCTCCTTCGTTTCTGGACCCTAATGCTCCACGGCAAACAACCGGCCTGCTACTCGACGCACCTCGAGGGCTTGCACCGGCCCGGTTCGACGTGCCCGAGCTCCTTGAACCGACGGTCGGCCGTCGTTCGGCGTGGGTGGCAAGCCCAGTCGTCTTGGTGCGTCTGAGCTAACCTACCTCCGGAACGCACGGGTTGTGCGGCCGTGAGTCAGAAAAGCAACGCGAGGTGCAGAAAACGGAAGGACTTTTGCGCTCAGACCGGCTTCGCCGCAAGACGGGGTCGCAACAAGAATCCATTTCGTGCACGACCCCAAGCCTACGGCAATTGCCACGAGAACACAAGGAGGACCGGTTGTAACCGTCCGAGCTCTTGCTCGGCCACACGTGTACTTGACACGTTTTCGTCGGCAGGGCTACGATCCGCCGCCTTTTGTCTTGCTGAACGGGTCGGCGGAAAGTGGCTGGTGACCGAGAGGGACGGCGGCGGCAGCGTTCCGACTGCCGTTGCCCACTACGAAACGGACGGGCTTGAATGCCGAGGGTGGTCAGGACCAACGGCCGTTGTGCGCGGCCGGTCAAGGAGGACGGCTCGGGGCGAGCCGGAGGCCCGCCCACGGTGTCGCTGCGTCGAAACGTTTCCTACGCCTTCGTGGGCAACGCCGTCTTTGCAGCCTGCCAATGGGGCATCATTCTGGTTCTGACTCGGCTGGGTGGTCCGGAGGTGGTCGGGGCGTACGTGTTGGCCCTGGCCGTGTGCAACCCGATTTTCATGTTTTTCGGTTTGGAGCTCCGGACGCTTTTGGCGACCGACAGCCGGTCGGTCTACGGTTTCGGGGACTACGTTCGCCTGCGGTTGACGGCCGTCGCTGCGGCGGCCGCGTTGAGCTTGGCGGCCGCCACGGCCTGCGGCTACCGCGGACTGGTCCTGGAAACCATTGCCTTGCTGGCAGGAATCAAAGTGCTGGAGTGGACGACGGACGTCCTGTACGGTCTGTGCCAGAAGCACGAACGGCTGGACCGGGTCGGACGCTCCGCGGTCGCCCACGGTTTGGTCAACCTGTCGGTCGTCGTGGCGGCCATGCTGGTCAGCGGTGACTTGCGAGTGGCGCTGGCCGCGTACGCGGTCGGCCACGTGGCGGTCCTGGCTCTTTACGACGTACCGCGCTCATTGCGTTTGTTGAAGGTCGAGCCGGGCGGTTCGGCCGTTCTGGCCGCGTGGGCGGTGCAGCGCGCGGCCGCGGGGTTCCTGGAGCCGCAGTCGCGAAAGAGGCTTTGGAAGCTGGTTTGGCTGGGAGCGCCGTTGGCGGCCACGTCCATGTTCGTCTCGCTCACCACCAGCACGCCGCGGCTGTTTCTCATGCGGTGGCACACGCTGCACGACGTTGGAATCCTTGGGTCGATTGCCAGTCTGATTCTTTGCGGCGGTGTGGTGGCTCGCGCCGTCAACGCGGCCTTCGCACCGCGGCTGGCCCGCTACCACCACGACAGACGTCACCGGCCGTTCCGCCGGCTGCTGCTGGGAGCCTGCGGGCTGTACTTGCTGGGCGGGTTGGCGGCGACGACGCTGGCGGCCTGGCAAGGGCCGCGGTTGTTGAGCCTCTTCTTCCGCCCGGAGTTTGCGCAGTACGGTCCCGTGTTGGTCCTGGTCATGCTGGCCATGACCTTTTCCATGTTGAGCGGTTTGGTGCAGACGTCGTTGATTGCCTTGCGCCGAATTCCGGTCTTGCTGCCACTGACTTTCTCCACATGGGCTTGGACGGCCTTCTGGTGTTGGGTCCTGGTCCCGGACCGAGGTGTTCTGGGAGCTGCCGTCGCGCTGGCCTTGGCCCGCGCACCCTACCTGTGCGGGGGACTGTGGCTGGTGTGGAGGACGACCCGGCGGCTGGACTCGCCGCCAAGCACGAACGACAGAAGCCAAGAGGAGCCCGACCGGGCTGGCCGAGCGGCCGCGACCGTGCCCGTGCCGGCTCGGAAGGCCGGTTGACCGTTCCGCCGCCGGCACCGGAAGGCGGCCGGTGAGGAAACGGACGTGGGGCCCGGAAGCGTTGTTCCTTCGAAAGCCGGTTTGCTTCCGCCGGCCGTGGCGGCCCAACGACAGCAAGAGCACGAACGAACCTGGAACCGCAACCAGACGGTGACGCCAAAAAGGACGAACTCATGGCGCAACAAGTGTTCGCGTACTTGGCGTTGTTTTTCCTGCCGCTGTCGGCGCTCAATTTCGGCGTCAGCTTTCTTTGGGGCGACGTGTTTCTGATTCTGGCTGTGCTGCTGAACGCCGACGAGCTGGTACGCATTCGGCCGTTTCAAATTCCGTTCTTGCTCGCCTCGCCGTTTTTCCTCTTGTCGACCATTTTGGACCCGGAGGCCAATTTGGCCAGTCTGGCTCAGACTCTCTACCTGTGGGCCTTCGTGGTGCCGTTCGGTTGGGTCGCGTTCACGCGAATTCCAAGGCGGAACATGGCTCGAGTGCTCGTGGCCGCCTTCGGTCTCAGTTCGTTGGTCGCCATTGCACAGACCTTCGGCTACCTGCCCGAAATCGGCACGCAGCAGGTCATTGGGTATTTTGGTGGTCGAGTGAACCGAGCGGCGGGGTTGAGCGTGCAGTGCAACGAGCTGGCGGCCGGGCTGACGTCGGCCGTGGCCTTGGTGGGCTACCTGGCCACTCCGTTGGGACGACTGGGCGGTCTGTTG
>CAYSAG010000364.1:0-4859 GCA_964428935.1 uncultured Planctomycetaceae bacterium | reverse complement strand
CCGTGCAAATGAAGAAGACCTTCGACAAGTCAAAGGGCAGGTCCAGGTAGTTGTCGTGGAACTGGCGGTTTTGCTCGGGGTCCAGAATTTCGAGCAGGGCCGACGCCGGGTCACCGCGGAAGTCGTGGCCCAGCTTGTCGACTTCGTCCAGCATGAGCAGCGGGTTGTTCACTCCGGCCCGACGAATGGCCTGAATGATTCGACCGGGCATGGCTCCAATGTACGTTCGCCGGTGACCGCGCAGCTCGGCCTCGTCGTGCAAGCCCCCCAAACTCATGCGTTCGAATCTGCGGCCAATGGCCCGAGCAATCGATTGACCGAGCGACGTTTTGCCCACGCCCGGCGGACCGACGAAGCACAGAATGGGCGAGTGGGCTTCGGGGTTCAACTTCATGACCGCCAGGTGCTCCAAAATGCGTTCCTTGACCTCCTTTAGGTCGTAGTGGTCTTCGTCCAGCACCTGTCGGGCATGTTGCAGGTCAATGTTGTCTTGGGTGCTCTTGCTCCAAGGCAGCTCGGCAATCAGTTCCACGTACGTTCGCGTCAGCTGGTAGTCGGGTGCCGCCGGCGGCAGCCGTTCTAGCCGACGCAGCTCCCGCTCGGCCTCCTTTCGAACCGTTTCGGGCAGCTTGGCCTCTTCCAGCTTCTTGCGCAGCTCTTCGATTTCCGCCTGCTCGGGACTTTTCTCGCCCAGCTCTTGTTGAATGGCCTTCAGTTGCTGCCGGAGCATGTACTCGCGCTGCTCCTGGCTCATTTCGCTGCGAGCCTGGGCGGCGATTTTCTGACGCAGCTCGAGCACCTGCACCTCGTGCGTCAGGAATTGGTGCAGTAGCCGAGCCGCTTCCAGTCGCGTCTTGGCCTCCAGCAGCCGCTGCTGTTTCGCGTAGTCCAGCCCCAGCACCGACGAGAGGAAGAAAAAGACCTTCAGCGGCTCGTCGGTTTGAGCGGCGACTTGGTCCAGGTGGATTCGGCCTTCCGGGTGAGCCAGCTCGAATGCTCGGCGCCCGAGGTCAACAATGGCTCGGCGCAGGGCTTCGAATTCGGCCGAGTCGTCCTTTTCGGGCAGCGGCAGGACACAAGCCTCGACCCTCAAGTACGGCTCCGCCTGCTCGGCCTTCAGAATGGTGACCCGGTCCAGCCCCTGGACCAGGATTTCTAGAACGTTCTCCGACCGAGCCACGTTCTTAATGACCGCTCGCGTGCCGATTTTGTACAGGTCGTCGAAGGTCGGCTGCTCGACGTTCGGGTCTTTCTGCGCGACGACAATGAGCTCCTTGTTCTCGCTTTGCAGAGCGGCCTCGACCGCCGCCAGCGACCCCGGCCGACCCACCGACAACGGCAGCAGCATTTGCGGGAACAGCACCGTGTTCTTGACCGGCAAGACCGGCAGCGAGAACACTTCGGCCGTTGCAATGCCTTCGCCGTTGTTGCCTTTCTTGTTTCGCCGAGCCATTTTCCTCCGCCTCCTCGTTGGTTCGTTGTCTGACCACTTGGTCCGAGGGCGGCAGGACCGGGCCTTGCCTCCCCCCGCCTGGTGTGCTCCACCCGACTCAGCGTCGCCCCCACAGGCGGCACCAGCCAAACAAGGACGGCTGCAACTGGGGTGCCAACCGACAAACTGGGTGGTTTCGCAACCGAAGGCGTTTGCTCTTCGGAGCTTAGGGTGGCTGCCAAAATGGCGGCACATTGGCTGCCTCATGCGGCCTGTCAGAGTGACACCGACGCGGGAAGGCGGGTCGGCCGGTGCAATTCGGCCGGCAAGTCCTGTTGTGCGAAGACGGAGCCGGATTCGTGACGCACCGTGACCTGCCGGGGCGGGCACGACGAAGCGACAGCCAAGTGAGCCAGCCGCAGGCGCTCGCCTCGGGCCTTGCCGACCGTCGGTACCAGCCTCGTGCCACGCACGCCGCTGGTTCCGTGCGGCCGTGAAATCGCCCGACGCTAGCGCGTTCGGCTAACGGGCCAACCGGCCCGTCACGGAAGCCGCAGGCGCTAGCCTCGGGCGGGTGAGCGCCAACGCACTCGAGTCGGGCCAGGCAAGCCGAGCGCGGACGCCTTGGCCGGACGAGCGACACCCTCAACGCGCTCGTTCAACGTCCCGCGGGCTAGCTCCCTGCGGCTCTCTGACAGCACCGCCGTCTGACAGCCCCTTGCACAAGGCACGCTCGAAGACTCGAACGCTTTCATCGGCCCTTCCTACGGTCAGCCGGACGCGGTCACCGGCTCGTGCAAGCGACGGTCGACCGCACTGGCTGGCGTCGGAGTCTGCAGACTTTCACTACGCGCCAGCCGCGAACTTTTTCCATGCCCTGGGGCTGTCAGAGCAACAGTGTTCCGAGGCTCTCTGGTGTCTGCGAATCGGAGGGGCTAAGCTTTGCCGTTGCTGGCTTGTGCCAACGGCTGAGGCGACGGAGGGCGTTGTCCAACCCCAAGAGCAGAAAACTCGCGGCAAAGCGCAGACGAATTCCCGGACACCTTCGAACAATCCGGAAGACTGCGACGGACGAGGACGATGAACGATGTCTTGGCCGCCGTCGTCTGGTGTCTGACCAACGCCATTTTTCTTGGCAGCACCTGGGCCTGGTCCCGCCGTCTTCGGCCGGACGGCGACACGGCGACCACACTCTGCGGTGCGATCCTACTGGCTTGGGCCGTGCTGGTCGTCGCTTCGGTGTCGTTGGGCGCGGTCGGAGTCTTGTCGGCAGCCTCGCTGATGACGTCGGTGGCGGTCGGATGTTTGGCCATCGACGCGGCGATCTTCGTCCGCCGACGGCATGAGCTTGCTCCAGCCAGCTCGGCTGCCATCGTCGCCGATCGGACGACCGCCTCGTCAGACTCAGACCAGCGGCGCACGCCGTCGGCATCGGCCGGTCCATTGTCCGTCGAACCGGCCTCCGCCGAGCCAGCGTCTGCCGACGCGCCCTCGGCCGGCCAGTCCGTCGGGACGCCGTCGTCGGAAGAGCCGTCGAAGCCCCGTCCGGACGCGGGCGCATCGGGTCGGCGCTGGTCGGAGGTCGGAGCCGTCGGTCCCAAAGCGCTTTGGGCCGCGCTGGCAGCCTTGGCCGTTGCGTTCGTTGTCGTGGAAGCCGTTCTCCAGTTTCCCACCGATTGGGACTCCCTGGCCTATCACATTCCGCTGGTGGATCACTGGCTGCGTGAGGGAACGCTCTACGTGCCGGACTGTGCCTTCTGGTACGTGCCGGGAAACAACGAATTGTGGGCCCTTTGGTCAGTCGCCCCTTTTTCCGGCGACTTTCTGGTGTCGTTGAACAACTTGCCGGCTGCAGTGTTGCTGGCGGTGGCGGCCGTGCAATTGGGCAGCGTGTTGGGACTTTCGCGAGCTTGGCGGCACCTGTTTGCGCTGGCAGTTGTTTTCACCGTGCCCATGCGCCGGCAGCTCGTCAGTAACGAAAACGACATCGCCGTCGCCGCTCTATTTCTGGCGGCTCTGGCCGAGGCGGCCCGGTACCGGCGAACGGGCGGCGTGCGGACCTGGGGCTGGCGCCTGTCGCCCTGGGCCTGCTGTTCGGAGTCAAGTACTATGCGCTCGGCTACACCGCCGTGGCAGGACTGGCTTTGATGCTGTGGGCCATCCCGTGGGGCGACCGAGGCAAGCCGCCCGGGGAGCGACCGTCCGAGCCGCCGGGGCTAAGCCCGCATCCACGGAAAAAACCGCCGCAACTAATAACGGTCGCGGCGACGGCCGCCGCGGCCATCTTGCTGTTGGGCAGTGCGTGGTACGTGCGAAACTTCTGGGTCACCGGCACCCCGGTCTACCCTCTCGGCTTCTCCGAAGAGACAGACCTTTGGGGTACCATGCGGCCGCAAAGCTTCACCAGCACCTTGCTCGGTTGCGGACGGCCCGTGGTCTGGGGGATGCTTCTGGACGCCATCCTCAGCCAGGCCGGCCCCTGTCAACTCTTTGCCGTCCTGCTTCTGCCGACCGTTCTGATCTGGTTGGCTTTTTCGGTCCTGGGAGGTCCCTTCTTATCCGGTTCGCCTCGGACTTCGGTCCAAGACCGACTGGTCGTCGCCGTGGTCCTGGTTCTGTCTTTCTGCGTTTACATCGTCACGCCGAACACGGTCGAGACGGCCCGGGGAGCGATGAACATGATCCGGTCGCAGTATCACCCGATCCGGTTCGGACTCAGCTTCTTCAGCGTAGCCTTGTTGGCTCTGGCGATTGCTCTGGACGACCGGACGCGCGCCCTCAGCGGTCCAGTCGAAAACAGCTCAGGCCAGGCCGACACGGGGCGGCTGCGGCCGCGACGCTGGCTCGCCACCAGCTTGGTTCTGCTGGCTGGCCTGGCAGTCCTTTGGCAGGCTCATCGCACCGCTCAGCCGATTTGGAGCCCGGATGTGCTGTTGCTGACGATCGATGTGCTGTTGGTGACAGCCATCGCGGTTCTGTTCTGGTGGCTGCGAGACGAAGCCTTTTTCCGGCGAGGCGGCGTCGTTCTGGCGATGCCGGCGGTAGGTTGTCTGGCCTGGGGGATTTCAGTGCGAGCGGACCGATGGCATCGCGAGTTTCCCGCTTTCTACGATGCCCGTTATCGAACGGACGCGTTCACCACGCTCACATCCTACGACCCGCAGCGGGAACGGATCGCCGTTTTCGATTACCGCTACTATCCCTTTCTCGGTTCCCGGCGGCAGTACAATGTTTGTCGACCCCTTTGGATCCCGACGCCCGAGCGGCTGTTGGAGTACGTCGACCGCGAAGGCATCACGCTGTTGGCCCCAAGGCGATCGCATCGAAATGGGGAAATGGATGGTTTCAGGCAAGGCGGAATGTGCTATGGTCCGGGCCGGTGAGGCCGGGATGTCGGAGCCTCGGGGCTGGCCCGATGAGGGCGAAA
>CAYSAG010000363.1:0-4892 GCA_964428935.1 uncultured Planctomycetaceae bacterium | reverse complement strand
GGGGGGGGGGGGGGGGGGTGGTACCAATCGACGGGCGAGTAGTACCAGCCCAACGCCAAGCCGGCACGGTGGCAAGCGTCGGCCAGTTGGCGGCAAATGTCCTTGCCGTAGGGGCTTTCGGGGCTGGTAATCTTGTAGTCGGTCAACTGGCTGTCGAAGTTGCAGAAGCCGTCGTGGTGTTTGGTCGTGAAGACCAAGTACTTCATTCCGGCTCGCTGGGCGATTTCGACCCACTGGTCGGCGTTGAAGTGAACCGGGTTGAACTTCTTGTAAAGGTTGTCGTAAATCTCGACCGGCGTTTGCGTGCCGCGTTTGGACCGGTGTCCCCGTCGCTCGCCCGCTCGCGACCAACCGATTTCCTTGCCGGTCAAGGAAACCGGCCCCCAGTGGATGAACAGCCCGAACCGCAAGCTTTGCCAGTGACGAACGGCCTCAGGCGGAGCGTAAAGGCATTTGTCCGGCACGCGCGGCTCAGACGGCTCCGCGGCCCGGGCGACTGACAGAAACGCCCCGACACACGACAAGACCACCACACCAACGCACCTAGCTCGCATGGCTCGCTCCTTTGCACACAACCGTCACTCGGCCAACCCGGCGTTGTGCCGGCGTCAGCATTCGGCAGCCCCGGCCGTGGGCGCACGACGCAGTTTGTGATTCTCGCCGTTTGGTTTTCTTTGGTTTTTTTCTGCCGTCGTGGACGGCTTTGCCAAGCGTGTCGTGCGCCACTCCGGCTGCTCCGTCTTAGCGAATCTTCTCGTCCGGCAGTTCTTTCTTAATGCCTTCGTCAATGGGCATTTTCTTGTAAGACAGCCCGCCGGTTTGCTCAATCAGCCGGTCCAGCAATGCTCGCAGCTCTTTCACCTTGTCTGCGTAGCGTGGGTCGTCAATCAAGTTGTGCAGTTCGTCCGGGTCTTCCTTCAGGTTGTAAAGCTCGGCCTTGTGTCGGTCCGGCCCGCCGTCGCCGTGCGGGTAGCGAATGTACTTCCACTGGTCGGTTCGCACTCCGCGGACGTTGGGCGTGTACGGGAACTGCTTTTCGTAGTTGTACTCGTAGTACCACGCCTTGCGCCACCCGTGGGTTTCGCCTTTGAGCAGAGGCACGAACGAGCGTCCGTGAATGTTCGGCATGGGCTCTGCGCCGCACAGTTCGACAATGCTCGGAGCCAAGTCGATGTTCAAGACTTGTTGTTCAATGACGGTACCCGGGCGAATCAGTCGCGGGTAGCGGACAATCAGCGGCACTCGAATGCTCGGCTCATGCATGGCTCGCTTGTCGGTCATTCCGTGTTCGCCCAGGAACATGCCGTTGTCGCTGGCGAAAATGAACACGGTGTTGTCCAGCTCGCCCATTTCCTTCAGCGTGCCGTAGATGCGTCCCACGCTGTCGTCGATCGACTTGATGGTCGCCGTGTACGACTGCACGAACCGGTAGAAGTCCACAATGGCCGGCAGCGACCGGTCGGGGAATTTCTTGCGGAAGCCGTACAGCGGTCCGTAAATGCCGTGCCACGTGTCCAGCCGCTCCTTCACCCACTCCGGCTTTCCTTCCAAGTGGAACGCCGACGGCGGGTAGCCGACGTAGACGTGGTCGTAAAGGTGAGCGTACTTCTTTTCGGGCGTGTAGGGGGTGTGGGGAGCCTTGTGTCCCAGAATGAGCAGGAACGGACGGCCGCCGTGGTCGGACTTCAGCCACTGAATGGCCATGTCGGTCACGACCGTCGTGTAGTACCCGTGGACGACCCGCCGCCGCCCGTTGACGTTGAATTCGTTGTCGTAGTACTTGCCCTGGCCGCGGTGGCTGACCCAGTAGTCGAAGCCCGGCCGCTTCGAGTCGTCTTCCTCGCCCATGTGCCACTTGCCAATGTAGGCCGTGTGGTAGCCCGCTTGCTTCAGTCGCTTGGGAAAGCTGGGCAGGTCATTCGGGTAGTCGGTGAAGTTGTTCGTCACGCCGTGCGTGTTGGCGTAAAGGCCCGACAGGTAAGAAGCGCGGCTGGGGGAGCACAGCGACGTGGTCACGAACGCGTTGGCGAACCGAGCCCCTTCGGCTGCCAGGCGGTCAATGTGCGGAGTCTTCAAGAACGGGTGTCCCGCGCAGCTCAAGTGGTCCCACCGTTGGTCGTCGGTCAGAATGAAGACCACGTTCGGCCGTTTTTTCGACGACGCGTCTTTCGCTTCTCTGGCCAAAGCGGGGCGAGCCAAGGCCCACAGGCCCGCCAGCAGCACCGTGCAGCTCACCGTCAGAACGTTGCTGCTCTTCTGTGAAAGCCGACTCATTCTGGTTGCCCTTTCGTCGTCCGCTTCTTGTGTGGAATTGTCTTTTTCCGACCGCGCCGCACGGCCGCTCGACGCCGTCCACACCCCGCCGCCGGTTCCGCCGGTGCGAAGGTCGTCTGCCGGGACGACACTTCTTCGCGCCGCGCCGGCGGCCGCCCGCAGCCCCATTTGCGGCTCCTTTGCGCCAGCATTCGGCTGTTGCTTGACGCGCACCGCTGCTCAGCAGAGTCTATCCTGTGTTGTCTGACGGCAAATTGCAACGGAGGTGCGACATGGGTGACGAGCGAGACGTGGTGGTCGGATTGGACGTCGGCACCAGCGGTGTGCGAGCCGTGGCGCTGGACTGGCGGGGTGAGCTGGTCGCGGAGGGGCGAGCGGCCTTTCCGTCCGAAGCGACGCGGGTGGACGGTCCGAAGGTGGAGCAGCAGCCGGACGCGTGGACGCAGGCGGTCGTCGACGCTCTTAGGCAACTGACCGCTCGCTTGCCGACCGCGTGTCGTGTGCGCGGCGTTTCGGTCGACGCCACCTCGGGCACGTTCCTACTGGTCGACGCCCAGAACCGGCCGCTCACGCCGGGCATTCTTTACAGCGACCAGCGGGCGGCCGACGTGGCCGACCAGGCCGCCGACGCTCTTCGTTCCACGCTGGCCCCCTACGGCATTCGCATTTCGTCTTCGTTTGCGTTGGCGAAGCTGGTGCACTTGGCGCGTCACGAGCCGCGGCTTTTCGACCAAGCCGCTCGGGTCGTCCACCAGACGGACTGGGTCGTAGGGTTTCTTTGTGGCCGTTACGACGTGACCGACGTGTCCACGGCGTTGAAGACGGGAGTGGACCCGGGCACGCTGGAGTGGCCGGAGGCCGTCGAGCGGCTTGGCGTTCCTCGGCGACTTTTGCCCGAGGTCGTCTTGCCGGGCACGGTCGTCGGCGAGGTGACGACGGCGGCGGAACAGCAGACGGGGCTGCCCAAGGGAACTCCCGTCGTGGCCGGTTGCACCGACGGCACGGCTGGTTGTTTGGCCTCGGGGGCCCGAGCGGCCGGCGACTTGAACGTCACGCTGGGGACGACGCTGGTGTTCAAGGCGGTGGCGGAGCGGCCGTTGGTCGACCCCGACGGTGTAGTCTACAACCACCGCCACCCAGCCGGCGGCTACTTGCCCGGCGCGGCGTCGAGCACCGGCGGCGACTGGGTCGAGCAGTACTTTCCGGGAGCCGACTTGAAGCGACTGGACGAGCAAGCCGCGCGCGTGGTCCCGACCGGACGCGTCGTCTACCCGCTGGTCAAGCGGGGTGAGCGGTTTCCCTTTGTGCGTCCGGACGCTGTCGGCTTCGGACTGGACGAGGTGTCGAGCGACGAGCTGCGCTTCGCGGCCGGGCTGGAGGGCGTGGCGCTGCTGGAGCGGTTGGGCGTGGAGCGTTTGCAGCAGCTGGGTCTGGCAGCCACGGACACGGTCTTCGCGACGGGGGGCGGAGTGAGCAGCGCGGTGTGGCTGAAGATTCGAGCGGCCGTCACCGGTCGGTGCTACTCGGTGCCCCGTCACCCGGAGTGTGCGGTCGGGGCGGCCGTGCTCGCCGCCGCTCCCCGCCTGGGTGGCTGTCGCAACGCCATTGCTCAGCTCGTGCAGGCCGGCGTGGTGGTCGAGCCGGACCGGCAGTGGAGCCGAGTTTACGAGGAACAGTACCAGCGGTTCGTCGAAGCTTTGAAGGAGCGAGGCTACCTGTGACGGACATTTTCAAAGCGTGCGACATTCGCGGAAAGGTCGGTGTGGAGTGGGACGAGCGGGACGCGGCCGTCTTGGGCGCCGCGCTGGCTCGGCTGCTGCAGCGGCGTGGGGAGTCGGTCGTGTGTGTGGGAGGCGACTTTCGCCGCTCCACGCCCGCACTGAAAGCGGCGCTGACCGAGTCGTTGTTGCGAGCGGGCTTGCGGGTGGTCGACGTCGGCCAGGTGGCCACGCCGGTTGTCTACTTTGCCGCTCACCGACGCCGAATTCCCAACGTGGTCATTGTCACCGCGTCGCACAATCCGGCTGAGTACAACGGCGTGAAGGTGACGGTTCAAGGCCAGCCGGGCGTGCCCGAGCTGTTGAACGAGCTGAAGGCCGAGTTCGACCGACTGCGCCAGCCGGACCGCCCGCCCGGGCCGACCGAGTCGGCTGCTGGAGCCGGCGACAGCACGGACGCTCCCACAGGACCGTCTGGCTCACCGGCCGGCCGGCTGGAGCGGTTCGACCCGCTGCCCGAGTACGAGCGCTGGGTCCAGGCCGCCGCGGCTTGGTTTGTCGAGCAAGGGCTGAGGAGGCGACGTCCGGCGGTCGGGGTGGACCTGCGCGACCCGGACGCCGAGCGGCTGTTGCAGGAGCTTCTCGACCGTTCCGGCTGCCGGCCTGCGACGACTCCAACAGCTCAACCGACCGCGCCGACCCCCACAGCCGCTCCGCCTCACGCGACAGACGTCGCCACAGCGCCGACTGCGGCTCGGCCGTCGCGGGCTGCTCGGCCGCTGCGAGTGGCTTTGGACACAATGGCCGGCGCGTTCACTCCGGTGGCCGAGCGGGTGTTGAAGTTGGCCGGGTTCGAGGTTTGCAGTGTGGAGCGGGAAGTGGACCCGGACTTCTCACGGC
>CAYSAG010000362.1:0-4903 GCA_964428935.1 uncultured Planctomycetaceae bacterium | reverse complement strand
ACAGCCCTCAAATTCCTTTCTCCCTGTTTTTATCAGAAGCTCGCACACTTCTCTGTGTCGAGCGGCACTTCGGGAATGAGAATCAGGTCCGGCTGGCCGTAGGCGGAGCCGAGGGCAATGTAGCCGGAGTCGCGACCCATGACTTCGACGACGGCAATTCGCCGGTGACTTTCGGCCGTCGTTCGAATTCGGCGAATGGCGTCGGTGGCCACGAAGACGGCCGTGGCGTAGCCGGGCGTTGCGTAGTTGACGATTTCCTCCAGGTTGACCGTCTCGTGCAGAAACTGCTGTCGGTACTGCGGCTCACCGTCCGGGCCGTCCTCGCGAATCCACTCGTTCGGTTCGTCCGGGTAGTTCAGGCCCAGGTCGTTGTCGATGGTCTTGGGGGCCAGCACACAGGGGAAGAAGTTGGCCAGCGCCTGCATGCCGTTCAAGGTGCCGTCGCCGCCGATGCAAATCAGTCCTTCCAACTTCATGCGTTCCAAGCGAGCGGCCACGTCTTTGACGACCTCGGGCTGTTCCGGGTCGACGTACGTCCGCGAGCTGCCCAGAATGGTGCCGCCTCGTTTCGGGTCTAGTTCGGGAATGGTCGTGAGCAGGGGGTTGAGCACGACGTGAGGCATGCTCGGGTCGAGCACGCCGGCAAACCCGTTCAGAAAACCGACCACCTCGACTCCGAGCTCGTTCGCCCGCTCGACCGCTCCGTAAATGGTCGCGTTCAGCGCCGGCGTGTCTCCGCCAGCCGTCAAGATTCCGATTCGCTTCATCTTGCCCTCCGTAAGCCGCCAACCAATGGACGTCCAACAGGAGTGCCCGTTTCCGGTGCCAACCGGTCGAAGTGGCAGTCGCGGTCCGGCTGCAGCGCGGCCGCGTGCGACCTGCACAGGTTTCACAAGAGCGGCCGCCGCGCAAGGTCGCGGCGAGCCGGCAGTTCTGTTGAGGCTGGGGCGACGAAAGTCGCTGGACTTTCGCCGGCCCGAGTGCTCCGCAGTGACGCCTGGTCACAACGAGTGCGCGACGTTGCGGAAATGGTAGCCGTGCACGGCCAGCGTAATGGCCAGCGACAGTTTGTCGCGGTGGTGCCGAAGCGTTCTCAGAAGGAAACGCCAGTAGGCCGTTCGGCCTGAGTCCCAAACTCCCATCCACCAAATGGACTTCAAAAAAGCCTTGATGTCTTCCCAGCCGATTGGCACCTCGGGACCGCGTGGCTTGTACTGCGACAAGAACGTCAACACGCGCTGGTAGTACGAGTCCGGTTCGTACAGTCTTTTCATCAACTGGCGGTAGCCGTCGATCAGGAATTCGCGGTCGAGTTTGGGTTGGAAGTTCAAGAACGCGTCGGTGTTGTTGCCGGTTGCTTCGGACAGCAGTCGGCGTTCACGCAGCAGGCGTTGGTAGAGCTGCGTCTTCGGCAGCGCCGTGAGCAGCCCGACCATGGCCGTGACAATGCCCGTTTTCTGAATGAAGTCCCATTGCAAGTCGAAAATGTTTTCCGGGTCGCTGTCGAAGCCGACAATGAAGCCGCCCATGACCTCCAGCCCGGACTCTTGAATCCGTCGCACGGCCGCGGCCAAGTCGCGTCGAGTGTTCTGAGTCTTGTGGCACTCCTCCAGACTGGACGGCACCGGCGTTTCGATTCCCAGGAACACACGTCGGAACCCCGCCTCGACCATCAAGTCCATCAGCTCCTGGTCGTCGGCCAAGTTGACCGACGCTTCCGTCAGAAAAGTCATTTGAGCGCCGGTGCGTTTCCGCCACTCAATCAGCTCGCGCAAGAACTCCTTCACGCGCTGTTTGTTGCCAATGAAATTGTCGTCCACAATGAAGACCGATCCACGCCAGTTCAACTGCCGAATGGCGTCCAGCTCGGCCAGCATTTGGCTGGGGCTCTTCGTTCGCGGAACGCGGCCGTTCATGACAATGATGTCGCAGAACTCACAGTTGTACGGGCAGCCGCGTGAGAATTGAACGGACATGGTCACGTAGTGGCGTGGATTGATCAGGTCCCACCGGGGAACGGGGGCCAAACTGATGTCGGGCCAGCGTTGAGCCTGGTAGAGCGGTCGCAGCGTGCCCCGCTCCATGTCTTCCACCAGTTCCGGGACCACCTCTTCCGCCTCGCCCACCACGCAGTGAACCTGTCCGGCGAACTCTTCGTAGCCGGTCGTGAACAGCGGCCCGCCGCCAATGACCGGCTTGCCCAACTGCCGGCAGCGACGAATGACCTCGCGGACCGAGTCCTTCTGAACCAACATGGCGCCGATCAGTACGTAGTCGGCCCAGCGAATGTCTTTGTCTCGCAGTCGGCTCACGTTCAAGTCCACCAGCCGCAAGTTCCAGTCCTTCGGCAGCATGGCCGCGACGGTCAGCAGCCCGAGCGGCGGAAAGGCCGACTTTTTCGAAACGAACTTCAGCGCGTACTTGAAGCTCCAAAAGGTGACGGGTGTTTGTGGTGAAACGAGCAGTACGTTCATGGGAACTCCTTCCTCCCCCGCGTCGGACGCACGTCGAAACGAACGGTCGATCGGCTGGAAGCGAATCAGAAGTGTTTGACTTTCGAAGGCAAGAAAAAGAGGTGTGGTCCTCAAACAAACTCGCACACGCCGTCCGAGCAACCCACGGAGACGCCCGCGGTTCCGTCCCGCAAGTAACCAAGCAGCCCCGGTGCTTCACGGCGCTCTTGTAAGCAGGCATGGTACGCCTGCACGCCGACACCCGTCAAGCGCAAAAGAAAAAAGGTGCCGGTTTCGTGTGGCCGGCGGATGCCGCGCCTGTCCCGACCGCGTTGCGTCTTGCCGTGGGCCGTCTTGCCGTGTGACCGCGGCGGGCCGCCCGCCAGACTCTGCAGCGGCCAGCGGAGCAGCGTGGCGAGACGCGAGTGGCCGTTGCGGCGTCGAGCCAGGTTCCGTTAAGCTGGTCGCCTGGGCGAACGGAGCCGCCGTTTCAACTGGCCGCCCGACAGTCTTGCGTTGCCACTTTTGCGTGCCGTGCGGGCATTGCCGTTGGTCGACGTTTCAGCCTGACTGTCGGGCTGGGAAGCGCAACGTACTTGTTGCGGCAGACGGGCCGCGTTGGGAAAAACGGAACGAGTGCTGCCTCTGTGGGTCGGTTTGGCAGTTGCCCGCCGGCTTGGACCAGCTCGCGGGCAGCGGCCGTTGTTGGGGCTACGTGGCATTTCCGGACGACTGCGGGTTGGCTCGGTCCCGCCGGGGCTCTTTCGTCTCTTGGAGCTGCCAAGGCTTTCGAAAGTGGAAACCGTTCGACATGGACGCCCTTCACTACGCGCAGGAGCTGATTTCGTTCGACACGACCAGCAGCCGGTCGAACGTGGAAATTGCGGACTACCTGGAACAGGTGCTGAAGCGACTGGGCTTTCAGACGGAGCGGATTGACTACGAGAACCCAAAGGGCGTGGCGAAGTCGAACGTTGTGGGCAAGAGAGGCGACGGCACGGGCGGCTTTGCCTATTTCGGGCACACGGACGTGGTGCCGGCCGACGACTGGTCGCTGGACCGCGGTCCCTTCGAGCCGCTGGTGCGCGAGGGCCGTCTGTACGGTCGGGGAGCCTGCGACATGAAGGGCTCACTGGCCTGCTTCTTGGCGGCGGCGGAACGGTTCTCGAGGCGCCAATTGCGGCGGCCTTTGTACGCGGTCTTTACGGCCGACGAGGAAATTGGTTACTGGGGTGCGGCTGAGGTCGCCGAGCGGTCCGAGCTTTTCCGTGAAATGGCTCGCCACGACACGCGCGGCGTCATTGGGGAACCCACGGAAATGCAGGTCGTGTACGCGCACAAGGGAGGCTACTGGCTGCAAGCGACTTCACGCGGCCGGGCCGCTCATTCCAGCACCCGCGAGGGCGTCAACGCGAATCTGGCCATGATTCCCTACCTGGTCGAAATGAAAAAGATTCACGACGAGACGGAGTCGGACCCGAAGTGGCAGAACCCGGAATTCGACCCGCCGACGGTGCGCTGGAACATTGGCATCAACGACTTCACGCGAGCGGTGAACGTCACGCCGGCCCAAAGCGTTTGCACGGTCTACTTTCGTCCGATGCCCGGCCAGGATCCGGAGGTACTGGTCGAGCGGGCTCGACGCGCGGCGGAGCGGCTAGGGCTGGAGTTCGAGGTCAAGTTCGCGGCACCGCCGCTGTACGTGGACCCCAAGTCGGGGTACGTGCAAGAGGTGCTCCGACTGATCGGCGGCGGAGAACCGCGGACGGTGGCCTACGGGACCGACGGAACGCGTCTGACCGCGCTGAAGCGGCTTCTGGTTTTCGGCCCCGGCAGCATTGCACAGGCTCACACGGTCGACGAGTGGATTTCGCTGGAGCAGCTCGAGGCCGGCACGCTGGCTTACGCGAAGTTCATTGAGCGGTGGTGCGTCTTGTGACGTCGGCTGTCCGCAAGCGTTTGAGACATTGAGCCGGAAAGAGAACGGCTGGCTCGGACAAGCCCGGCGCGCCGGTCGGAGCGTCTGGCTGGAGATGTCTTCGCTCGACGGTTTTGAGGCGGCGAGCCGCGGTGCTTTGCCGGTGACGAACGTCGCGCTGCGTCTACTACCGCGTCTCGCTTCCGAACGCCGAACACAGCTGCTTGTTCTCTGGAGCGCGACGCTCGCTGGCCTTGACCGGACGAAGCTGGTCTCAACCCGCCTTGTCGAACCTGTTACACTGCTCGCCCCGTCAAAGAGGCTGTCTGAGGGTGTCCGGGAATTGTGGAGGGCCACGCTCCGTCGTGGCCGCTGACGGTCTGCGCTCCGACGCCGGCTCCGCCAGGTACGTCCGGGCACTCCAAGCTCGCGAATGCCTGGAGAAAAGCGGACGAATTCCCGGACACCCTCAGGCTATCTTCAAATTCGAGCCCGAATGGCCGCGAGGCGTTTTGACATCAAATCGATCATA
>CAYSAG010000361.1:0-4928 GCA_964428935.1 uncultured Planctomycetaceae bacterium | reverse complement strand
TCCGTGGCCGCGAGTGAAAATGTAGACCTCCTCTTGGTCGGTGTGGTTGTGAGGTGGCCAAGCTCGCGTGAAAGGTCGGTAAATTGTGTAGCCCGCCAGCAGTCGGTCGGCTTTCTCCGCGACGTCGAACATGAGGAACACGTCCTTGCCCTCCAGCCGTCGAATTCGGTCCGGGTCTTGGCTGACCCTTCGCCACTCGGAGTGAACCGGCTGGTAGGTGTTTTCGGCCGGAGCCCGGCAGACGACCAGCAGAGCGGTCTCGCCTTCGGGGTTGGCCAGTCGGTAAGGCGTGGCTCGAGGCACGTAAAGGGTGTCATAGTGAGCCAGCGTGTGTCGCGCTCCGCCCACTTCGACTTCGACCCGCTCGGACAGGCAGAACAGGAGCGTCTCCTCGTTGGCATGAAACAGCTCCTCGCTGGTTGCCCCTGCGGCCACCCTGTAGGTGCCGTAGGTCAACAGTTCCAAATTGGAACTGGCAGGCGTGCACTTCTGACGGTACTCGAACTGCCAACTGTCTGCTCGCAGCAGCTCGGCCGGTCTTGCAGTTTGCTCCGAGGCCACGGTCGGTCCCTCCTCGTCGAGTCGTTCTGACGTCGCTGGGTCACGTTCGCCCTGTGAACTTGTTGCCCGGCCATTCTGCTTGGTCCGTCCGCTTGGGTCAACTTCGCTCGCCGCGGCGAGTGCGAAAGCAGACGCAGCGCGGCCCGAGACGCGGTTGTCGGTGTCTGCCGTCGCTTGCCACGAGCCGTCCGCCGGCGGAGCCCTTGCGGCCGCGCGCCGTCCGCGGGTGTCGGCGGCAAAGCGAGCCCGAGCCACGGCGGCTGTCGCTTCGACGCGACCAGCCAGAAAACTGCAGAAGCGACGGTCGTTTGACTGCGTCCGCAGCGGACGGCTAAATAGCTCGACGACACGACCGCAGCGCCCGGCCGCGAAACAACACGTGCCGACACGGCCGTGTGCCTCGGGCCAGAACTTGCCAGCACGCGGAAGTCGCTGTGCGCTTCGGTCTTCACGCGAATTGCTCTAGCATTCCAGAAAAAGACGCTCGACGAGACAGAAAGGAGCTGGCCATGGTTCAAACGCCTGTTCGGTTCGCGCTGGTGGGTTTCGGCGCCTGGGGACGGTGTCACGCCGAAGCAATTGCCAAGACGCCCGGCGCCGAACTGGTGGCCATTGCGGCTGCGTCCGAGTCGACTCGAGAAGCGGCCCAGCAGGCCTACCCGGCAGCCGTCGTTTCGGGCGACTACCGGCACGTCGTCAGCCTGCCGAACGTCGACGTGGTCGACGTGGTCGTGCCCAGCCACCTGCACTTCGACGTCGCGTCCTGTTCGCTCACGGCCGGCAAGCACGTGCTTCTGGAAAAACCCATGTGCCTGGAAGTGGAGCAGTGCAGTCGGCTGATTGAGCTGGCTCGGCAGAAGCAACGGGTTCTGGCCGTCGGCCACGAGTTTCGTCTTTCGTCGCTGTGGGGACGGGCCAAGCAGTTGATCGACCAAGGGTTGGTCGGACGGCCCCAGTACGTGCTGGTCGAGCTGTCGCGCCGCCCCTACCGGCTCGGCTCGGACGGCTGGAGGTTCGACATTCAGCGTGTCGGGAACTGGGTTCTTGAGGAGCCGATTCATTTCTTCGACCTGGCTCGCTGGTACCTGAGCGGCTTCGAGGAGCCGGACACGGTCTTTGCCGTGGCCAATTCGCGACAGGAGGGACACCCGGAACTGCAAGACAACTTCAGTGCCATTGTGCAGTTCACGGGCGGAGCGTACGCGGTGGTGTCGCAGACGCTGAGCGCCTTCGAGCACCACCAGACGGTCAAAGTGGCCGGAACGAAGGGGGCTTTGTGGGCGAGCTGGAGCGGTCCGCTGGACCGCACGCGAACGGCCACCTTCTGGCTGAAAGCGTTCAACGGCAACCAAGTCACGGAAGTGCCGATCGAGCACCCGACGAGCGAGCTTTACGAAATGGAAGCCGAAATTGCCGCGTTTGTCCAAGCGGTGACGGAAGGTCGTCCGGTCTGGTGCACGGGCGAAGACGGTCGCTGGTCCGTGGCCATGTGTCTGGCAGCTCAGCGTTCCGTGGAAACCGGACAGAAACAGTCGATTCGGTCGCTGCTGGAGTCGTGAGGCTGGAGCTTGGCCGCCTGCACGGCAAGGCCTGCTGGAAACGGCGGGCGCCGGGTCTGTCGAGACTGTGTGGACGGAAACGGTCTGCCTTCTCGGCGGTCTTCTTCGGGCGAGCGGTTGGCGAACAGAGCGCGTCGCCGCGGGTCGTGGACACTCAAACGCACGCGGCCGAGCCGCGTCTACTCGGGAAGCTCGCGGCCCTTCGTCTCCGGAGCGAACAAGAGCAGCACCAAGCCCAGCAGGAACAACAGGCTGAACAGCGAAGCCGTTTGCTCCAGCGAAAGCCCGAGGCCGTTCTCGTCTCTCATCCACGCTCGCAGCACCAGCACCGACGCGGCGAGAAACCGACCGCCGTTGAAACAGAAGCCGCTGCCCGTTCCTCGCACTCGTGTCGGAAACAGCTCGGGAAAGTAAATGGCGTAGCCGGCGTGCATGCCGAGGGTGAGGAAGCCGAACACGGGCAGCGCGACGCACAGCACGTACTGCGAAGCGTCGGCGAGCAGCTGGAACAACGCCAGGGCACTGACCAGCCCTCCGACGTGAAAAACGTAGAACGCACCGCGACGGCCCACACGCTCGCTGAGCGGTCCGAAAGCCAGAAGGCCGAGTCCGCCTCCGGTCGTGACCAGAAACATGCCCAGCATTTCCCAGAACTTGATTCGCTGCACAGCCGACTCGGGCAAAATGGTCAGAACGGCCTGAGCCATTTTCTTTTCGAGTCGTTGCGGAAGCTGGGCCAGACGCTGCTGCAAGTCGGCCGAACTGGCCGTGCCGAGGGTTTGTTGGAGCGTGCCGGCAATCTGCTCGGCGAACCGCTTGAGCCGCTCGTCGGCGGGCTGCTCCGACGGAAACTGCCGGACCGCGGCGACGCCAACCGGCTCGCACGCCTGCCGAAGCTGCTCACGCAGACGTGCCCAGTCGGAGTCGGTCCAGCCAGCGGTCAAACCCTGGTCAACCGCGGCGACGAGGGTCCGAACGCGCTGCGAGCATTCCTCAATGACCGGCCGCAACGGCGTCAGGTACGGCCGTTCGGCCCACTGCCTGAGCAAGTTGCGGCCGTAAATGTGCACGCCCCAAAACGTGGCCAGGCCAATGGTGGCCAGGCTGATTCCCAGAAGCGAGTTCTTGCGCAGGTCGGCGGAAAAAAGGTCACGGACGCGTCCGGTACGGAGAGCGGCGTCTTGCCGAGCGGCCTGCCGTGCTCGAACCCAACGCTCCGGCTCCTTCAGCCAGAACCGGACGGCCAGTGTCAGCAAGGCCGGCACAGCGCCGAGCACGAACCCGTGCCTCCAGCCCAACCTCGGGTTGCCGACCACCAACACGCCAGCCAACACGGCCATGTACGTCCCCAAAACGCTCGAGGCGTGAAAAATGCCCAGCGACCAGGCTCGAGCCTTTTTCGGAAAGACCTCGGCCACCATGGCACTGGCCACGGCCCACTCGCCGCCGGTCCCCAAGGCGACCAGGAACCGAAGGACGACCATGTGCCACCACTGCTGAGAGAAAGCCGTCGCAAAGGTGAAGAGCGAGTACATGAGGATGGTCAGGATGAGCGTGCGTGTTCGACCAATGCGGTCACTGAGGGCTCCGAACAACACGCCTCCCAACGCTCCACCCGCCAGGTAGGCCGCCAACGCGAAGTTGTTGAAACGAGCAATCGTTCCGGCCAGCGTTCCGGGCGGAAGCAGCGAAGGCATCGCTTCTTCCATGCTGGCCACGAAAATTTGGCCCTCGAAAATGTCGAACACCCACCCCAACGAGGCGACGACCAACACAAGCCAATGGTAGCCTGTAACGCCTTCGTACCACCGCCCGCTGTTCGCCTTTGCCGCACTCACGCCTTTTCCCTCCGATCCTGACCGGCCACGGCCAGACGTCCTGTCGGCTCGTCGAGCCGGGTCACGCCCTCGCTCGCCTCCCGTTCCGACCCGCGCACACCGTCAGCCGGTTGCTCACGCAGTTCCTCCCGAATCAAACAGGCCAACCCGAACAGAATGAGCGCCGCGCCGACAGCCTGCGCCGCGCTCAATCGAGTCCCCCACACCAGCCAGTCGAACCCCCCGACCACCACCGGCACCAACAGCAGGTAAGCCCGCAGCTTCCACACGGCCATTCGTTTCAAAGCGGCGTAGTAGAGCGGTAGCGTCACGGCCACGACCAGTCCCAGCAGCGCCACCCAAACCCAAGCCGTCCAGCGGCCGGACAAGTCACGCAGCGTGGACCACTCGGACTGAAGCGTCGCCAGAGCGACAAACCCCAGCGTGCTCATGCCGTGGTTGTAGAACGCGACCACCGTCTCTTTCATGGACCGCAGAATGCGTTTGATTACAAACGCGTTGGTGGCAAATCCGAATGCGGCCAGCAGGACCATGACGTCGCCCGTGAGGTGACCGTGGAAGTCCAGCTTGTGAGCTTCGGCCACCAGGGCAATCCCCAGCAGGAAACAGGGAAGCAACAGCGCCTGCCGAAGCGTGAGCCGCTCCAATCCCAGCACTCCGCCAATCAACACGACGAAGACCAGGTCGAGCCGGAAAATCAACGCGTGGTTGGTGGGCGTCGTCCATTGCAAAGCGGCGAACAGCAGAAGGTTGATCAGGTTCGAGATCACACCCATCAGCAACAGCCACGTCCATTGGCCGCGCGGGTTCAAGGCTCGGACAAAGTCGGCGCGGTCGCGGTACCGACTCCGTAGCCACGCAGCGAGCACGGCCAACGTGACAACGCGCGAGCACGCGCCAGCCAACCCAACCGGCCACAACTGCAAGGTCGCTCTCAGCACCAACGTGAAAGCACTCATTCCGAGAACGG
>CAYSAG010000360.1:0-4938 GCA_964428935.1 uncultured Planctomycetaceae bacterium | reverse complement strand
GGGGGCGGGGGTCCAGGGGCACGGGACGAACGAGGCCTTCCGCCCCCGCGTGGTCCAGCAATGCCCACAGCGGCTCGAAGTAGCCGCATGTGTTGAGCAGTCCGATTGGCTTACGGTGGTAGCCGAGTTGAGCCCACGTCACGACCTCGAACAGTTCTTCCAGCGTCCCGAGTCCGCCGGGCAAAGCGACGAACGCGTCGGCCAGACGGGCCATCAAGGCTTTTCGTTCGTGCATGCTCTGCACGACGTACATTGTCTGGACATTGCAGTGCATCAGCTCTTTGCGAGCCAGACGGCGGGGAATGACGCCGACGACGCGGCCTCCGGCTTCCAGAGCGGCGTCAGCCAACGCTCCCATCAGCCCGACGCTTCCGCCGCCGTAGACCACGGTCAAGCCTCGTTCGGCCAGCAAGCGACCACACTGGGCCGCCGCGTGAAAGTACTCGGGCCGTCGACCGCGGTGGGAACCGCAAAACACGCACACGCTTTGCATGGGGGTCGTCTCTCCCGGCTGCACCGCTCTTGGCCTGTTCCCCGCTGCCGCCTTCGGAGCGGCGGCGCGGACACGCCCGCGCCGGCTGCTGCCGTGTCTGTTCGGATGAACCGGACCAGGCCGGCGTGGAAGCATTTTGGTGAGATTTCGCAATTGAGTCCAATGTCGATTGCTTGTAGACTTCGGCCCTCTTGACGTCCCACCAAGCCATCCGCGAAACTTTCACCACTTCAAGAGTTTGTTTGGTAGCAATGAGCTGCGTCCAGAACGGCGTGCGACAAGTCATGTTTCCGCCCGGAATCGAAATCAGGAACGCTCTTCCAGAAGAAGCCGCTGCCATGGCTCAAGTCGACCAGCAGTGTTGGCCGCCGCAGCTGGCGGCGACGGAGGAGCAGTTCCGGGCGCGAATCGCCACTTACCCGGAAGGGCAGTGGGTGGCCGTCGAGCACGGACGAATCATTGCTGTCGCCTCGTCACAAAGGATTTCCGAGCGGGTTCTGTCCAACGGTGAGCTCGACCACGACAAACTGACCGACTGCGGCCGCCTGGTCCGCTCGCACGACCCGAACGGCGAAATCTACCAGCTCATTAGCGTGGGCGTTCTTCCTCAGTACCGCTGGATGCAGCTCGGCAGAAAAATGATCGACCACCAGGTCGAGTTCGCTCGGAAACTGCCCGGCATTCGGCGAATCATTGGCTTCACGCGGCCGGCTCGGTACTACCGCTACACGCAGATTCCTATTGAGGAGTACGTCCGAAGACGGACGGAGACCGGTCGCCTGCTTGACCCCGTTCTGTCCTTCCACTTGGACTCGGGCGCAAAATTGGTCTCGATTCACCCGAACTTTCGACCCGAAGACCAGAAGGCTTGCGGGTACGCGGTCTTGATCGAGTACCCGGTTCGCGACGGCACGGACCAACGTCGCTGACCGCGGACAGGGGGACAGAGCGACCCGGAGACAGCTTCGACCGAGCCGGACGTGAGACTGCCGCGCCTCTTTTCGTCTTTCGCCGCCGTTCTTAGAACCGCACGGCGAGGGCAGTGGCGGTGGCGTAGGCTCGGCAGTGCGAAATGGTCACCAAGACTTCGTCGACCCCGATTTGCTGGGCGTACTGCCCGGCCGGCCCGTGCAACACGACCCGCGGACGGCCGCTCTGTTCCGACTGGACCTCAATGTCCCTCCAGTACACGCCGCGGACGAAGCCCGTCCCCAACGCTTTCGCAACAGCCTCCTTCGCAGCCCAACGGCCGGCAAAGTGCTCGCAAGACCGTTTTCGCCGCCGACAGAACTCCACCTCCGCCAGCGTGTAAACCCGCTCCAGGAACCGCTCGCCGTGACGTTCAATCAGACGAGCGATTCGGTCGATTTCGACAATGTCCGTGCCCAGTCCGACAACGACCACCGCAACTCCACCTTCGCGAGACGCCGGCCTCGGTGCGGGCTCGTAGGTCACCCGAAGTTGTGTCGACCACTCCGGCCGGCCCGGCCGGGTCCTCTTGGACTCGCTCGGCCGTCCGTCGTCCGGCTGGCCCGTCCTTTAGACCAGCCTCGGACCCAGTCCGCACGCTTCCCGGGCGCGGGACAGGACTTCCTGAGCCTTCTCGCGAGCCTTGGAGGCTCCCTCGCGGAGCACCTGCTCCACGTAGTCCCAGTTCTGTTCCAGCTCGGCTCGCCGCTTCCGCGCCTCGGCAAAGTACTCCATTGCCAACTCGTACAGTTCCTGCTTTGCGTGTCCGTAGCCCAGCCCGCCGGCGCGGTAGCGAGCGGCCAAGGACTCCTGCTGCTCGGGCGTGGCGAACAACTTGTAGAGCGCGAAGACGTTGCACTTGTCCGGGTCCTTCGGGGCCTCGAGCGGCGTCGAGTCCGTCTTGATGGACATGATTTTCTTTCGAAGCGTCTTCGGGTCCTCGAAGACGTCGATTGTGTTCCCGTAACTCTTCGACATTTTCTCACCGTCGATGCCCGGCACCTTTGCGCTTTCTCCCATGATTCGCGCTTCGGGCAATTTGAACGTCGGGCCGTAAATGTTGTTCCAACGCTCGGCCACGTCGCGAGTGACCTCAATGTGCTGCAACTGGTCGCTGCCGACGGGCACAATGTCGCTGTCGTAAATCAGAATGTCCGCCGCCATGAGAATCGGGTAGTTGAACAGCCCCGCGTCGGCCTGAAGCCCTTTGGCTCGCTTGTCCTTGTAAGCGTGGCACTTCTCCAGCAAGCTCATGTTCGTCACGGTCAACAGCAGCCAGGTCAGCTCCGTCACCTCCGGAATGTCCGACTGCCGGAACAACGTGGCCCGTTGCGGGTCCAGCCCCAACGCCAGCAGGTCAATGGCGGCGTCTCGCGTGTAGCCACGAAGCTTCTCGCGGTCGCGCACCGTCGTCAGCGCGTGCAGGTCGGCAATGAAAAAGAACGCCGACTCCTCGTTCTGCAGCGCAATGTACTGCCGAATGGCTCCGAAATAGTTGCCCCAGTGAAACCGTCCCGTCGGCTGAATGCCTGAAAGTACTCGCATGGCTACAGGAGTGAACGTCGACTTTCCCGAAAGACCGAAGTTTCGTTCGCAGAGCACAGCAACAGCAGCGACGCTGCCAGAAGCCCCGCCCGGCTCCGCCGCGTTTCGACCCGACAAGGCTGTCGGCCTCGGCGTCGTTTCCGGAGCTCCGGAGCCGTTCCTCTACTGCTCGCAGCCTCGACGCTGGGGCACTTCCAGAGTCCCCACCAACTCTGTGACCGCCGAGACTCCGAGCTCCTCCAGCGTGCGGTCCAACTGGTCGACCAACCGAACGGCCAGACCGGGATTGTAGAAATTCGCCGTCCCAATTTGAACGGCCGACGCCCCGACGACCAGGAACTCCAGCACGTCGTCCAGGCACGAAATCCCCCCGACGCCCACGACCGGAATGGACACCGAACTGGCGACCTGCCAGACCATTCGCAGCGCCACCGGCTTGATGGCCGGGCCGCTCAGCCCTCCGACCACGTTTCCAAGAATCGGACGTCGGCGCCGCCAGTCGACCGCCATTCCACACAGCGTGTTGATGAGCGACACCGCGTCGGCTCCGGCCTCACACGCCGCCGCCGCAATCGACACAATGTCCGTCACGTTCGGCGTCAGCTTGGCAATGATTGGCAGTCGACTGGCCGCTCGCACTGCCCGAACCAAGCTCTCGGTGAGCCGGGGGTCCGTGGCGAAATCGATTCCGCCGCTGACGTTCGGGCACGAAATGTTGAGCTCCAACGCCGTCACTTGCGGCCAGTCGTTCAACCGCTCGGCCATGCGGACAAATTCGTCGGCGTCGTGCCCGGCAATGTTGACAATGACCGGCGCTCCCAACGACAGCAGGAACGGCAGGTGCTTTTCGAGAAACGCGTCCAGGCCGTCGTTGTCGAGGCCAATGGAATTGAGCAGTCCGGCTGCGGTCTCGACGGTTCGTGGCGGCGGGTTTCCTTTTCGAGGCCGGAGCGTCACGGTTTTGGGAATGATTCCGCCCAGCCGCGACAAGTCTCCGAACGGAAGCATTTCCCGCGCGTAGCCGAACGTCCCCGACGCAACCAGAATCGGGTTCGGCAGTGCAATTCGTCCCAGTCGAACGCTCAAATCCACCACGCCGCACCTCGCCCAGCCGGTTTCGACGTCCGCCGCGAGCAAGCCCGCCCCCACGGTTGGCCGGAGACTGTAGCAGCGTCGTGTCCGCGAAACAATGCTCGCACCACTGGCCGAGCCCACTGCGGCGGGGACGGCCGACCTTCGGTCGGGCCGACGTTGCGTCAGCGCACGGCAGAACGCGACCGACCCGGCCCCGGCCTGCCGTCGCCGACCGACCGGCACCCCGGCACCGGCCGCTCACCAATTCGGCGTCAGGCGTGAGCGACGGGCACTAAATGACGCCGCCGTGGGTCCGGTAGGGCGTCGCCACGTCCGGCATGTCCAGACCCCAGATTCGTTCCCAAATTTCCGGAATGTGTCGCAACCCCTCCGAAACGAAAATCAATTCGCGAGCCCGACGGTCGGGCGAAGACGAGTAAATGGGCATGACACACCCTGCTTGCAGGCCACAGGCCAGCAGAACAGCGACCAGCAACAGCTTCTTCATGTCCTGAACCTCCATGCGGACTTCGGTGAGCGGTTCGGAGCGGCTGTGGCGGGCGCCCGCCTGGCCGCGGTTTGTCCCGACCGCCCACAAACCACAATCGGAGTTTCCCTGTTCGTCGCGCCGCCCGTCCGGCGCAGACCACGTTGGCCGCACCAACGACCACCGCGGCGCAGACTTGCCGTCGGCCTCGACCGAAACCGAAGCCGCAGCACCTGCGCCCGTCCGGCTCACGCGCCGCGACGAACCAAGTCACTCGTTTCCCGGTTGTTTTTCGGGGTTGCAGGGAAAGACTGGGTGAAGACGGCCGCGCCCGGGTTGCTTCGGGCACGTCCGGCGCCGAACGGCCGTT
>CAYSAG010000359.1:0-4940 GCA_964428935.1 uncultured Planctomycetaceae bacterium | reverse complement strand
CAAGACGAGTCGGTCGCTCGCACGATCTACTCGCGATTCGTCGGACTATAAGAGCGACGGACCGCAAAAGCGACGGACTCTGACTCGCGGCGGTGCCGCCGCGACCGCCTTTCCGTCTCCCGTCTTCTGCTGAAAAGGACCGCCTGGACCACGCGGTTCCGGCCACGGCCGTCACGCTCCGCACTTTCGCTACCACCCGAACTTCCCCCTTCGCTGCCCTGTGACCGCCGGACTTTCGGTTTGACAGAGGTCAAAGCGAACCTAGCTTTGTGCAGATTCTCACGCACCCGCCCAGCGGGTTGCTTGCCAGTTTTCCACGACCCTTTTTTGGCACTACGTCGCGTGGCTCAGCGCTGGGGTCGTTGGAAGGAGCGGAAGGTCGTAGCCAGGACGGTCGGTGCAGTACCGCCGTGCTTTGCTGGTTCGGGGGCGCTGTGGTTGAAACAGTTGGGGTCACCAAATCTGGGAAAGAAGGGGGTTGCAGAGACATGAGACAAAAACAGACGAGTCGCAAAGGCTTCACGTTGATCGAGGTGTTGATCGTCGTGGTCATCCTCGGCATCTTGGCGGCAACCGTGCTGCCGGCACTGACGTCGCGAAGCGACAGCGCCAAAGAGTCGGCTCTGGTCCAAAACCTTCAAACGCTGCGAAGCCAGATTCAGCTGTACCGCTTCGACCACGAAGGCCGTCTGCCCACCGCAGACCAGTTGGCTGCCGCGCTGACCAGCAAGACAGACATCCAAGGCAACATTGACCCGAACGGCGAGTTTGGCCCGTACATCATTGGCCAGCTTCCGCCCAACCCGTACAACGGTCTGCGAACGGTCAAAGCCGCGAACAGCTCGCCCATGACCCTCCAGAC
Organism: uncultured Planctomycetaceae bacterium; assembly: GCA_964428935.1. Classification (GTDB taxonomy): domain Bacteria; phylum Planctomycetota; class Planctomycetia; order Planctomycetales; family Planctomycetaceae; genus JAADHY01. Next base: position 4,078 of record CAYSAG010000359.1, on the reverse strand, counting down.
CGAGAACCCGGACGGCAGCACCGGCTGGATTTACGACGAACGGACCGGCGACATCAAGGCGAACTGGAACCAGCCACTGTCGAACCCGAAGGGGACCTCGACGAACGTCTTCGACCTGTAGTCCGTTGCAGCTCGGAGCGGACTGGCCAGACCAACCGTTGCCCTCCTCCGCGCACCGCGGCACACCAAAACCAGGCCGACTCGGCCTGGTTTTGTTTTTTCCCTTCCGGGCGGACGCGACCGGGCCTCGGCCGGTTCGGTGTCACGGTCGTCGAGCCGCAAAGGACGGGCTACAATTTGCCAGCGCGGCAGGCTCGACAGAGCGTTTCGACGTCGGCGTGCTTCCCCTGACGTTGAACTTTCCCGTCGTCCGCCGCGAGCCGTCAGGTTTCGACGAGCCCGCACGAATCGCTTTGTCGGCTTCGGAACTCAGTCGTCACCTTCCTGCTGCGTCCAATGCCAGCACGCCCGCTGAAACTGCCGTCCTTTCAGAACTGGAGCTGCCACAGTTGCAGTCAATGCTGTCGGCAGCACTTGATCGAAATTACCGACGAGGAACGGCAACGCATTCTGCGACAAGGTTGGACCGCCGCCGACGGCGTCCCTGCAGACCGACCACTGGTGGTTCGTTTCGGCCCGCCGTGGAACCGGCGCTGGCGTCTGGGACACCAGGCGGACGGAGCTTGTGTCTTCCTGGACGAGCGGGGCCTTTGCCGCATTCACGCCAAGTTCGGTGAAGCGGCCAAGCCGCTGCCGTGCCGTCTTTACCCGTACGCCTTCCACCCGGCTGGGAAGCGAGTGGCCGTCAGTTTGAGGTTCAGTTGTCCGTCGGTGGTGAGAAATGTGGGACGGCCCGTCACAGAGCAAGCAAAGGAGCTGCGGCGACTGGCTCGCGAAGTCGTGCCCGACGGAGTCGACCGCCTGCCGCCTCCAGCCGTCTCTCGCACCCAGCGGGTGGACTGGCCCGACTTCTTGCGATTCCTCGACGCCCTGGACTCCCTGCTGGCCAGCGACGCTCCAGTCCCCTTGAAGTTGCTGCAGGCTCTGTTTTGCGTGCGGACAATCGAACAGGCTCGGTTCGAGCGGGTCCGCGGCCAACGGCTGGACGAGTTCTTGACGGTCATCACCGACGCGGCTCGGCAGTCCGTCCAGCTAGTCGACTCGCCTGAACCGCCGACGCGCGTCGGCCGCGTGCAGTTCCGCCTGCTGGTCGCCCAGTACGCGCGAAAGGACACGCTGGTCGACGTCGAGTCGGGCTGGTTGGGGCGGTGGCGTCTGTTCCGAGCGGCCCTTCGCTTCGCTCGCGGCCGCGGCCACGTGCCGCCGCTGCAAAACGTCTTTGTGCCGGTGCCCTTCGAGACGCTCGAAGAACCGTTCGGCGGGCTGCCCGACGGAGCGGACGAAGTCTTCACGCGCTACTTCCGCGTCAAGGTGCAGGGAATTCACTTTTGCGGGCGAGCGTACTACGATCTGTCGTTGGTCGAGGGCTTTTACAGCCTGGTTCTAGTCTTCCCCGCCATGTTGTGGCTGGCCCGGTGGCTGGCGGCTGGTCAGGGGAGGAAGCGTCTGGAGCTGGACGACGTCGTTCGAGCCGTTACCGTGGCCGACCACTACCACGCGTACTCGCCGGCTTTCGGCCGGGCCAGTTTTCGGCGACGCGTGAAACTGCTGGCCCAATTGGGCGACATTGAGCGACTCTGTCAGTGGTACGCCCGCTGAACCGGCGACTGGCAGAATGGCCTCTGCGGCGGCTCGGCGAGTCACAACCCAGACACGCCGACAGCAAAGCCCTCGTCCCCGGCGAAGCAGCCGAGGGACTGCCTGGTCCGTGCGACGAGGGCTCCAGGCGTCACGCCCTCGAGCCTCTGAACCGCACCGAGCAACAGACGCAGGACGGCCGGCTCGAGCTGGGTCACGCAAACGGCCAGCGCGTCAGGCGGCTGCGCGTGTGGAGGCTCTGGCAGCCCGATTTTCCGCAAGGACACCAGCCCTGGAGAAAAAGGAGACGCCCCGTGAGACTGGCGACATTGAAAACCGAAAACGGCACGCGAGCGGTTTCCGTGGTCGAGGTCGACGGTGCGGTCCGGTACGTCGATCTGAGCCGGGTCGACCCGTCGCTGCCGTACGACGTCGTGGGGTTGTTGACCCAAGAGGACGCTTTGCAACGAGCGGCCGAGGCCGAACGGAAAGGCGTGGAGCAAGGGGCGTTCGTCGACGGACGTCTGCTCGCTCCTGTGCCTCGACCCGGCAAGGTGTTCTGCATTGGACTGAACTACCGGGACCACGCGGCCGAGTCTGGCAAAGAGGTTCCAGACCGGCCGGTCGTCTTCAGCAAGTTTTCGCAGGTGGTGGTTGGCCCGGAGGAGCCGATTCGACTGCCGAGAACCTCGGAGCAGGTCGACTACGAAGCGGAGCTGGTCGTCGTGCTGGGACGGCGAGGCAAGTACATTTCAGAAAACGAAGCCCGGACGCACGTCGCCGGCTACATGAACGGACACGACGTCTCGGCCCGCGACTGGCAAATCGGAGCTCCGGGCGGACAGTGGCTGCTGGGCAAGTCGGCCGACACGTTCGGCCCCGTCGGCCCGTGGCTGGTCACAGCCGACCAGGTGCCCGACCCGCACCAGCTCGACATTCAACTGCGTCTGAACGGCCAGGTCATGCAAAGCTCCAACACCCGCGAAATGATTTTCCGGATCGAGCAATTGATTGCGTACATTTCTCAAATGGTCACGCTCGAACCGGGCGACCTCATCTTTACCGGGACCCCGCCCGGGGTCGGCTTCGCGCGCAAACCGCCTGTTTACCTGAAACCCGGCGACGTCGTGGAAGTCGAAATCCAAGGCCTGGGCGTTTTGCGCAACCCGGTCGTCGCCGAGTGAGCACGACCAGCCTCCGCCCCAGCCAGCTGCGTCAGCCTACGTCCGTCCAGCACAGTGGCCGGTTCGCTGCACTCACCTCGTACTGCAAGTCGGAATCGTCGCGCCATGAGGGACCAAGTTTATCACACCACCTGCAGGTAGCCCGTCTCTCGCGCCAAGTGATCGGGCGAACCAAAAGGTCGGTGTCGGTCGGCCTGTATGCGTCCGCTTAAAAGGCCGAGCAAAGGTCCGATTGAAATAGACCTTTGAGACCCTGTCGGGCAGAAAACGTGAACATCGTTCGCGTTTTTTCCGGAGACACCTGCTCCGTCCCGTGCCGTGTCCCGGTCCTGCGTCCCGAACCGACGGCGACCACGACCGACCATGGCCCTCCGGCGCACCGAACAGCGGAATACCAAGGGCGCCAGTGCTTGGATAGAGAGAGTCTCCCTTCATGAACTCTGCCAACACCGGCGCCACGGCCCCACTTGACGCCGATCCAATCCCACCTCTTTGGGCGATTTGTTGCCCGAGCTTTCGGGAGAAGGTCAATAAGATGAACTGCGTCCGGTGAGCCAGTCGCCGTGGGGTGCTGGGCGAACTCACCAAGGCCTCCAGAATTTTCTTTTGCTCTTCCGTGATCGTGACCCGAGCGGCTTGGCCAAGCATGGTCTTCCTCCTTGAATCGCTCGGAACCTGGCAATCGCTTTCTTAGCTCCCTCAGCGAGTTTTCTTTGAGGAAGACCTTTTCGTTGACACGCTCTGGGCAATCCGGGCAACATCTTGCGCCGATAAACAATTTCCGGCTCCGGTGACACTTCAACTGCGAATCGCGGCAGTAGTGCTGCGTCTCGGCGAAAAATTGGACCTGAGTCGATTGTGGCGCAACTGTCTCGGTCGCGGCCAGGGAAAGTTTCCTCTCCCGCTTGCGGCGAAGGGTGGCGAGCGAAGCGAGCTGGTTCAGGGTGTGCCAGCGCAACGCCCTACACGCTTGGCTCCCACGAGCGAATGCCCCGTCATCTGCCCTTCGGGCCCCTTCTCCCCCGGCGCCAGGGTAGAAGGCAGTGAATTCGGTCGGCCGCCGTCGCCGATCAATGCAGCCCAGCGTGCGGACTTCGTCGTGCTCACCACAAACGATACCCCAAATATTCGATTTGACAAAGCACTCGGGCCCCGACCACACAGCGTGGCTTCGAGCTTCGAAAAAAGAAAAGCCG
>CAYSAG010000358.1:0-4951 GCA_964428935.1 uncultured Planctomycetaceae bacterium | reverse complement strand
GATGGGCTCGACCGCTCGAACTTCCTGGCCCGGCTCGGGACGTCGAGCTCCGTTGCCGCGTCGTCCGTCCGACCCGTCTTCGGTCACCGGTTGAGCCGCAGCGTGCTCGGTGGCCGTAATGACCCACAACGACCCGACAAACTCAGGGCTTTGCTTTTCCAGGCGGAAGATGGCCTGGGACACTTGTCCGTGGACCCGGTCCCACATGTCCCGGAAGGCCCGCATGCCCTCGCGCCGGTACTCGACCTTCGGGTCCTTCTGAGCGTAACCCATCAGGCCGATTCCCGAGCGCAAGTGGTCCATGTAGTAAAGGTGGTCTTTCCAGGCTGTGTCGAGGACTTCCAGAATGAGGACCCGCTCCGAATGCCACAGCTCGGGCCGGTACCGGCGCTGGTACTCTTGGTAGATTCGAGTTCGCAGTTGGTCGCGGTTGAGCGACTTCAGCTCGTCTGCCTTGAGGTCGCACTTGAACCGCTCGTTCGCCCACTGCACCAGTTCTTGCAGGGCTTCGAACGACTGGACGGGGCGACCGTTGGACGAGACGACCTCTTTCGGTGTGCCGAACGAGAACAGGCTGGGACGGGCGGCCGTGTCCGGCTCTTCCTCGTCCGTTGCGAACACCTTGTCCAGCCGTTCGTCCAGCTCGGCAATCTCCTTGCCCTTCTCGAAGAACCGCCGGCTGTGCTCGACCAGCAGCTCTTCGATTTCCCTGCGGGACTTGTTCTTGAAGTCCTTGGCGGTGATGTCGGCTTCGAACCGCTCGCTGGCCCACCGCGCCAGAGCCTCCCGGCCCATCTGTTCGCTCTGTCCGCGGTCGGTCAGGAAGCTGGTCATGCCCACGGCGACCGGGAATCGAATTTCCTTCTCCCGGTACTGCTCATGCACGCGCGACCGAATCAGCTCAATGGCGTCTTCGACCGACAAGTCCACAAACTCTTCCGGCCGCATTCGCAACGTGTACTGGTGGTAGAGCCAGCCGCAGAGCGACGCCTGGCAGAAATGCTCGTGCAGGAACGAGTCGAGCGGTGTGAAGTCGATGTGCTGCAAGGCGGGACGCACCCGCTCCAAAATGTAGTGGAACAGGTTGTCGCGGCCGACCTTCTTCAGCTCGCGGTCGTTCAGGTTGAGTCCCCAGCGTGTGTTCGCCCACTTCGCCAGTGCCAGCCAGTTCCATTCGCTTGGGTCTTCCTCTTCCGGCAGACACTCCTCAATCTGTTCCATGACGGCGTCTTCGGCCTGCCGTTCGGCCTCGTCACGCAGGTACGCGACCAGCTGCTCTTTGTTCATTCCTTCGATGTCGTCCGGTGCGACGTCGATTCGCAGCTGCTGCGCGCACCACTGACTGATCGACTCCCACCGGTAGGCCGGGTCCAGGAAGTGGGGCACCCAACGTTCCAGCTGCTGGTCGATCATGTCAAGGATCAGTTGACGGCAGTCGCAGCCGTCGAGGATTCGCTGGCGGTACGAGTACACCCGCTTGCGTTGTTCGTCCATGACCTCGTCGTAGTCAAGCAGGTGCTTTCGCATTTCGAAGTGCCGCTCTTCGACCCGCTTTTGAGCTTTCTCGATTTGCCGGGTCACCATGGGGCTTTCGATCGACTCGCCCTCTTGCATGCCCAACTTGGTCAACATGTTCTTGACCCAGTCGCCGGCGAAGATTCGCATGAGGTCGTCTTCGAGCGAGACGAAGAAGCGGCTGGAGCCTGGGTCGCCCTGACGTCCCGCACGGCCGCGAAGCTGCAAGTCGATGCGTCGAGCCTCATGCCGCTCGGTGCCGATCACGTGCAACCCGCCCAGCTCGGCCACCTTGCGACCCTCTTCGTACATCTTTTCCCGCTCGGCAATGCGTCGCGTGACCGCCTCCCACTCTTCCTTCGGCACGTCCAGTCGCGACGGGTACTTATGCTTCAGCTCTTCCCAAGCCAAGTACTCGGGGTTGCCACCTAGAATGATATCGGTGCCGCGTCTGGCCATGTTGGTCGAAATGGTCACCGCGCCCAAACGCCCGGCCTGCGCAATGATTTCGGCTTCCCGCTCGTGGTACTTCGCATTCAGCACGTTGTGCTTGATGCCGTACTTGCGCAGGCGGTTGCTGAGCATTTCGGATTTCTCGATCGAGACGGTGCCGACCAAAATGGGACGCCCCGTGGCGTGAATGCGGCGAATCTCTTCCACGACTGCGTCCCACTTTTCTTTTTCCGTGCGGTAGATCTTGTCGGGGTAATTGATGCGTCGCAGCGGCTTGTTGGTTGGAACCGAAATGACGTCCAGCTTGTAAATCTTCCAGAACTCTTCCGCCTCGGTCATGGCCGTGCCGGTCATGCCGGCCAACTTCTTGTAGAGCTTGAAGTAGTTCTGGATGGTGATCGTGGCGAGCGTTTGCGTTTCCTGCTTGATCGGCACGCCTTCCTTCGCCTCGACGGCCTGGTGCAACCCGTCGCTCCATTGCCGACCGTACATTTTCCGGCCGGTGAACTCGTCCACAATGATGACCTCACCGTTCTCGACCACGTAATGGACGTCGCGTTTGTAGAGGTGGTGGGCCTTCAGCGCGTTGTCGATCAGGTGCGGCCACTCCATGTTGCCGGCCGTGTAGAAGCTGTCGCCCTCGCGAATGTAGCCGTACTCCGCGGCCAGTTGTTCGGCGTACCGAATGCCTTCGTCGGTCAAGTGGCACGTGTGCTCTTTTTCTTTGACCTCGAAGTGGACGTCCCGTTTGAGCTGGAGGGCGATTCGGTTGGCCTTGGCGTACTTGGTGACGTCGTCCATGGCCGGGCCGGAAATGATCAGCGGGGTCCGGGCCTCGTCGATCAGAATGTTGTCGATCTCGTCGATGATGGCGTAGTCGAGCGGCCCCTGGACCTGCATTTCTTTGGTCGGCTTCATGTTGTCGCGCAGGTAGTCGAAGCCGAACTCGTTGTTCGTGCCGTACGTAATGTCGCAGGCGTAGGCTTTCTTGCGTTCTTCGACCCCCATTTGCGACTGGATCGCGCCGACGGTCATGCCCAAGCCCAGGTACAACGGGCCCATCCATTCCATGTCGCGGCGTGCCAGGTAGTCGTTCACGGTCACCACGTGGACCTTGCCGGCCAGGCCGTTGAGGTACGCGGCCAGAGTGGCGACCAGCGTCTTTCCTTCGCCGGTGACCATTTCGGCGATCATGCCCTTGTGCAGAATGTAGCCGCCGACCAGCTGGACGTCGTAGTGCCGCATTCGGAGGTACCGTCGACCGGCTTCGCGCACGGCGGCAAACGCCTCGGGCAACAGGTCGTCCAGCGTCTCCCCCGCCGCCAGTCGCTTGCGGAACTTGGCCGTGGACTGCCGGAGCTCGTCGTCCGTCAGCTTCTGCATCTCCGGCTCGAGCTGGTTGATGCGGTCGATGATCGAGCCGGGAACAATGTGCGAGTTGCCGTCCTTGTCGCGGTAAAACCCAATCTTTCGAACTCGCCGTTCGTTCGACGAGCCGAACAGATTCGTAATGAACCGCTCCAGCCACGCCGTCGCGGCGTTCAACCAGTCACCAATTAGCTCCAAGAACTCCATGGCTCGTTCTCGCAGACGGACTCGCTACGGCTGTTCGAGAAAAGGGTGTTCCTCGGGTCAGTGACGTGTAAAGGCAGACCGTTTTCTTGGACGACTTCGGCCGCGGCTCGACCGTTGGTCCGGCGTTTCGACATTTGGTTCGTCTTGCGGAGCGGCGTCTTGCCCGGTTGGACGCCGCTCCGCCCGTTTTCGTTTGCTTCGTTTGCGGACGTCCCGTCGGCTTCGCTTGCGGACGTCTCGGCTCGCGACCTCCGCCTGCGCCGCTCCCGACGACCCGCGCCAGCAACCCAAGAGGCCGCTGCCGACGTCTCGGCCACCAGGACTGGCGGGGACTTCCATTGGGACGCCTGCAAGCAGTGTTCCTGCTTGCCCAAAAGCAAACACGCGGGCACGTCCGGCGGAACGAACCGCGCGGCCCGACGTCTCTCGCCGTGTGGAATTGAGGCACTGCAGGTGGTGGGAACGGCCGCTGGTCTCCGCCTGACCCAGCCCGCTTTGACGAGAACGGTTTCGCGCCGGTCCCCCGCACAAGTCGTAACTGGTTGGCCGAACAAAGTTTATTGGGTGCCAATTGGGCGGTCAATGCCGCTTCCGTAGTGCCGGAACGGCAGTTCGGGCGTCGCTGGGTTCGGCTCCCTTGGCTGCGGAAACGGCTTGTCGCTCCGCGCAGGAAGCCCCCGCGCCGCCGGTCGACGAGGCCGCGGTCCACCACGCCGCGCGCCGGTCGGCAGTTGGACCGAACTCGGTCGCCAGTCGAAACCGAGGTCGGGCGCGGACCAAGCGACGCTGTTCGAGAGCCCGCTTCCCCCTGAACGCGGCACGTCCGAAGCCCTTCGCCGACGAGCAGCTCCGGACGACCGGCTGCCGGTCCGCCTACCGGCCCAGCTCGGCGGCCAAGTCGGCCGCGTCGTAGACCTTGGGCAGCGTCTCCAGCAGGGCAGAAATGTTGACCGAGACGGCCCGAGCCAGTTTGTCGGAGTAGGCGTAGCGCAACGTCAGTGAGTAAATGTTGCCGTCGAAAATGACGCCCACCAGCTCGCCGTCGCGGTTAATGACGGGACTGCCGGAGTTGCCGCCAATGATGTCGGCCGTCGAGACGAAGTTGAAGGGCGTGTCCAGCTTCAGGCGGCTCTTGGCGGCGTGCCAGCGAGCGGGCAGTTTCCAAGGCGGCTTGGCTCCGTGCCGCTTCTCGTGCTCGAACGCGCCGCCCAGTGTCGTCCACGGCGGAACGGGCTGGCCGTTCTCGACGTAGCCCTTCACTGTGCCGAAGGCCAGTCGCAGGGTGAAGGTGGCGTCCGGGTAGGTCTGAGTGCCCTCGACGGCGAAGCGGGCTGCGGTGATTTTTGCGTAGGCCTGACGCTGGAGCTCCTGCAGCTCGTCGCGCTGTTTCCGTAGTCGACGAGCCTCC
>CAYSAG010000357.1:0-4958 GCA_964428935.1 uncultured Planctomycetaceae bacterium | reverse complement strand
CCAGTGCTGCCGAACGGATTGCCGAACTGCGACTGGTGCCCGGTGCTGTGCGGAACGGTCTGGAAAGCCTGCTGCGGGACCAGCCCCTTCATGTTCCAAGAGTATGGCTGAAGCGACTTGCTGACGAACAAAATCGCGGCGTGCTTACATTCGAGCAATGGAAGTTTGAAACCGGTGAGTCCGATCTGGAAGAAATCCGCGTGCTCCCTTTCGTGGACGACCAGGGAAAAGTGCAGCGCTGGTCGAAGCTCACCCAAAACAGCCCCGGGGAACCCTTGCGCGCTTCGGTTGGCCCGAAAGGCAAAGTGACCGTCAAATGGACGTGTGTCCCAGAGAAACCCGAAAAGGTTCAACGGTGGCTTGTGGAACTCATCCCGTCGGTGGAGGAATATGGCCCGGAGTATCACGGCGATGTCGATTTCCCGTCGGTGCGTGTCAGCCGGCGGCAGCGCCAAGCTACTGTGCCGCTCGATATCGAGCTGGAAGAGGCGACGCCACGCTGCGTGCAACTGCGGGTCATCGGCCTCGACGGTACCGGTGCACCAATCTGTGACTCCGAGGGCAAGGTCATTGAGGGCTTGTCGCAAGAATTCTGGCTCGAAAAGGAAGAGGAGGGGGTTGCAGCCGATGATCAGCCCGTCCGCCGCAGCACCGTGCCGACACGCCCATTTGCGCTGGTCCAAGCGGCAGCGGAGCTGCGGATCGAGTCACTTGAAGAGCTGACAGAGTCGCCCGAAGGCTGGCAGGAGCGAGATCTGGACTATTTCAGCGTCCGCATTGCAAACCGGCGAGTGAGTCGAGTGGGAGTTGCCCACGAGCTGCGTGAGCTCGAGCGCCTCGTATTCGACCATCCGGAAGACTACGCTCGTCACCGGGTGCGCATCCCGCCCGGCGCGACCCTCATGGGGCACGGTGCGGCTCGAGCCCTGCTGGGAATTGGACGTGACGAAGGCCCCTTCGAACGGATCCGCATGGAAAAATTGTGGGACGTTCCCCAGGGGGAACGTCTTCTGCGCGCACGAAAAGAGCTTTTCCGATTGCTCGCCCAGCAAGAGACCGCGCGGTGTTTTGCCGCAGCCGAGTGGAACGAGGCTCTGTCAAAGGCATCGCGAAGTTATGCCAACGCCTACTGCAGCGTGTTGACGGAATGCAACGATGAAGAGGTGCTGGCCGAGGCGCTGAGTTTGGACACCGTGGAGGTGGTGTTTGAAAAGGAGGGCCAGCGCGAATCAGCGCTGTTGGTTTTACCCACTCATCCCCTGCGGACAGTCTGGTATGCCGCCTACTGCGACCTGCTGGCGAGCTGGCTGCATCAGTTGCTGGAAATCCAATCCCCGACGAAACGCCGCCGCTTGATCGATCTAGAGCTGGTTAAACGGCTGGAACCGCTCAACATCCCCTTCTTGGTCTTGAACGCTGACGGTGAGCCGTTCGTCTTTGCACAGAACTTGCGGTTCTTCCACGCAGTGTGTCTGCCAATCGATGCCTCGGAGCCCAGACGGCGGATCGCGCGGGTCGCCAGTGTTTTTGGCATGGCTGAGGACGAGGCGACCGTGGCCGACGTGCCGCCGGCCCGGTTGAGCGAAGAGTTCCTGCGCTACCGGGAAATCCACCCGTACCTGGAATCGATGCGATTGAACGTGCTGAATCCGGGATCGGGACGTTATCTGGCGGAAGCTCTCCGGGCGCTCTACCAGCGACCGGAAGACGAGGAGCTCTCGGCTGAGTGGAAGCCGCCCCGGCTGGAAGTTCTGGCTCACACAGCGCCTCCGCTGCCGCTCGCATTGCCTGGTCTGCGCGAACTGCAAGAGGAACTCTACCGCGACATCCCTTCCGGTCGCTACACACATCTAGCGCCGTTTTGCCAAGTGGCGATTCGGCCGGAGACGGAGGCTGAGCGTCTGCCCGGTGGGGATGTGCACCTCACTGTCGTGATGGACTCGATCCGGCCTACTCTGCGGGCTGCTCCCGTGGACCAGTCCGCCGACAGCTGCTCCTTCTACGGGCTGCTCATGCGCCTGCTGCCGTATTTCGAAAGCACCGAGGGGACAGCCCGGTGGGAACATCGCATGAACCTGCCCGAATCGATCAACCGAGAACGCCATCCCGTCGTTCCATCCTACACGAACGCGTTGGTCGACGGGCAGCGGGCCATGATGCAGGCGGCCCTCCGTTGCCAAGGCATGCCGGTCGATGGCAAGACCGTGTGTCTGGCCGTGGAATTGGGGCCAGAAAAGATCATGCAGATGGAACGCTACCATCATTTGTCGGACTGGGTGGTGAGTCTGGAGCGGTTCTGCGGGATCGAGTTGTACGACGATCCAAGGGACGTCCACCTGAGCGGCCTATCGCAGAAGTATCTGTTGGACTACGTGCCCGAATTCCTGGATGGTCTCGGCCACCGAATGCTGGTGACCACGTCGCACCGCGAGGAGATTGAGGAGATTCTGGGGCGAGCAATGAACGACTTGGGCTTCGCCAGAGTCGCCGATAGTGTCCGAGAAGTGCTGCAGCACTTGAAAACCATTTCGGGACGGCTGGCTTTGCGTGCCTTGCGTGACGAGGCGTCGGCTCGGGAAGCGGTGGCCTTGGGCGTTACTGCGGCCTGTCTTCGGCGAAAGGGAGAACTGGACGATTCGATTCTGGTGCCCGTTGACGCACACGACGAGCTTTTTGGCCTGTCGGCTCAGAAGCGCCATTCTTCAGCGCCGGCGCTTCGCTGCGACCTGATCCGCATCCGCCTTCAGCCTCGCCGGCTGCACGCCACGTTTATCGAGGTGAAATCGCGGGCCAGCGCCGGTCGGTACGAAAAAGTGCAGCGGCAAATTTGCGACCAGGTCGAAGCAACCGAGCGTGTTTTCCGAGATTTGTTCTTCTCCGGAAGCCGCGGGCAGGATCAGGACGAACGGGTCGACCACGCCTTGCAGCGCTCGCGGCTCCTCGCCATCTTGCGTTTCTATTTGGGGCGGGCTTACCGCTACGGTTTGGTCCGCAGCGCCGACCGGTACGAGCAATTGAAGTCGGATCTGCGCCGCTTGGAAACAGGGCTACCGGAGATGCGCGCCGAGCGGTGGGGGTTCATTGTGAACCTGGCCGGTTCGCCGCAGCGCGCAGTGACGGTTGGGGGAACGAGAATTCATTTCTTGACTGCACGAGATTTCGCCCGCATCGGTTTCGAAACGGAAGCGGAACGGCCCACGAAAGGCGTCGCGGCCGAACCGGCGGGCGCTGAGCGGGTAAGGGCCGAAAAGCCGGTCTCTGTCGGCGAGAAAGCCGAAACGGTGTCGACCACCGGCCAGCAGGCGGCTGGGGCGCGCCGAGCGGACCGGCCATCGACGGCGGCTGCAATTTCCGACAAAGAACAGACGCAGGCTGGAGTGGAGCAGGAGGCTCCGTCGCCCGGCCGCCCCGAGCCTCCTGTTTCGCTGGACGGCTGCGACCAGTTGGCCATCGAACTCGGCGTGACCGTCGGCGACCAAGAGCCCGTCGTCTGGCGCGCCAGCGTCAAGGGCAGTCCTCACATGTTCATTCTGGGCATTCCCGGGCAAGGCAAGTCCTGGACGACCATGCGCGTGTTGTGCGAAATGGCTCGGCAGGGCCTGCCCGCTTTGATCCTCGATTTCCACGGCCAGTTTAGCGACCCGACCAATCCATTCACGCGACTGGCCCACCCAAATGTCGTGGACGCAGTCGACGGCCTGCCCTTCTCGCCGCTGGAAATCGGTGGTTCGGACAGCCCGCAAACTTGGCAGGTGGAATGTTTGAGCGTGGCGGAGATCATTCAGTACGTCTGCGGTCTGGGTGACATCCAGCGCGATCTGGTCTACCAGGCCATTCGCGATTCCTTTCTGGCTCGCGACTGGGACAGCGGCCAGGGCTCCCAGTTGCCGACGCTCGACGACGTCTGGGCGCGCTTGCAAGAGCTGGAGACCGAGCGCGGCGTGCGGAACGTCGTCCCGCGGTGCCGGCCATTGATGGAATTTCATCTGTTCCGTCCGGAAGCAGTGCCGGGAGTCGACACGTCGGAAGGCCCGCCGACGCGGTTTCGAGACCTACTCCGCAGCGGGCTAGTCGTCGACGTGCACGGGCTTGGCCAGGAAACGTTACAACTGGCGGCTGGAGCGTTCTTGCTGCGCAAGGTGTACAAAGAAATGTTCCGCTGGGGCGAATCGGAACGGCTCCGGCTGGCCGTGGTGTTGGACGAGGCCCACCGGCTGGCTCGGGATGTGACGCTGCCCAAAATCATGAAAGAAGGTCGCAAGTTCGGCGTTCTGGTGGTGGCTGCCAGCCAGAACCTGACCGATTTCCACCCCGACGTGGTCGGCAATGCGGGGACAAAGGTCATCTTTCGAACCAATCATCCGGTGTCGAAGAAGGTCGCTGGATTCTTGACACCGGCACGGTTTGGACGAGCAACACAAGACTTGGCCTCGGAGATCGAAGGACTGGCGGTGGGCGAAGCCGTCGTCCAGACGACCGACATGCCGCACGCCTGCCGCGTCCGGTTGCATCCGCTGCAATGAACGGAGTTTGGTGGCCGTGGAACGCTACCAGCGGCCCGCCCAGCGGTGGCGGGGCTTGGCCGCAGTGGCACAGCAGGCGTGGTGAGCCGACACCGAGGGCGTTGGGACCACTGCTGTAAACACCTTGCCAGCACACGAGTCGGCACTGTTTGGTGACTTGTGGCGATCTATGGGCACTCGCCGCCGTTCGCCGGAGACCAAGTCCTTTGCGTTTCATTAAGCCCAAAGGTTACGAAACGCGGGATGTCCCGTGTTTCTCGGTGTCTGCGCTCGGTCTCGAAGGTGTTTACAGCAGTGGGTGACCGATGTACAAGACACAGCGGCCGACAAGAGCTTGATCGCGGCTCGCGGTCCACTGTGGCACCGCAGTGACCGGAAGAAGAACCGCATCCCGAAAGGGCTTCGGGGCATGGACCGCGACAGTGACTGGGGGTA
>CAYSAG010000356.1:0-4987 GCA_964428935.1 uncultured Planctomycetaceae bacterium | reverse complement strand
GGCGGCCGCCGAGCTGTCTGCCCGAGCCAAGGCTTCTTTGAACTGCCTCTCCAGTTGTGGCCCCTCCTGCTGGCGGAACAGCCGCGCCAACTGCTGCAGCGACTCCTGGTCGCCGCCCAGACGCTCGAGCGTCGACGACCAGTCCACGGGCAACGGTTCGATTTTCAGGACGAGTTCCTCGCCTTCGGGTACGTCCGGAGCCTTGGTTCGGCTCGCCGGGCCCGTCTTCCCCAGCGACGCCGCCACCTTCTCCAGCACGCACAGCAGCTCCTCCATTCGAATCGGCTTGGCCACGTAGTAGTCCATGCCGGCTTCCAGACAGCGTTCCCGGTCGCCTCGCATGGCGTGAGCGGTCATGGCCACAACCGGCGTTCGTGTCCAGCCCCGCTCTTCTTCGAACTGTCGGATGGTCGCGGTGGCGGTGAACCCGTCCATTTCGGGCATTTGGACGTCCATGAAAATGACGTCGAACCGCTGGGCCGTTGCCGCGCCGACGGCCTCGACGCCCGTGTTGGCCACGGTCACGGAGTGCCCCCAGCGGGTGAGCAGGTCGACGGCCAGACGCTGGTTCACCAGGCTGTCCTCGGCCAGCAGGATTTTCAGCGGCGGGACGGCGGCCGCCCGAGCTTTCAGTGAAGCCCTCTCGTGTTTCTGTTGCCGGTCGTCTTTTTCCAGAGCGACCGCCACCGCGTCCCACAGGTCCGACTGTTTGACCGGCTTGCTCACGTAAGCCTCGACGCCCAATTGCCGGCAGCGAGCGACGTCGTGCGAACGGTCGCTGGTGGTCAGCAGCATGAGCACCGGCAAGTTGCGGTGGGTACTGTCGCGCAACCACTGAATGAAACGGAAGCCGTCCGTGCCAGGCATTTTCGAGTCGCACACGACCAGGTCGAAGGGGCGGTTGTCGCTGCAGCGGCGCAGGATTTCCTGGGCTTCGGAAGCCGAGGCGGCTTGCGCCACGTCCATCCCAAAACAGGTCAGCATGTCTGCGACCACTCGACGGCTGGTTGGGTTGTCGTCGACCAACAGCGCGCTGAGACCTTGGAACGGTGGTCGGGGCGGCTGGCCGGCCGCTTCGGCGCACTGGACCGGCACGGTGAAGTAAAACGTGCTCCCTTGGCCCAAGCGGCTTTCGACCCAAATTCGTCCGTCCATCAGCTCGACCAACCGCGACGAGATGGCCAAGCCCAACCCGGTCCCGCCGTACTTGCGCGTGGTGGAGCTGTCGACTTGGACGAACTTTTCGAAAATGGCCTCCAGCCTGTCCTCGGGAATTCCGATGCCCGTGTCGCGGACGGCGAACTGCAAAACGGCTCGCGCGCCGCACCGCTCGACGCACGACACCCGCACGTCCACCTCGCCTTTCTCCGTGAATTTGATTGCGTTGCTGGTCAGGTTGACCAACACCTGACGGATTCGTTGCTCGTCGGCCGTGACCAGCTCGGGCACGTCAGAGTCGACCTGCAAAGTCAGCTCCAGGCCTTTTCCGTGAGCCCGAACGGCCAAGGCCTTCATGGCGTCGCCCAGGCTTTCGCGCAGGCGGAAGGAGTGCGGCGACAGGGTCAGCCTTCCCGCTTCGATTTTCGAGAAATCGAGAATGTCGTTGATCAACGCCAGCAGCGACTCGGCCGACTCCAGCACCAATTGCAAGTACTCGCGCTGCGTTTCCGTCAGTTCGGTGTCGAGCAGCAGTTCGGTCATTCCGATGATGGCGTTCATCGGAGTGCGGACTTCGTGGCTGACGTTGGCCAGAAACTCGCTTTTTGCCCGGTTGGCCGCTTCGGCTGCTTCTTTGGCCAGCCGCAGTGCTTCGGCCGTTTCCTTTTGAGCGGTGATGTCGCGGGAGATGCCGAACGTCCCGACGATGTTGCCCTCTTCGTCGTACAGCGGCATTTTGGTGGTCGTGGCCCAGGTAATGCGGCCGTCCCACCAGGTTTCCTTTTCCTCGCGGTCCACCAGCGGCTCGCCCGTTTCAATGATTCGCAGTTCGTCCTCGCGAGCCTGCTTGGCGTGCTCTTCGGTGAAAAAGTCGAAGTCGGTCTTGCCGATGGCTTGCGAGGCGTCGTCCAGGCCGAACGCTTCGGCCAGAGCCTTGTTGATTCGGATGAACCGGCTTTCGCGGTCTTTGAAGTAGATGTTGTGAGGCAGGTTGTCCATGAGCGCGTGGAGCAGGTAGCGTTCCTGTTCCAGCGCGGCCTCCGCCTCGCGTCGCTCGGTCACGTCCCAGAAAACGACCTGCACTCCAACAATCCGTCCCGCCGCGTCTCGCACGGGTGACTTCATGACGTGCATGTAACGAACTTCGTCGCCGCGTCGGTTTTCTTCGACCGTTTCCAACAACTGACCGGTCTCGAGCACTTTTTGGTCGTCGCGACGGTACTTTTCGGCCAGGTCCTTGGGGAACAAATCGAAATCGGTCTTGCCGACCAGTTCCTCCAGCGTCCGCCCCAGAAACTCGCACGCCATTCGGTTGGCGAACGTGAAACGTCCTTCGACGTCCTTGCGCAGCACGTGAACGGGCAGGTTTTCGACCAGCGAGGCGTAGAGGGCTTGCGAGTTTTTCAACGTGCGTTCGGCCCGCAGACGTTCGGCAATTTCCCGTCGGAGTTCGTCGTTCGTGCGAGCCAGCTCGGCCGTCCGCTCCTTGACCCGCTGTTCCAGTTGCTGTTGAGCTTCGCGGAGCGCGGCCTCGGCGCGAGCCCGTTGTTCCAACAGCTCAATGTTCATCAAAGCGAACGACACGTCCTCGGCCGTTTCCTCCAACAGCGTTCGCTCGTTTTCTCCGTCCGACTCGTCTGCCCGCAGGCCCACCCCCAGTACGCCCAACGGTCGCTCGCCAGACTTCAGCCGCACGAGCAACAGCGTGTGGCTGGAGCTGCCGTCCGCTTCCGTGCCGCCTTGCGGCTCGCCCGCCGAGTCTCTCTCGCCGGTCACCGTCACCGTTACCGTCACCGGCTCGTCCGACTGCAAGCACTTTCGAACCGGTTCGGCCAGCGTCCCCGAACTCACCTCGCGGAAGACCCCCGACAACGCCTCGGGACCACGCACGCTGGCTCCCTCGACCGGCCGCCCCTCACCGTCCAGCAGCACGACCCAGCAGTCCGCGTAATTCCGACGTTCCGACAACGTGCGGCACACCTCCTGCAGCAGCTTTGACCGGTCGACCACTCGAGCCGTCAACTGGCTGACGGCCCGCATGGTCTGCAACATTCGGTTCAGAGCCTGAACTCGACGTTCGGCCTGTTCCCGCTCCCGTACCTCCTGACGCAACTTCTCGACCTGCTCGTCCAGGTGCGTGTTGAGCTGCGACAGTTCGGCAGCCTGGCGTGTCAGCCGCTCGTTGTTCGTCAGCAGTGTTTGCCGCCAGCGCTCCATTGTCGTCGCCACGACCCGCCAGCCGACCACCAACGACAAGAAGACGACGGCGACGAAGGTGAGCGTCCAGCGAGCCAGTCGACGAGTCGACGACAGAGCAACCAAGGCGGCCGAACGGTACACGCGGCTGAGCTCGCGAACGCTGTCGGCGTACTGCGTCTTCCAGTCTTCGTACGCGTCGCTGGAAAGGATTTGCAGAGCCGCGTCGCGTTGCCCTTCGTCCACCCGTCGCAAAGCCAGTGCTTCCAGCTGGCACAACCGCGCGTGAGCCTGCTGAATTTGGCGAGCAATCTTTTTCTGGCGGTCGGTGTGGGCCAGGGCGGCAATGTGCTCGGCCACCGCGTCCAGACGGGGCTTGTGCCGCCTGTAACGGACCACCCACTTCGGGTCGCCGGTGGCGGCAGCCATTCGAGCGGACATGGTCAGGATTTCGTCGTACTGCAGCAGGTCCCCTCGCAGACGCTCCACCAACTGGTTGCGTTCGGCTTGGACCCGCACGTTCTCGTACGACTGAATGGCCAGCCAACTGCCGTACGTCAGCACGAGGCCCGTCAGCACGACTGCCACGGTCAGCAGTCGGATCGGCTTGCGAGTGGCCGGAGTCGTGGCGCTCGAGTCCGCTTGCACCATGGTCGTTCCCTTGGGTCGTTGGCTGCACGCTGTCCGGGGAAGCCGCGGCTTGTCTCTTCGGGGAGTGTGGTCACGGCGGCCTGAGCCAATCATGACGCGTCGAGAAACAGGCCGTCAACGGAAACCGGCCGGCTGACGAGCTTCACCTCCGAACGCCACTCCGACGACTGACACCAACCGCAGCGTCCGTCCCCAAGCAGAAAACAATTCATGCCGGCTGGCTGACCCAGGTCTGCGGCGCGGGTAGAATGAAGAGTTCGTCGCAGCCGGTCCGCTGCGTTTTCGACCGTGGCGGCGCCGCGTCCTCCGCGAGCTTGGGGCCGGAGACAATTTCCAGACGTGCTCGCTGGCCGCGCTCCGGCGGAGCGGCACTCCGGCTTCTCGTCCGAGCGTGGCCGGGACGCACGTCGCCGGGGACGCAAGTCGAGCGGTGGCGTCCGCTGGTCGTCCGGTGCCGGCGGGAGCAGCCTGGACGCTCGGCCCCACCAACAATTCCTCGTCACGCGCACTGGAGCGTGTCGACTAAAAGGCTCACCAAACGGCGAGCCGCGAAAGGTCAGGCTGAATGGTCACGGAACTGAAACAGGTTGAGCACGACGTCGAGGAAGTCAGCCGACGCCTGGCGGCGGTCCGCGAGCAGGTGGGCCGCGTCATTGTCGGACAGCAACGGTTGGTCGACCGCCTGTTGATTGCCTTGCTGTGCAACGGCCACGTCCTGATTGAAGGGGTTCCTGGGCTGGCCAAGACGCTGGTCGTCACCACGTTGGCTCAAACGTTGCAAGCGCGCTTCCAGCGAATTCAGTTCACGCCGGACCTGCTGCCGGGCGACCTGATTGGAACGCTGGTGTTCAACCCGCGGACCGGCGAGTTTCACCCGCACAAGGGACCAATCTTCTGCAACATTCTTTTGGCAGACGAAATCAACCGTTCGCCGGCCAAAGTGCAGAGCGCCCTGTTGGAGGCCATGCAAGAGCGGCAGGTC
>CAYSAG010000355.1:0-4989 GCA_964428935.1 uncultured Planctomycetaceae bacterium | reverse complement strand
GCACATGGTTCAGGAGTTTTTCGTGAACCGAGTGCGTGAGATTCAGGCGGAGCGGCTGAAGCGGCTGGAGCGGCTGAAGACGAAGGCCGACGCGGAAGCTTACGTCCGCGAGGTGCGGGAAAAAATCCGCGAGTGTTTCGGCCCGTTTCCAGAGCGCACGCCGCTCAACCCGCGCGTCACGGGTGTGGTCGAGCGGGACCAGTACCGCATTGAGAAACTGGTCTTCGAAAGTCGCCCCGGCTTCTTGGTCAGCGCGAACCTTTACGTTCCGAAGGGACGTCGGTTCCCGACGGCCGGCGTGGTGGGAACGTGCGGCCATTCGAGCAACGGCAAGGCCGCCGAGGCTTACCAGTCGTTCGCTCAGGGACTGGCTCGAATGGGCTACGTCGTGCTCATTTACGACCCGATTGGACAGGGCGAACGGCTGCAGTACCCCGACGAGCAGCTCAAGTCGAGGGTCGGCGTGGGTGTGCGCGAGCACCTTTACGCCGGCAACCAGCAACTGCTGGTGGGCGAGTTTCTTGGCGCGTGGCGTGCGTGGGACGGCATTCGCGCGCTGGACTACTTGCTGACGCGAGAAGAGGTCGACCCACAGCGGGTCGGCGTGACGGGCAACTCCGGTGGCGGAACCATGACCACGTGGTTGTGCGGCGTCGAGCAGCGGTGGTCGGTGGCGGCGCCCAGTTGCTTTGTCACGTCGTTCATGCGGAACTTGGAAAACGAACTGCCGGCCGACATTGAACAGTGTCCGCCCAAGGCCCTCGCCCTCGGGCTGGACCACGAAGACTTCCTCGCGGCGTTGGCTCCGAAGCCGGTCATTATTTTGGCCAAGGAGCAGGACTACTTCGACGTCCGAGGCACCGAGGCGGCCTACGCGCGGCTGAAGCGACTTTACCGGCTGCTCGGCGCCGAAGACAACATTGCCCTGTTCGTCGGCCCCGGTTACCACGGCTACTCGAAGGAAAACCGCGAGGCCATGTACCGGTGGTTCAACCGAGCGTCCGGGGTTTCGAAGGCGGAGAAAGAACCGCCGCTGGTCATTGAAAAGGACGAAACCCTGTGGTGCGCTCCCAAGGGCCAGGTCTGCCAGCTCGGTTCACGCAGCGTGTTCACCTTCACCCGTCAGAAGTCGCAAGAGCTGGGTCGTCGGCGCGGGCGAGTGCCGGCGAAGCGTCTGAAGGAGCTGCTGCCGGAGGTGCTGCGGCTGCCGCCGGTGCCCGAGAAGCCGCCCCACTACCGCATTCTGCGGCCGCTGCGTGGACGCCGTCACCCGAAGCCGTGGACGTTGCCGTACTTGGTCGAGACCGAGCCGGACATTCGGGCCTGTGTCTACCGACTGTTCGACCAGCGTCATTACTCGCGACCGCTGCCGGGGACGCCGCGGGCCGTGCTCTACGTGGCCGACCGTTCCAGCGACGCCGAACTGCGGGACGAACCGCTGGTGCGGGAATTGCTGCAGGCCGAACCGGAGTCGGCCTTCTACGCGTGCGACGTCCGCGGGCTGGGCGAGTCGCTGCCGCAGACGTGCGGCCTGAACAGCTTCCTGGACCCGTACGGCTGCGACTACTTCTACTCGGCTCACTCGCTCATGCTCGACCGCCCCTACGTCGGACAGCGCACCTTCGACGTGCTGCGCGTGCTTCAGTGGCTGAAGTCGGTCGGACACAGCCAGGTGCACTTGGCTGCGAAGGGCTGGGGCACGTTGCCGGCGACGTTCGCGGCCGTGCTGAGCGACCTGGTCGTCCAGGTGACGCTGAAAGACGCCCTCCGGTCCTACTCCGAGCTGGCCGAGACCGAGTTCTACGACCGCCCGCTGTCGATGATTCTGCCGCACGTGCTGGAGCACTTCGACTTGCCCGACTGCTACCGGGCGCTGAGGTCGAAGAAGCTGCGGTTGAGCTGAACGGAGCCGGTTGGGCCGCGGTGCTTGCTGCTTCGCCGTTGGTGCTTGGTGCTTCGTTCTTGGTTCCTGGTTCGTGCCGCGCTCCACGTCCCGCGTCGCCGGTCGGCTCGGGTTGGAGGGCCTGACACGGACGCGTGAGGCGTGACGCCGGGAGCACGGAGCTTACCCGTACGGGTCGGCACCGTAGTCCTCCAGCTCCGGCAAAATCGGCTGGTTGTCCGGATGGCGAGACTCGTTCGAGCTGAAGACGCGGATGCCCGGTTGGTCTCTCAGCACGCAAACATTTTCACACGTTCCGCATCCGGTGCACTTGTCCGGGTCGACGCGTGGGACCTTGATGGTTCTGGTCTGTCCGTCTCGCGTCTGGACTCTTTGTTCGACCGTGTAGATGGCCTTGTCCGGCACGGGGCAGTGTTCCTCACACACAATGCATTCTCGCCCGTACTGGTAGGGAATGCAGCGTGCGGGATCGAAGGCGGCCAGGCCGATGCGCACCTGGCGTTTCTCTTTCAGCGGCAACGGCACGATGGCTCCGGTCGGGCACGCGTAGCCGCAGGCGTTGCAGTCGTAGTCACAGTAGCCGACCCGGGGCACCAGGTGAGGCGTCCACAGTCCTTCCAGGCCGGCCTCACCGACTGCCGGTTGGAGCGCGCCGGTGGGGCAGGCTTTCATGCAGAGTCCGCAAGCCGTACAGCGAGCCAGGAACTCCGGCTCGGGTCTGGCGCCGGGGGGTCGCAGCAGTCGCGGGCGGTACAGCTTGCCGCGTCCTTCCGGAGTCGCTCGGAACGCGGCGTGAGCGGCGACGCCTCCGACCAGTGCCGCCAGAGCGGCTCGACGAGACACCGTTCCCGACCGCACGGCCGGTTGCTTCGCCCAAGGCGTTCTCCACACAAACTGCACGCAGTCCTTGGGACACTCCGTCGTGCAGTTGAAACAAACGAAGCATTCACTCGGCCTCCAATCGCGCCCGCTGCCTTTCTCGTTCGCTCCCCCCTGACAGTCTCGCGTGCACAGCTCGCATCCGGTACAACTTTCGTCGTTGAGCTGCCGCCGCAGCAACGGACGCCCGGACAACAGGCCCAACAAAGCTCCCAAAGGACACAAGTACCGGCACCAGAAACGACGTCGCCAGACATTCGCCGCCACAATCAAAACAAAGAACACCCAGATCAAACCCGTGTGGACGAACGCCTGCCGCGGCAGGTTCCAGACATGGTCCCGCAAGAACCGGTACGGTGGCTCCGTGAGCGACGTCAAATGGAACGGCCCCACGTGCGGGTCCGTTTGGTAGACGGCGGTCGCACCAGACTCCACCACCCACTGAACCGCGGGCAGCAAAGCCGTGGCCGTCGTGCGGTAAAGCAAGACCAACGGGTCGAAAATCAGAAGCCAGCGGCCGCCCGCCAAAGCGCTGCCCAGCAACAGAACAAGGACGACGTACTTGCTTTTCTGCCACGAAGACCATACCTGCGGCGCCGGTCTTTTCTGGAACTTCCCAGCCAGCCAGCCGGCAAAAGCGTGGACCGACCCCAACGGACAAAACCACCCGCAGAACACCCGACCGAAGACCAACGTAACGACCACGGTCCCCAGACTGGCCAGCAAGACCAGCGGCACGGCGTGGGCGGCTAGAAACGTGACCACCAGAAGCAAAGGATCCAGCAGGAAGAACGTTTTCAGAAAAAGCGGCGGCTGCCACCCAGGTTCTCCCCTGGCCGCCAGCAGAAGGCCAAGAAAAGACAAGAGAAAAACCACCTGAGCCACTCGCCGCAGACGCAGCCACCACCGTTGGGCTCTGCCTCGTTTCATCCCGGCAGCTCCTGTGACTCCTAAAGCCGCTCACCTAGTCCACGAAAAACCGACGCCGGGCCAACGCGACGCACTCGGGCCTTTGTCAAACGCAGAATGTTGCGCGAAGCAAAATGTTGAGGCGAGCCGCCTCAATTCAGAGTGTCCACGACCGGCCGGGCCGACGGCCTCCGACAGCCGTCTGGACGCGGGAGACCGCGTCCAGACGGCGCTGGAGAGCCACGCTCTGTCGTGGCCGCCGCAGGTTCGAGATTCGGAATTCGGGGTCCGGAATTCGGGACGCGGGACACGGGACGCGACGGCGGCGTCCGAACCATAGGGGCGGGCCTTGTGCTTGCCCAAATGCTGTGGCATTCGCACAACGGGCACCCACAAGGGGTGCCCCTACGGTTTGCCGATGACGCCAACACCACCCGTGGGGGCAGGCTTTGTGCCTGCCCCAAACCCGCCGACAACCACCGGCCGACGACCGGCCCAACGACGACGCGAACGATTGGGCCAACGCACGCGGCACGAACCAGGAACCAAGAACGAAGCACCAAGCACTACGAACCAGCCACCACGCGCCGCCCCGCCCTGTGCGCACACCAACCGGGCCCGACGCCATCATGCTCTCGTGCGGTCGGTGCGTCAGCGACTGAAGGCCCCGCTCTGACGGCACGGACGGCAGCCGACCGCCCGTGACTTCGGACCTCACGCAATGGTCAGCTCTTTCAGCTGCAGAGAGCGGTAGTCCATGGTGCCCAGCCCGGCTGCTTGACCACGGACGATCGTGCCGATGTCGGTCGGTTTGCGACCGAGCAGTTCAGCGCCGAACGCGTCGATCGCCACAATGTCCACGCTGGCCGCCATGGTCAGCTTCACGCGTACGTCGGCCGGATTCCCGCCGCTCGGGCCGTGGTCGACCAATACACGGATGCCATCCAGGATGGAAATCCGCGGCTTCATGAACCGCACCAGGTCGGTGACGCACGTCGGGATGTCCTGGTGGAAACTGCGTCGCTGGGGGCTCTTGGTCACGCCCATGTAGTTCTTCATGCACAGCGTCGCTCCTGCCAGGCGGTGGTGCTTGGCAATCGCGACATTCAGCAGCAGATCGCACTCCAGCATCTCCGGGTAGACGGGCAGCAACCGGACCCGCTCCCCTTTGACGTCGACCTCGCGGAAGCGGCTGTCATCCAAATAGACCACCTCGGCTCCAGCCGCCTTTGCCGCGGCAGCCACGCCACTGCTGCTGTACGTGAATCGCGCTGGATTGACCGGGTTGTCTCCCATCT
>CAYSAG010000354.1:0-5005 GCA_964428935.1 uncultured Planctomycetaceae bacterium | reverse complement strand
CTCGCGAGCGCTGTCCAGCATGACTGGCGGCCAAGGGACGTTCACGTACGAGTTCAGCCACTACGAGGTGGTGCCGCCGAACGAACAGGCGAAAATCATCGCGGCGGCCGAGAAGGAAAAAGAGGAAGGCTGAGGTCGACGCGTCGTCCAGGCGTCTGTTGCTCCGTCGTCGTTGTCGCTTTTCAGCGGGCCGAAGGGGCAGGGTCTTCGTCCGGCCCGCCTTTTTTTTCGCCCGCGAGTGGCTGCGACGGAGCGGGCCGTGCGGCGCGAAAGGCAGACCGGGCGGCGGCGGTTCTTCGAGCTGACCTACGACTCGTTCCGTGACGAGCGCGACAGAAGCGGCCGGTTCCACGTGCGAAGTTGGCTCTGCAGCTCTTCGCGAGAGACGGCCACCGGTTTGAAGTCGGCCGGGACGTCGTCGAATTCGTCGTCTGCGTCGTGCATTTGGACGCACCGTTTGACTTCTTTTTCGAGCACCTGCAGCCACTCCGGCACCTCGACGCCGGCGCCGGCGGTGTCGCGTAGGTAGGCGTTGATTTCGCGTCGCAGGTCGTGGAAAGTTCGCGAGTCGGTCTCGCCCCGTTCGACCTCGCGAAAAGCCGCCGGCAGCAGGGCCAGAATGCGGTTCAAGGCCAACCTCTTGACCAGCCGCTCCTCCAAGTGGCTTCGGACCGACGGCAGCCGCATTCCGTAGTGGTCTTCCAGGTCCGCCAAGTCTTCCAGGAACTCGGCGCTCTTCCGGCGGGTCCGCGTAGCCAGGTGCCGCTCCCAGATTCGAGCCGCCGCGAACCGACCGCGGCGAGTCAGTACGCGGTGTGTCACTTCGAACGGCGTCAGATTCCACTCCTCTCGCCGGTACCGCGTCTCCAGTCGCAGGAACTCCAACAAGCAGTAGAAGCGGTCACCGTAGTCGGAGTGGGTGGTCGTCGTGTTGTACTCCAAGAACCGGTCGTACTCGTCGACCACCGCCTCGTACACGGCCTCAATGATTTCGGCTGCTTCCTCTTTCTCGACCAGCCCCATTTTGATGTGTTCGGTCAGGTAGTTGGGTTGGAGCGGGTCGGCGTGCTGCTCCAAAGCGTCCAAGAACCACTCCGCTCCGTTGTGCAGGACCGTTCGGAGGTTGCCGAGCGTGAGCATGCGTGAGTCGAACAGCTCGGAGCCGTAGTTGTCGATGAACTCGATCACTTGCTGGAAGAAAAAGTCGTCGTTCAAACGCTCGGCCGCCGACAGCCGCATTCCCGATCCATGTTGTCGCCACAAGCGAGAGTAGTGCGACACGATTTCGTGCAGCACGTCGACCAAGTTACGGTCCGGGTTTCCTTCCCACACAGAGGCGCTGGTCGTGACCGACTCGACCGTCGCCCGAAGGGCCGTCTGGAACAGCACGTCGAATTCCGAAACGGCCAGTCCGCTGGGACGGTTCGTCCGCTCCATTCGGTAGGCCGCCTTCAGCACCTGCCAAGCGTGTTTGAGTTGGCCCAAGCGGCAGAGCTGAATGACGAGGAAGCGGAAGTCTTGGTGCAGACGGCGGACGGCCAGCATGCGGAACGGGTCACCGCCGGAGTCCAACGGCGCGTAGAGCAAGCTCCGGCCCGACCACGCGTTCAAAACGTCCCGCGTTAGGTTGCGGACGGCCTCGACGTCGCCGGCGTACGCGGCGCGGGTGAGCCGAAGCAACGGACGGTCCCGCTCGGAAACGAACTGTGCGGCCAGTTCCTCCGGAATGGCGGCCGTCAACCGACGCAAAGCCGCCTCGCAGGCCAGAACCGTGCCAATAATGATGTTGATGAGGTAGTACTTGTTCTGCAGGTGGAAGTCGTACTCGATGTTCGAGTCGTGGTCGCCGCTCGGCTTGGGAATGTCGAACGACCAGACCGAGGCCAGCAGTTCTCGGAGCGACCGTTCGTGTTCTCGCAGCGTCGACGCCCACTGCTCGACCGTCGCTTGCATTTCGTACCGCTCGTCGTCCGAAATGGGAAGGTCGCCGTCCGTCTCGGCGGCCAGTAAAGGCAAGAAGGTTTCGCCGACGCGCAGGTACAACCGGGCCAGCGTCACCAGGAACCGCAAGCGCGGCTGCAGGTGCCGAACCAGAATTTCGATTTCCGTGGTTTCACCGGGCGGCCCCCCGTCGTCCAGGACCTCGTCCAGGTTGCCGTCCAACGCACTGTCGCGGTAAATGACCCCGTCGTAAGCGGCCCGAAACAGCGGGTCGCCCCACTGGGCTTCGTCCTCTTGCTCGGGCGGACCGGCGTCGGAGTCGCTGTCGTCGAAATTGTCGAAGTCGTAGTCGGCAGGCGAGGCCTTGGGAGCCTGCTTGCCGAGAATCGACTCCAGAGACGGCAGTCGCCAGTACGTGCCGGCGTTCGCCTCCAAGTAGTCCAGCAGACGCCGAACACGCTTCCACACCTGCCGGACCGTTTCGCCGTCGGCCTGCAGGACGGCAGGGCGCAAATGCTCGGCGTCGTCTTGGCCGTGGGCAGCCGGAGCGGCGTCGGCAGTCGGCCTGTCGGCGTCGGACGCTGGCCGTTCCTGGTCTGGGCGGGACGCCGGCGAGCTGGAGCCGTTGGACTGGTCGGCCTCTCCGCTTCCCAGCGGCTCCAGGGCCCGGTCCAACCACTCCAACAGCAGCCGGAGCAACGAAAACGGCCCCGACTCCAGCCCGACCCGCTCCGCTTCGCTCAACCAATGCACCAACAGACCCATGGACGCCACCAGATCGTTCTTTTGCAGCAGGGCGAAAACGACCTGACCGTAGCTGCGAGCGGAGTCGAAGTCCGAAACCCGTTCCTGCCAAAACGAAATGGCACCAGCGGCTTCGCCCGCCGCCTTCCACTGCGACAACGCCCGGGCCACGGCAACGGCCGAGCGCAAAGACTCCTCGCCCGAAACCCTCGGCAAGTCGCTGACGGCCGTGGTTGCGTACCGGTCCCAGTGGTCCGCGAACGCTCGGAAGCGAGCGGCCACGTCTTCTTCAAGCTGCCGGTTCTCCTGAATGGCCGCTTCGGCCAACGTCCGGGCAAACACGCCGAAAATGCCGTCGACCAGCGTCAGGAGTACGTCAACCCGTGAGTCGGGAATGACGTCTTCGCGGGAGTGGAAGAGCGGGAAATTGCCTTGGAAGCCCAGAATGTTCCACGGGTCCATCAAACCGCCGCACTGCACGCCTCGGTGAAACAGGTCGACCATTTCGTGCAGGAGCTCGGCGGCCTCTTTAACTTGCCCCGCCTTCAAGTAGCGGTGAGCGACCGTAATGCGCCAGAGAATTTCGGTTTGGAACCGGCTGGCCAGGGAGGGAATGGCGGCCGCTTCTTCTCGGGACGCCTGGACGTGGCCCATGTAGGCGTACAGGCGAGCCAGTTGACCGTGCTCAATCTGGCGGGCTCCGTAGTGGGCCATGTACAAGTTCAAAGCCTGCCGGACATGGCCGAAAGGCTGCTGTGTTCGTTCGGCTTCCCGTTTCAACCGGGCTCGCCGCTCGCCTCGCTGCTTCTCCAACAGCCACTGGTAGAAGTCGTCGCGGTGCTTGGCAATGTGGGGCAGAAGCGAGGTGAGCGTGACGCTGGAGTCGTGGGCGCTGGGGCCCCAACCGCTCACGGCCGAGGCCATGAGAATGGTTCCGCAGAGGACTGCCGCGGCGTCAAAGAGGGCTTCGGAACGGGAATGTTTCTTCGCGTACTGCTCCACCCAGCCGTTCAGCGCGTCCAGAATGATTTTGCGGGTGACGAAGCGTCGGTAGTAACCTTGCAGGTCGATTTGGTGCGGGTCCCACTCACCGAAGGCGTAGTTCGTCCGCTTGCTGGACGGGTGCTCGTGGTCGTACGCCCGCAGGTCCACGGCCAGCTCGTCCAGTCGGTTCAGGTCGAACTGGGCGGCGGCGCGCAGGGACTCGGGGACTTGCTCCAGCAGCTTCAATGTCGCCTCGACCAAGTCGTGGTACGGGCCCACGGCCACGCCGGCTCCTCGAATGTAAATCGGCAGCGGGCGGAACCGTTCGTGCGGGTAAGGCTGGGCCTTCCGACCGTCCTCCAACACCGCCAGCGGCCGGTAACCGACGAAGTCGTTCAGTTGGTTAATGGCGCCGTCGACCACACGAGCTGTTTCGTCCCAGGGCGGCCCTTGGGCCAGGACGGCTTCGAAGAGCCTGGCGAGGAAGAACGGTTGCTGGAGCACCTCGACCGGCAAATGGAACAGTAGGTCGGCGTGAAAGGCCTTGTACGCGGGGAACAGCTCGTTGAACGTGAGGTCGATGACGGCCAAGGCTTGTGAGACGTCTTGGAAGGCGGGCGAACTGCCTTGCAGTGTCTGGGCGAACCGGCGCAGCCGCTCCGGCAGCCGACTCCACGGATTCCTCGGCCACTCCAGCCGCCACAGCTCGTTCAAGCTCTTCTGGAATGTGGTGTCGGGCTGGCCGCTGGAGAAGTTGAGGTAACCGATGATCGAGCGGAGCAGCTCGTCTGTCTTCTGCGTTGTGCGCCCTTGGGCTTGCCTGTCTGCCATCGCAAACGATTCTTGTTTGGCCGGAGCGAAATGGAGCCGTTCTCGTCGACCCGGCCTTGGTGGAGTCCCCTTCGTTCCTCAGCCCCGGGCTGCGGCCATCGAGTCCGTCTGGGCCGTTCGGCCGGAGCAATTGCAGGACCCGGTTTTCTGTCAGACGTCGTCAGCGGTGTTGGTTGCCAAGAGTTTCGTCGGGGCACCGAGCTCTCCGTGCTTCAACCGACGTGGCTCGGGCCTCCGACGTGGCAAAGATCATAGTGGAATCAGCAAAGGTTGCGAAGCTTCAGCCCGACTGGAGGGCGAGGGAGGAAAACGCGTGAGCAGAAGGCAGGCATTGGCCGACCGGCGCCAGCTTCTGGAGCCGGAGCCGCTCGAACAGACGAGACAGCGCGCAGCGACGGCGTCTCACGAACAACCGTCCGTGCTGTCCTGAGACGCCGTCTGCGTGGTTCCGCTAGTGGTCTGTCAAATCGAAGATTCGGGATACCGTTTGTGGCGAGCACGACGA
>CAYSAG010000353.1:0-5025 GCA_964428935.1 uncultured Planctomycetaceae bacterium | reverse complement strand
ATGGGAATTCCCGCCAGGTCGCACAGGGTCGGGTAAATAGTCATGAAGTCGACGGGGCGGTCGCAAATGGAGCCGGGCGGCGTCACACCGGGCACGACCCAAATCAGCGGTGCTCGCGTGGCTTCTTCCCACAGCGTGAACTTCCGCCAGTGGTCTTTCTCGCCCAGGTGCCAGCCGTGGTCTCCCCAAAGGACAATGATTGTGTTGTCTTTGTACGGGCTTTTTTCCAGTGCGTCGAGCAACCGGCCAATGTTCATGTCCGTGTAGGCAATGGTGGCCAGGTAAGAGCGAATGGCGTCTTTCCAGCGTCCGGTCTTGAGAAACTGGGCGTGGTCCCTCCAGACACCCATTCGACGCCCGGCCGGTGGCACATCGTCCAGGTCGCCTTTCTTGTAGGGAGGTAGCTGAATGGTCTCGCGTGGGAACAGCTCGTAGTACTTGCGTGGCACGGCCCACGGCAGGTGGGGCTTGCTCAGCCCGCAGGCCAGGAAAAACGGTTTGGTGTGTTTCTTCTGAAGCTGCTCAATGCAGTAGTTGACCGTGTACCAGTCGCCCAAGTCGTCGTCTTTCATGTCAAGCGGCAATGGTTCGAAGTAGCCCCAGTACTTTTGGGCTCCCCCGGCGGCCGGCTTGGGCAGCGGTGGGTACTCGTCCCACTCAGACGCGTAAACAGCCTCCAGCCCCTTGGCCGCGCTGGCGTGGTAAGTCTTGCCCATTCCAGCCACGAAGTAGCCGGCTTTCTTGAAGGTAGCGTTCAGCGAAATGCCTTCGGGAATGTAATTCTTCCACCCGTCGCCGTTGCGGTAGCACCCCGAGGTGCTCGGACGCAGGCCCGAAAACAGAGCCGCACGGGACGGCTCGCAGGCTGGAGCAGCACAGTAAGCGTGCGTAAAAGACATGCCCATTCGAGACAGCCGGTCAATGTTCGGCGTTCGAACCTGCGGGTTCCGTCCTGTGTAACCGACCCAGTGGTTCAAGTCGTCCACGCAAATGAAGAGCACGTTGGGACGGCGTGGCGGAGCGCTCCAAACCGACTCCCTCGGTCCAACCGCCGGCGCCAAACAAAGGCCAACAACCAAAGCAGTGCGAGCGAACACGGCCTTCATGCTGTCTTTCCCCAGTGTTTGTAGCCTTCGGTCGCCAAGACAAAGTCGCAGGACCGTCCGGGTCTGGTCGGCGCGCTGCGCCCCGCAAGCGGACGAAGCGGCGAGCAGAGTGAAGCTGGCGACGTTCCTCCTGACCGCCTCAAAACAACGACCTCGCGGCCGTCCGGCCCACGAGCCCAGGTGCGACAAGCCGCGAGGGCCATTGCTCGTCAACGCGTGCCTAGCGTACCACTGCGCCGCCGGTTTGACAAACCACGGCTCGTGCGCCGGACCACAGACGAACGACGAAGGCCAGCTTCAGCAAGCAAGCCAGGAGAGAGGCCACGCGTGGCGTGACGCGAGAGCGTGAGCCGGCTCGACCCGACAAGCTGAGCCGGCGGTGGAGCCGCTCTCAGTGTCCCGGTCCGCGCAGAACGGGTACCGCCGACGGGTTGGGCGTTCGAGCAGCGACCGCGTGCCGAGGCTAACGGCTGGGCCAACCGAGGGCGTGGTGGAGAGCGAACTGGGCTTTGTTGTAGTCAATGACGGCCCGCAGGTACTCGCGGCGGGCTTGGTCGAGCGCCTGAATGGACTGGAGAGCCTCGATTGGCAAGCCCTCGCCCGAGCGAATGCGGTCCATGTTGCGACGCAGCGAGTCGAGGGCCTTGCGCAGTCCGTCTCTTGCGGTCTCGATTTGCGGCTTTCGGGCTTCGACCTGAGCGTACGCCTCGGAAACCTCGGCCGACACTCGGTCCATGACTCGAACCAGCCGCCACTCTTTCTGTTCGAGTCGCGTTTCGGCTGCGTGCCGCTCGGCCCACTCGCCGAAGCCCAAATTGCGGATCTCCCAGTAAGCGACGGCGTCGTAGTCGACTCGGTCATCGAAGCTGTCGCCTGCGTTGGTGCTCCCGTTTCCTCCGCCGAAGCCGCTGTAGCTGAACCGCAACAGGAAGCTGGGCAGAAGCGGCGCGAACCGCTCCCGACGAAGCTCTTCGACGGCCGCCGAAACCAGGTACTGGGCTTCGGACAGCTCAGGCCGGTTCTGCAGAGCCTGCGCGACCAGGTCTCGCAGACCCGCGTCGGTCGAGACCAACTCAATCGGTGTGACTTCCGGCTCTCGCGGAGCGAACGGCACGGACGGGTCCAGGCTGAGCAGCTGGGCCAGCCGAGCGGACCGCGTCCGGATTCGTTCTTCCGCCCGGTGCACCTCGTTCCTCCTCACCGCCAGCTCGGCTCGCACCCGGTCGGCGTCGGCCTGTGCGCCCTGCCCGGTTTTGGCGAAGGCGTCGGTCAGCTTGGCCAGCTCCTGCACGTTCTTCAGCGTCTCCTCGGCAATGGCCTTTTCTTGCACCGCTTCCAGCAAGTCCAGGTACGCCACCGCCACGTCCAACAGCGTGTCGTTGGTGGTGGCGTCGGCACCGAACTGCCGAGCGGCCACTTTGTTGCTGGCAATGCGAGGTTGGAAGACAGCGTCAGCCAGCGCGAATTGCGCGCCCACGCCAGCGACCGGCGGGCTGCCCGTGCCGACCGAACCGACGCCCAAGCCGGTCTGGAACGACGAGCGGTTCGTGTCCCGGATTGCACCCGACGAGCTTTGTAACGTTCCGTCGTGCCGGTTGTAGCTCAGACCAGCGTGAATGGTCGGCAGCCACAGGACTTTGGCGGCCACCCAGTTCGCGTAGGCCTCGTGAATTCGCCACTGAGCGTACTGCACTTCGGGGCTTTGCCCCGCCGCCAGCTCCAACGCCGACGCCAAGTCAATGCCCCGACCGCCTTCCGGAACCGGCGACACCTTCAGCGTGCTGTTCACCGCGTCCGCAGACTCGTTCTCGTTCCGTTCTTGCTTCGTTTGCTCGGGCGCGACGGGCTCCGGTTGCTCAAATTTCGCCGACCGAATCGAGCTGTCGTCGGTCCTGGTTGGCGGGCTTTTCGCCTCCGAGAGGCTGCTCCGGCTGTCAGCTGCGGACCGGCTGGGGACAACCGACGACTCAAGCCGTGCGACCGCTTCCGGGACGACGCCCCCGCGGTCGGCCTGACACGGCTCGGAACAGTTCGTGTACAGGTCAGCGGTACTCACGCAGCCGAGCAGCCACCCGGACGCCAAGACCGCGACCACGGACCCCACGACCAGTTTCTGCAACACTTGCGAACCACCCTGCTCCGTTCTGGGACTCCCTTCCACGTTTTGCGCCTCCCGCACGATGTCTTTGCACTGCACCGCTTTGCTGCATCCACACGCTAGCCCACAGAGAATGAAATCGGACGCCGTTGCGTTACAGATTTAACACATGTGCGGAATTTGCCGACTTTTGGTCCCGAGTAGACTACGCCGATCGGTGGGCTGGGCAGGCTGGCGCGTCGCGTCTGCCCGCCCACCACCTGTCGAGCCAGCCGGGGCGTGGCACCGCTGGCGTGAAGTCGCGGCCGTCCGCACTCACCGGCATGGGACGTTGCCGGTCCGCGCTGCTGGTTCTGGAGAAGCAACGAGCGGGAAGTTGGCGGGAAATGCGTCGGAATCAGAAATCGATTTGGAACCGCATTTGGAAAACGTCCGAGCGTCCGATTCCAGGAGCTTTCGGGTGGTCGTAGACATCTGAATGGACGTAGTTCCACATGAGCCGCGTGTAAGGGTTCAGGTACCAGTTGATGCCGAACGTGTGGTTGGACGCCAAGCCGCCCGTGACGCCCTCGTCGTTCAGGTCCATGAACGAGTAACGGTAGGCGATTTCCCATGCCCCCGGCCCGAATGCCGTGCCTTTCTCACCCGGCACCGGAACGAAATTCTGGAACGGGTGGACTCGGTCGAAATGGCCCTTGCGTCTGTCGTAGTTTCGACTTTCGCCCGTCAAGAAGTAGCTGACGTAGGCGTAGCCGCCGACAAATTGAGGACTGGGGTGAACGGCGCGGTCCAACCAAAACGACACCAGTTCGCTTTGAACCGAGAGGGGTCCGTAAACCAAGGCCAATTCCAGTCCCATCGCGTTGATGTCTTCCACGTCCAGCATGGGGGCGGTGTCGATGACGACTTTCGCTAGGTGAGATTCGGGCTGCTCGTCGAATCGCACCTGATTCCCTTCACCAATGTCGGCGAAGGAGTAAGACGCGGCCATGTGGAGCAGCCGGTGGTCGGGATCGCTTTCGTCGAGCCAGGGCAGGAACGTGTACCGCATGATGATCGACGCGCCGCCGCTGTCGTTCCGAAATCGCGGCGGGTTTTCAGGAATTTGGCTGGTAAACAGGCCAATGGCCCAAGTCGACCGCTCGTCCTCGCTGTGGTCGAAGGCCATGATGCCCATTCGGCGGCCTTCAATTTCGCCTTCCGAAACCATGGCCCGTTCGAGAAAAGTCGCGAAACGGTGGCTGGTGAGGTTTTCCAATCCGAACGGCGTCTTGAAGTGTCCGACTCGGACATTGTGTACGACAGGTAGGTCCCTTAAAGTAATGTAAACGTCCTTGAACGACACTTGGCCGATCCCCCTCACTCCGGAACCAGGGTAGTCGGGGATATTGGTCGACGCAGCCAGCTCGAACTGCAGTTTGTACTCGATGATGTCAAACGCGGTACCCTTTAAGTAAACGCGAGCTCGCCGGACCTCGGTGCCGTTTTGAAAGTTGCCAGCCTGCGTCCGGCTGATGTCGTTTTGGTTGAAAGTGGCCCAGTCGAGCATGATTCGCCCGCCGGCCGTGACGGTGGGGCGGGCCGGTGGAGCTTCCGCTCGAGCCTTTTCGGCCTTCAGAGCTTCAACCTCTGCTGCCAGTCGCGACAGTTCCTCCTTTAGATCGAACCAGTCGGTCTCCGTCGACGCCGTTGGCTGCTCTTCGGCGGGAACCGGCGGAGGTGGGACGTCCACCCAGCTGGCGGCATCCTCGTTGTTCCTACGGGCTGCGCGTTCTTGGGCGACCAGATGCCGCGGTGTGCACAGCAAAAGTAACAGCGAAA
>CAYSAG010000352.1:0-5080 GCA_964428935.1 uncultured Planctomycetaceae bacterium | reverse complement strand
AAAACCCCGCGACGCCGAACAGCGAAACGCGGGTGCAAACACAACGAAAGCAGGAAAGTCGATTGGGATGCCGGCGAGCTGACCGGCCACGCGTGAGCCGCTGCGGCCCGTCGACGCGGTCGGTCTGCCAGTCGCGCCGCTCCGAGCGCTCGCCTCGTTCCGCACCGCGGCGGGGAGGCGGTCGCATTTGAGTGCGACCAGTCCCGAGCAGAAAGGCACGCTCAGGCTAGTGCGGCGTCCGCCACTGCTAGTTTCGACGGACCACTAACGGCTCTTCTTCGCGGCCTTCTTTCCGCACGACCGCTTGGCCGCCTTCTTCGTGCTCTTGGCCGAAGCCGTCTTCTTGGCGCAGCTCTTCTTGGCTGTTTTTTGAGCCGTCTTCTTGGTTGCCTTCTTTGTCGCCTTCTTGGCCTTGGCCGTTGCCGACGCGGCCTTTTTCTCTTGGGCACCGAAAATGCGGTCCCAGTTCTCCGAGTACTTTCGTGTTGCACCCGTGCGAACAATCGGTCCGCTCATGGCTCGTAGCTCCCTCGGTCTTCTTTGTGAAAACCAGCTACCGTCAAACCCAACGTTGCCACAACCACACTCGACCGGACAGCGGAAACGCGTGTCGTTGCCTCCCAGCCGTCGAGCCGCCCGCGCCGACACGAGCCTCGTCGAACGACTTGGGTGGACTCCTTACACAGCCGTCCGGAGGCTTCGGCCCCGGACCCACGCGAAGCCTTGGGCCCCAAAAACGCCCACGCGACGAAACTCGGCAGACTTCGCCGCGCCTCCCGCCAGACCTCCCCCTGCCGTCCTCAACCCAGTCGAAGGCGACAGCAAGCCTGCAGCGCTCGGCCCAGCCGGCACGGCCAGGCAACCAAGGCCCCGACCGACGTCCCTCGAGGCGGAAGCCATGCTGCGTTCGTCGGGCCCAGCCACCCGCAAAGCGAACGCGGCTTCCGCCCACGCCAGTCGGGCGGCTAGGTTTTTCGCAACCTTGTTGCCGTTTGTCAAGCCGCGCCGCCCGTCCGGCGGCCGGAAAAGACGGGAGCGGCCGCGGTGCCGCGCCAGGGGGGTGTCCCGGACGTGCCAGTCGGCTCCTGTCCGGTCGCGGCCGGCGGACCGTCTTCCACGGCACCGGTCGGCTGACCGCCGTCGCAGTGGCAGCCCTCCGGACAACGTCCGCAGAACAGCGTTCGGAGCTCGGCCAGCTTTCCACCGAAGCCTCGGAACCCCGCGACGGCCGTCCGCCCGCTGGCCACCAGCGGCCTTCACCACCTGGCCACCGGCCCGGACGGAACGGGGACGTCAAAGGCTGGACCGGTTGGACTGGACCGTGCCCCCCGGACAGGCCCTTCGCGAGCAATTTCTTCGAGCACTCGAACCAGCTCGTCGCGCGTCTTCGCCTGCTGGAAGCGGTTCCGCAGCCACGCTCGGACTCGCATGGCTTTCAAGTGCCAGTGACCGATTCTGCGGAACTGCACAATGGCCCGCTCCGTGCCGCGCAACCGCTCCATCAATAGAAACTGCTGCCAAAGCAACTGCAGTCGCTCGTCGAAGTCGCCCGGTGGGTCGAACCGGCCGGTCCGTTCCCACTGAACCAGTTGAGCGAAAATCCACGGGTTGGCCAGAGCCCCCCGTCCAATCGAAACGCCGTGGCAGCCCGTTTGGGCGAGCATTCGAGCAGCGTCGGCCACACAGCGCACGTCGCCGTTTCCAACGACCGGCATTTTCTCGACGGCCTCGACCACACGCCGAATTTCGTCCAACCGGACACTGCCGCGGAAGCCTTGCTCGCGTGTCCGACCGTGAACGGTGACCGCGGCGACGCCCACCTGTTCGAACTCGCGAGCCAGCAGCGGCGCGACAATGTTCCGGTCGTCCCACCCCAGCCGCATTTTCACCGTCACCGGCACGCGCACCGCCTCGACCACACGCCGCACCCACTCGACCGCTTGAGCCGGTCGACACAGCCAACCGGCTCCAGCCCCGTTCAACGCCACCCGGTCGACGGGACAACCCATGTTAATGTCGACGACGGCCACGCCACGCTCCTGCAGCCACTGCGCCGCGTCGACCAGAATGGCCGCGTCGTTGGCGAACAGCTGGACGGCCAACGGTTGGTCCTCGGGGCAGGTTTCAATGAGCCGGAGCGAGCCCGGTGAGCCGGCCAGCAAGCCGCGGGCGTTGACCAGCTCGGTCGTGGCCAACCCAACGCCGCCCAACTTCCGGACGACGCACCGAAACGACAAGTCGGTGTAGCCGGCCAGCGGTGCCAGCAGGTAGCGAGACGCCAGCCCAAGCGTCCCGATTCGAAGCGGCGGTGGAAACTTCGGTCGGGCAATTTCGTCCGCGCCGCTCGTTCCGGCCTCGCGGTTCACCGCAACGACTCCAGAAACGCGTTCGACGTTCGGCGTGGTCTGGAAAGGACAGTGGGTCGGCCGACGGCACGACGAGCCGTCGTGCGGAGGCGGGTCGGTCCGGCCGTCGAGCTTCGTTGACGCCGGCCGCTCGCCGCTTTCGGGCGGGCGTTACGACGCGGCCGGCTCCTTTTGCTGAGCGACCCGCCACTTCAGGTAAGCCTCAATGAACTCGTCCAGCTCGCCGTCCAGAACCGCTCCCGGGTTCGACACCTTCAGTCCCGTTCGCGTGTCCTTGACGTACTGCTCCGGGTGCAGCACGTAGTTGCGAATGGTCAGGCCGCCGAAACCAATTTTCGACTTCTGACCTCGCTTGGCCGCCAGCTCGGCTTCGCGCTTTTCCAATTCGAGCTGGTACAGCTTGGCCAGCAACATTTCCGGGCCTGAGCGCGGTTCTTGTGCTGACTGCGTTCGTTCTGACACTGGACGACAATGCCCGTCGGCAGGTGGGTCAGACGGACGGCCGAGCTGGTCTTGTTGACGTGCTGGCCGCCCGCGCCGCTGGCTCGGTACGTGTCTTCGCGCACGTCCTTGTCGAAGTCGACCTCAATGTCAATTTCGTCGCCGAGGTCGGGAGTGACGTCCACAGCGGCAAAGGACGTGTGTCGACGGCCCGCGGCGTCGAACGGGCTGATTCGAATCAACCGGTGGTTGCCCGTCTCGCCCTTCAAGTAGCCGTACGCGTAGTCGCCCTGAATCGAAATGGTCGCGTTGCGAATGCCAGCCTCTTCGTTGTCCGAACGGTCGAGCAGTTGGACTCGGTAACCACGCCGTTCGGCCCACCGCACGTACATTCGCAACAGCATTTCGGCCCAGTCGGACGCGTCGGTTCCGCCTTCACCGGCCTGCACGCTCAAGAACGCGTTGCTGCTGTCTTCGGGCGCGGACAAAAGCGTGCGCAGCTCGAGGGCCCGGAGCTGTTTTTCCATTCGTTGAACGGCCTCGGCCAGCTCCGCCGTCGACTCGCCCGAGTCGTCCTCCTCGGCAAACTCCAACAGCACGCTCAAGTCGTCCGACTCGCTGAGCAGCTCCTGCATCGGCTTAACCGTCAGCGACAACCGACGCAGCTCCTGCACCAACCGCTCCGCCCGCTCCCGGTTGTCCCAGAAGCCAGGAGCGGCCATCAGTCGGTTGATTTCCTCCGCCCTCTTCTGCTTGCTCTCCAAGTCAAAGAGAGTCCCTTAGAACGACAATCCGACGCAGCAAGTCCTGACAGGCCTGCTTCAGTTCGTGGTCCACCATGGCTGTTTCCTCCGTCGTGCAATCCGTGGCAACGGTTTTCGCGTTCGGCTGTCAAAACCCGCTCGTTCTGGACGGCGGTCCGTGCAGCAACGAACGTCCGAACGGGCCGCGCTTGCACTGAAGCGGCTAGCCAACCGCGACCGCCCGCCCAGACAAGCTCGCGAATTATAGGAACTGCCCGCACGAGCGGCCAGTTTTGCTCAGCCGGCCCGGCCGCGCCTCGGCTTTTCGTTTCGGAGCGTGCCGAGTCGAACCGGGGCCTGCTGTGTCCAACCGTTTTTCCCGACTCAAGCCAGCGCGTCGTTTCGGCACCTCCAAGCGACCGGGTGGCGCGAAGGCTCGCCGCGCCGTTGCGCTCGACGCTCACCGCGCCTGTCGAAAGCTCCACGCCTGCTCGGCCAACAACGACAGCACCGGCGGTAGTTTGGGGTCGAGCTGCACGGAGCTGTCTTCCAACACCCCTTGGTCGGCTCGGGTCAATTGCAGCGACCAGACCGCTGGCACGCTCTGCCCGAGCTGGTCGGGCGTTGGGCGGACGGTCAGCATCGCGGAAGGCTGCTGCGGCGTGGTTTGAGCCGCACCGACCAGTTGCCCGCTGGGGTCGAAAACGTTCAACCGGACCGTCTCGGTGCCTCCCCCGCCCTCGACGCTGAGCGTGAACTGTCGCAGCTGCTGGGGAACGACGAAGTACAACCGCTTGGCTCCCCCAATGACACGCAACGGCTGCAGCGTGGCCAGCCCCACGGGGACGTTGGCCTGTCGGACCGCCCAAGCGCGGCCGTCGGCCGTGGCTCCCAGACGGTACACGCCGTCCCGTTTCGGCGTGAACCGGACGTCGGCCCCTTGGTTGAGCTCCGTTCTGCCTGCTGCCACCCGCTCACCGTCCGGTCCTCGCACCTCCCACAGCAAGCGCGACTGGTAGTGGCCGACTCGCAAATTGGTCAGGCTAACGGAGACCGGCACGCCCCGTCGACAGTACAGAAGCAGCAAGTTTTCGCGACGCAACCGAAGGAGCGGGTAAGCCGTCGACTGGCCGAGCCGGCTCGAGCTCAACGGTTGCACCGACGGCAGGTTCTGGCTGTTTCGAAAAACGTCCAACTGCCAGGCTTCGGGTGTCTGCCGCGGCTGGTACTGAGCGTCGAAGCGGCCTTCCGCAATGGCCCGGTTGGCCCACGTGAACCACTTCCAGTACTCGGCGTGGTCCGGTTTGGTGTAGGTCGGTCCTTCGTAGAAAATCCAGTAACCGTCGGTGACCTCGGAAATGGCCACCGCGTTCTTTCCGCAAAACTCCGGGTCGGCCCCTCGCACCGCCGGGTCGATTCCGCCAATGTAGAAGAAGGGAATACCCGCCTGTTGAGGCACCCGCCGTCGCTCCAGCAGCCGTTTCTTGTTGGCCTTCAACGCTTCCTCTTCCAGCAAGTAGCGGCCGGGAC
>CAYSAG010000351.1:0-5128 GCA_964428935.1 uncultured Planctomycetaceae bacterium | reverse complement strand
GACAGTTCGCCACAGTCGACTGAGTCCCAACTTTTCGGCGTGACACAGCACTAGGCAAGAAGAAGCAGCGGCGTCTGCCGGACGGTCCACAAGACGACTCGGCTCTTCCCGGCGTGTCAGCCGAGCACCGAAGTGACGCGTCGCTCCACGCGGGCGCTAGAACTCGAGCGTCACGATGCGGCCGGGAATGAGCCGAATCCGGCGGACTCCGACGTCGGCAATTTTCTGTTCCTCGTCGTACTCGACCCGGTGCCCGTACTTGACTTCGACCTTGTGGACCACACGCACCACTTCGAACTTGACGTCGTAGATGTGCGGGATGCCGGGGTACAGTGGCTTCGACTCGAAATGCCACAGGCCATCGGTGCCCAGGTAGCCCTTCAGCGGCTCGAACTGCTGACGGACGTCGGCAACCGACACGCGCAGCTCGCCGTCCGGGTACTTTTGAGCGAGCTTGCGCTTGGTCTGTTTCAGAATGGAAATTTCGACCATGGCCGTCCGGGGGTGCTTGTCCCAAGGCACCGGGCGTGAGTAGCGGAAGTAGGTGCGTCCGAGCGTTCCCGGCGGCGGGGCCGGCCGCGGTGGGCCCGCAGGCAGAATCACGGCTGGGCCAACGACGCCGGGCTCCTGGAGCGAACCACGAGGCGCGGCCGTGTTCGGGCCGGGTGGAGCGCCAGGGGTCGTCGTCTGTCCCTGCGGCCCCGGTGTCGCGGTCGGCGTTGGAGCAATGACCGAGAGGGCCACGGGAGCCGGGGACACCCACACGGGAGCCGGGTACAGAGGTGCCGCGGGCAGGACGGGCATCAAAACGGCCGGCTCGACCAGGACCAGGGCCGCTGGCACGCCAACACAGCTCGGACAGCATTGGTGGCAAGCCAGCTGGACGGACGAGGCCTGGTCCGAGCCTAGGCCGCTGCGGTCCAAGCCGGTTGCGGTGGCGGCTAGTAAGCTGACCGCCACGAAACAGCTCACGCCGACGCCGGTTCGTCGAAGGGTTCGTGTCGTCACCGAGAGACCTCCCGCTTGTGCGTTTCGACCGTCATTGGCCCGAAGAACGGAGCGCACAGGCCGAGCGCTCGAACTCTGCCGCTCAACACTACCACGGGCGTTCCAGCGAGAGGCGGACGCGAGGCAAAGAGCCGACGCAGCGGGGCGGCTGGCGTGAGCCTGTAGCGGTCGTCGCAAGAAAGCAAACAGCGACGTTTTCGCCGACCAGGACGGTTGCACCGAACCGCTCGGTCTGTTCGAACGGCCGAGCGGCGGGACCGAACGGCGTCCTCTCGCGACAATCACTCGTGACGCAGGGCTTCGATCGGGTCCAGCCGAGCGGCCGCTCGAGCTGGGTACAGCCCGAAAATGACGCCAATGCCGACCGAAATTCCGAAGGCCAACGGCAGGCTCCAGACGGCAATGGCCGGCTCCATTTGAGCAAACATGCGGCCCAAGTCCGACGCGGCCGTCTCCGGGTCCAGCACAAAGGTCGTCACGAACCACCGAATGAACAGAAACACTTTCGGCGTCGCCAGACCCAGCAAAATGCCAATCAATCCGCCCGTGCCGGACAGCACCACCGTCTCGATCAAGAACTGCTCGATGATGTCTCGCTGCCGTGCCCCCAAAGCCCGTCGAATGCCAATCTCGCGTGTCCGCTCGGTCACCGTGGCCAACATGATGTTCATGATGCCAATGCCACCCACGATCAAACTGATGGCGGCAATCGACCCCAGAACGATGTTGAAAATGTTGCGGATTTGGGCTGCCTGACGGAGCAGCTCCAAGGGCACAACGATCGCAATGTCTTTCTTTTCCTGATGCAAGGGTTCGAGTGTTTCGCGGATGACTTCGGCGGTTGGAATGACCGACTCGGCGTCTCGAACCTGCAGCGTAATCTGACTCAGCTCCACCTGTTCCGCCGAAAACGAACCGCTCGCCACCTGGACAATCAGGTCGCCGAACCGGGCCTGAAAGGTTCGAATGGGAATGTAGATGTCTTTGTTGTAGTCTTGAGCGGCCAGGCTGCCGCCGATGCCGGCCGAGGCGGTCCTTTCTTGCATGATTCCCACGACCGTGAAGAACCGCGTTCCGATCTGAACAGCCTTGCCGATCGGGTCCTCGTACGGGAACAGCGTTTCGGCCGTTTGCGACGCCAACACGCATACGTTCTCCAAGTACTCCTGGTCGGCGTCCGTAATGAAGCGCCCCTGTGCAACTCGCAGGTGGTTGACGTGCAGGTAGTCTGCCGTGCAACCGACCACCCGAGCGTTCATCGAGCGGTGCCGGTAGCGGACTTCCTGGTTTGCCTCGCGAATCGGAATGGCTTTCAAGATGGTTGGAATCGTTTCGGCCAGCAGTTTGTACTCGGAACGCTTCAGGCCGTACCGAAGCACGAAAGCTCCGGGCGTCCCTGTCTTGGCTACCTCCTGCGGCGGTTTGACACTGCGAACGATGATGTTCGTCGCTCCCAGCTCCAGCACCTGCCGCTGAGCCTGCCGGCTGGCTCCTTCTCCAATGGCCAGCATGGCAATGACCGAGAAGACGCCGAACACAATGCCCAGCATCGTCAAGCCCGACCGGAGCTTGTGCAGCATCAGGCTCTTCAGCGCCAGTCGAATTGTGCGAATGATTCGAGTCAGGAACATCGGCGTGAACCGCAAAGGAATGCCTGTTCTCGACAGTCGGTTCTGTCAGCCAGTCGGTCAGTGCAGGTGGCCGCGACACCGACCGCACGGCAAAAGACTCTTCCCTGAGAAACGCGACAGCGCCGCCCGTCACGCCGTCGCACCGCCGCGGGCAACGCAGCCCGTCAGTCGCGGAACACTTCCTCGCGTTC
Organism: uncultured Planctomycetaceae bacterium; assembly: GCA_964428935.1. Taxonomy (GTDB): domain Bacteria; phylum Planctomycetota; class Planctomycetia; order Planctomycetales; family Planctomycetaceae; genus JAADHY01. Next base: position 2,298 of record CAYSAG010000351.1, on the reverse strand, counting down.
GATCACGCCGTCCTTGAGAACGATCTGCCGTTTGGCGAACCGAGCGACTTCCGGCTCGTGGGTCACCATCAAAATGGTCCGCCCCTCCTCGTTCAGTTTGCGGAAAATCTGCATGATTTCGGCTTCCGTGGCGGAGTCCAGATTGCCGGTCGGCTCGTCGGCCAAGATGATCTCCGGGTCGTTCACCAGCGCGCGAGCAATGGCGACCCGCTGTTGTTGACCGCCGGAAAGTTGAAATGGGCGGTGGTCGAGTCGGTCCCCGAGCCCCACGCGTACGGCGAGGTCGATGCAGCGGTTGAGGTCTCGTGAGCTGATCGAGTGGACTCCCCGCCGGTAGTGCAGCGGCACCTCGATGTTTTCCAAAACGGTGTACTGCGGAATCAAGTTGTACGACTGAAACACGAACCCGATCATTTCGTTGCGGATCCAGGACAGTTGGTCGTCGTCCATGGTCGAGACGTCCTGGCCGCCCAGGTAGTACTTGCCTTTCGTCGGCCGGTCCAAAGCTCCCAGCAAGTTCAGCAGAGTGCTCTTCCCGCTTCCCGAGGAGCCGACAATGGCGACCCAGTCGCCCTCCGGGAACTCGGCCGACACACCGCGCAAAGCTTTCACGACGACCGAGCCCATGAAGTAGTACTTGTGCAGGTCGACGATTCGGCCGATGATCCTCATGGCGTTCGACCTCCCGACGGCCTGCTCCCTCTCGTCCCGCCCGCTCTCGGACCGCGCCGCTGCGGACCACTCTCACCCGCGGAACGCGGACGCGTGCCGAGCCGGGCGCGTGCCCCCGGCTTTTGCTCCGCCCCCGCTCTGCCTGGCGGTCGGCCTCCCGGTCCGAAGCCCCCGCCGCCGGGTCGACGCAAGCCGCCTGGGCCGCGCAGCTTCCCAGCTCCGGGGCCGGCGTTCGGTCCACCTTTCCCGAGACCACGCGGTCCGGCTTGCTGGCCGGGCCCCAGTCGGGCTCTGGGTGGAGCGGCCACCGGAGCTGCGGCGTTTCGTTTCTGAACGCCGTACTTGGCCTCCAACTCGGCCAGCTCTTTCGCGAATTTCGTCCGCACGTTCATGATGACCCGCTCGCCCTCGGCCAGTCCGTCTTTGATTTCGATGTGAGTTTCGTTGTTGTCGCCGACCAGAATCTTTCGCCTCTCCGGGCCTTTCGGTGTGAGCACGTAGGCGAAGTAACGGTCGCCGATGTTGACCACGGCTTGCACCGGGACCTGGAGAACGTTCTCTCGCTGAGCGACAATGATTTCGACACTGGCCGTCAGGCCGGGCTTCAACTTCCGCACTTCCTCGCCCTGGTCGGTGATCCGAATGACCGCTTCGTACTCGCGCAAGTCGAAGTTGGGCCAACGCCCAGGCAAGGGCACCGACGACACGCTGTCCACCACTCCGTGGAAAACGTGGTCTGGAAACGCGTCCACGTGAATCAGCGCAGGCTGTCCCACTCGCAGCAAGTCGATCTTCGACTCATGCACGCGTGTGTCGACCTTCATTTGCGAGAAGTCGGGCAAGCGAATGATTTCCTGATTCTGTCGGACGATCGTCCCTTCCTCGATGACGATCGGCTGGCTACGGCGAGCCGTTTCACTGGCGTACACGACCTGACCGCCTTGCGGTGCAATCATGCGGCAGGCGGCGATCTGCTGCTGGTAGCGTTTCAGCTTCTCCACTTCGAGCTGGTAGGTCAGTTGACGAGCTTGGTACTCCGCCAGTACCTGGGCCATTTTCGCTTCGCCCGACAGTTTGGCCCGTTCCAGCGCCCGCTTGGCCTCGGCCACGTTGGCCGTCAGTTCTTTCAGAGTCCTCTTGTACGTGAACTCTTTTAGGACCTTCAGCTTGCTGCGTTCGATGTCCAGCTTGTTTTGGGCCTTGACGACGGCGATTCGAGCCGTCTCCAACTCGTTTTGGCTTTTGTACCCTTTTTTCGCGACCCGTTTGATGAACTCGTAGTTTTCTTTCGCCTGGTTCAGCTCTTCCTGGGCGACCAAGATGTTGCCTTCGATTTCGTCGACCTGCTGCTGGAACTCGCCGCCCGTGTAGTTGTCCAGGTCGAGCTGAGCCAGTTCGTAGTTCAATTGGGCCGTGGCGATGTCGCTTTCGACCTGTGTCTTGGTCAGCTCGACGTCTTTTTCTGCTTTTTCCAGATCGGCCTTGGCGCGGGTGACGTCGATCTGCTGCTGTTTCTCTCGCTCTTCCAGCTCGGACGAGTCCAGTTGGACGCAAAGGTCGCCCGCCAAGAACTGCCCTTCGGTCACCTGGTCGCCGACTTTGACCAGCACCGTCGTGTACTCATCC
>CAYSAG010000350.1:0-5140 GCA_964428935.1 uncultured Planctomycetaceae bacterium | reverse complement strand
GGACGTCCTGCGTAACCCAGTTGGCCGCGCGCTTGGGGTCTTCGCAGTCACGAGCCACTCGTTCGAAGTAGTCGGCCACGGCCCGTCCCTGTTCGACCAACACCGTTGCGTCGTACTCCGACAACCCGTACTCGCGCTGAAAGCGTTCGCGTCTGGCGGCCGGAAACTCGCACAGCTCCCCGCGCACCTCTTCCAGCAGCTCCTCACTGACCGTCACCGGCACCAGGTCGGGGTCGGGGAAGTAGCGGTAGTCCGAAGCCTCTTCCTTGCCGCGTTGAGCGAACGTGACTTCGCGCTTTTCGTCCCAGCCGCGCGTTTCCTTGGGCACGTCGCCCAGTTTGTGGCCGGTTTCGCGGAACTGCCGGTACTGACGACGAGCCTCGTAGGCCAGTGCGGCTTCCACTGCCCGGAAGCTGTTCAGGTTCTTGACCTCGACAATGGGCGTGGCCACCGTACCGCCGTTTCCGTCGGGAATGTGCAAATTGACGTTTGCGTCGCAGCGCAGACTGCCCTCTTGCATGTTGCAGTCCGAGACTTCCAGGTAAGTCAACAGCAGACGCAGTTCTTCGAGGAAGCGGCGAGCCTCACCGGGCGACCGAATGTCCGGCTGGGTGACAATTTCCAGCAACGGCGTCCCGGCTCGGTTCAGGTCGACCAGGCTGTCGCGCCCGCGACCGGTTTCGTCGTGCAAGTTCTTGCCCGCGTCTTCTTCCAAGTGGACGCGAATGATTCCGACTCGGCGTTTGCCCGAGCCGTCCTCGGCCTCCACCTCCAGCCACCCGTCGTGACTGAACGGCAAGTCGTACTGGCTGATTTGGTAGTTCTTGGGAAGGTCAGGGTAGTAGTACTGCTTGCGGTCCCATTTGGTGAACCGAGCAATCTGGCAGTTCAAAGCCAAAGCGGTGCGCAGAGCCAGTCGGAAGGCGCGGCGGTTCAGCACCGGCAAAGCGCCGGGCAAACCCAGACAGACCGGACAGGTCTGCACGTTGGGGTTGTCTGGGTTGAACAGGTTCACGCAGCCGCAAAACGCTTTCGTGCGGGTCAGCAACTGCACGTGAACCTCCAAGCCAATGACCACGGCGTAGTCGGCTTTGCTTTCGCTCATGGTTCGGTCGCCTCAAACCTGTTCGTGCTGACTGACCGCGGGGTCGAGGTGGAGCGGGAAGCGCGTTGTGTGTTTGCCGACCAGCTTGCTGCCGACCGGCTCGGCACGAATGCGCGTCTGCCGGTCGCCGTCCCGCAGGCGCAGGCCCGTGTCGCTCGTCACGACGGCGCCGTCTGCGAGGCCAGCGGCGGTCGCCGCGTGTGCCAGTCGGTCTCCTTCTCGAACATTCGAGCCGCTCGCAGTAACCGCTCCTCTTCCAGCGGCGGAGCCAGCAATTGCAGTCCAATGGGCAGTCCGTCTGAGCTGAAGCCGGCCGGGACGGAAATGCCGGGAAGGCCGGCCAGGTTGGCGCTAATGGTGTAGACGTCCGAAAGGTACATGGCCAGTGGGTCGTCGACCAGCTCACCCAACCGAAACGCCGGACGTGGGCTGACCGGTCCGGCAATGAGGTCGACGCGTTCGAACGCCGCGTCGAAGTCTTGGCGAATCAGCCGTCGCACCTTCAGGGCTTTCAGGTAGTAGGCGTCGTAGTAGCCGGCTGACAGCGCGTAGGTTCCCAGCATGATTCGTCTCTTGACCTCGGCGCCGAAGCCTTCGCCGCGGGTCGCGCAGTACATGTCGACCATGTTCTCGAACCGCTCGGCCCGGAACCCGTAATGAACGCCGTCGTAACGGGCCAAGTTGCTCGAGGCTTCGGACGGAGCAATCAGGTAGTAGGTGGCGACGGCGTACTTGGAATGCGGCAGGTGAATCTGCTCGACCTGCGCGCCCAGCGAGCGAAACACCTCCAGTGCTTCTCGGACCGCCCGCTCCACCTCGTCGTCCAACCCCTCCGTGAAATGCTCCGCCACTACACCAATCCGCAGTCCTTCGAGCGGTTGGTCGAGCGACTGGGTGTAAGGAGGAACGGGCTGGGGAATGGAAGTGGAGTCTCGAGGGTCGTGGCCGGCCAAAACCTCCAGCAACAACGCCGTGCCGAAAACGTCGTTGGCCAGCGGCCCCACCTGGTCCAGGGAGCTGGCGTAGGCAATCAGTCCGTAGCGCGAGACGCGGCCGTAGGTTGGTTTCATTCCGACCACGCCGCAGAAAGCGGCCGGTTGCCGAATGGACCCGCCCGTGTCGCTGCCGACAGCGACGGAAACCATGCCAGCGGCGACCGCTGCGGCTGAACCACCGCTGGAGCCGCCCGGAGCGTGCTGCAGGTTCCACGGGTTGCGCGTTTTCTTGAAAGCCGAGTTTTCGGTGGACGAACCCATGGCAAACTCGTCCATGTTGGTCTTGCCCACCAGCACCGCGTCCTCCGCCCTCAGCCGCTCGACGGCACCCGCGTCGTACGGCGGGACGAAGTTCTGCAGCATGCGGCTGGCACACGTGGTCGGCTGGCCCTTCGTGCAGAGCACGTCCTTCACAGCGACCGGCAAGCCGGCCAGCCGCCCGACGGACTGACCGTCCCGACGCTTGCGGTCCACGGCTTCCGCCTGTTCCAAGGCTCCGTCGCGGTCCACTGACAGGAAGGCTTCGACCTGCGGGTCGAGCCGCTCAATGGCTTCCAGCGCCGTTCGAGTCAGCTCGACACTGGTCACCTCGCCGCGACGAAGCAGCTCCACCAATTCCCGCGTTGGCTTGTGCAGCAGTGCCATTCTAGCTTGGGCCCTCTGACTGTTCGTTTTCGGAAGGTTGACGCTCGCGACGCCTTCCGGCCGACCAACCGTCGGGCGTCAACGCACGCCGGCGTGTCGAAAGCAGGTTGCGGCACCGACGCCGCCCTCTGCCGGCCGTCGTCCGACAGGTGCCTACTGGCCTTCCAGAATCTGCGGCACCAGGAAAAACCGGCCGTCGGTCTTAGGTGCGTTGGCCAAAGCTTCTTCTCGCGGCAACGACGGCCGCGGCTCGTCTTCCCGAAAGACATTTTGCAGTTCCACAGCGTGAGCCATCGGCTCGACGTCCGTCGTGTCCAGCTCGTTCAAAATCTCGACGTACGCCAGCACCTTGCCCAGCTGTTCGGTGAACTGGTCGACTTCGGCGTCGGTCAGCTTCAGCCGGGCCAGCGTGGCGACTTTCAGCACTTCTTCTCGCGACAGCTTCTGTGCCATTGGGCGACCTCGCGACGTTTGCTTCTCCAGACCCTTCCGACGAACCTCGCTGTGCCAAAACACGTCGGCCCGTGAAGACGACGCCCCGCGCTTCCGTTTTCCGTCAGCGGCGCCGGGCTCCGTTCGCACCGAGGAAGGACTTCCGCCGACCGGTCGAGCCGACCAAGCTCGTGGAGCGGCTCCTTTGTGGAGCTCGAACCTTGCAAGTTCAGCTCCGCCCGGTTGACGTTGGCGACGGCGGGTCTCCACGCTGGGGCGGGCCGCCCGAGCCCGCCGCTCTCACCCAGACGTCCCGACGTCCGCTTCGCCTCAACGGAGCCCAGACTCAGCGGAACCTCGACCGTTCGGCCGTCTCCCACATGTCTGGGTTCTTACCCAGAATTTCCTTGACGCGGGCCGTGGCCTGGTCGAGCCGCTTCAGGACGTCGTCGTCCAGACGCAGCTCCACGGCCTGCGCGTTGCTTTCGGCTTGAGCGGCGTTGCGAATTCCGGCCAGCACCGACGTCACGCCGGGCTGGTGGAGCAACCAGGCTAGAGCGAGCTGGACGACGGAGCAACCCAGTTGCCGCGCGACCTGTTCGATTTCGGCCATGGCCTGCCAGGTTTCGGCCTCGCAGCCCGGCTCGCCGTGCCGCGTCAACGGCCTTTTCGACGAAAAGTGCCGACTGCGCGCTCGGCCGTCGGGCACGTCGTCCGGCGTCGGAAACTTGCCCGTCAATAGACCAATGGCCAGCGGGCTGTAGCACAGAATGCCCAGCCCCGCCTGCTGGCACTTCGGCACAATTTCGTACTCAATCGCTCGAAACAGCAGACTGTACGGCAACTGGTTCGTTGTCGGACGGCCCAGTCGGAGCAGTTCGTCCAGGTCCTGCGGTCCGAAGTTGCAGACCCCGATTGCTCGAACCTTGCCGGCCCGCTTCAGCTCTTCCAACGCTCCCCACGTCTCTTCCAACGGCACTTGCCGGTTGCGCCAGTGAATTTGGTAAAGGTCCAGGTAGTCGGTTTGCAACCGCTGCAGGCTTTCGTTGCAGGCTTGAAGGACCTCGTCGCGTCGAGCCCGCTCGCAGTTGAACTTCGACGCGACAACCGCCTGCTCGCGACGTCCTTTCAGAGCCCGCCCCAAGACCCGCTCCGACAGTCCGTCGCCGTACAGCTCGGCCGTGTCGAAGAAGTTGATTCCGCGGTCGAGAGCGGCGTGGACCGCGGCAATGGAGTCGCGCTCGTCCTGGTCTCCCCAAGTAAAGTCACCGGACAGGGCCCAGCACCCCATTGCCAGAACCGAGACCTCAATGTCTGTGCCGGGAAGCTTGGTGTAGCGCATGACCGAGTCGCTCCGTCGTGCCTTTCGTTGCTTGCCCGTCAGTTCGACCCACGCCGTGTTCCGCCCAAAGCGTTCCGCCGGTGCGAACGGGACGTCCAGCCGCTGACCCGGGCGGCAAACGCCAAACGGCGCCGGCTTGCTTCGCCGTGCCGGCCGGTTCGTCGGCGCGCCGTTGCAACGGGCCGAGCGCCCGCGGCCTGCAAGGCTCGCTCGGCCCGGCCGACGTCCGTCCTTTGCCGCTCGGGCCGCTCGCAGATTCTGGCCGAAGCGCGTCGGCTAATCAACCAACCTTGCGGGGGTGGACGGGGTCGGGTTGTTCGGGCTGTGTGGGTCGAGCGGCTTGTCGGGGCAGGGCCGGTCGTAGTGAGGCTGTTCGCGGGTGGCAAGACGCGGCCAGTACTGGCTGTCGGCTCTGTACGAACTGTGCGGTTCTTCCAGCACGCGACGGGGGCTTGTCGTGCCGGTTACTCGTTTTCTGCTCAAACGGATGTTCGGTGTGTCCGATTCGGTGGAGTGCTGAGCAATGTCTCGGCAGCGCGGGATTTTCTAGACCGTCTGTAAGGAGCGGCGTTGCGGTTGCAGCGTCTTGGACGCGTCTTCGGGAAGGTACCAGACACGACG
>CAYSAG010000349.1:0-5140 GCA_964428935.1 uncultured Planctomycetaceae bacterium | reverse complement strand
GCCGGTCCACCACCGCCCGAGAAAGTACGGCCGGTCGAAGTACGGAGTGCGTCGGTTCGTTCGCGGCTTTCTGGACCTGCTGACCGTCGTCTTCTTGACCGGCTACGGACAAAGACCGCAACACATGCTGGGAGCCGTCGGGCTGTTCTTCTTCGTCGTCGGCTGCGCCGGGCTGCTCTACTTGGCCGTCTACTGGACCGTGCTCATGTGCCGCGGCCTCGACCCACACGTTGGCACGCGGCCGCTCCTGGCCTACTCCATTGCTTCGGCTCTGCTGGGAGCTCAGGCCATTTCGCTCGGCCTGCTGGCCGAGCTCATTGTCGCGTACACGGGCCGTGAGTCGGACGCGTACAGCGTGGCGGAGCGACTGGGGGAGGGCTGGGAAGACGAGACGTCACGCCAAGGGCCGAATGCGAACTAAACGAGCCTCTCGGGGAATGGGAGGGCCACGCTCCGTCGTGGCCTGTCGAGGAATGGGAGGGCTACGCTCCGTCGTGGCCTGTCGAGGAATGGGAGGGCCACGCTCCGTCGTGGCCGCTGGCGGTTCGTGTCTTGAGGGCAGTTGAAGGAGACGCGTCCGGTCGCTCCAAAACCCGCGAATGCGTGGAGAAACGCGGACGAATTGCCGGACCCCTCAACTAAACAGAACCCCACGGGGACCGGAGCGACTCCGGTGGCGAAACGACGCTCCTGGCTGACGTTTTCCTTCGGTCCGTGGACGCTGCTCCGGCAGCGACGACCGGCCGGCCGACCGCGGCCCTCGAGGTCACGCGGGCGTCGACGCCCCGGGCCGCCTGCCGGCCCCAGCCGACCCGCTCCGCCCGTTCACTGCAGGCACACGACCTGCCCGTTTCGGAGCGAAACGAACAGACGCCCGTTGCAGGCGGCCAAGCCGTCCCAGACGGGAGCGGCCGGCAAGTCGAACCGGCTCAGCAGCCGGCCGGTGTGCGCCTCCACGACCACCGCCACTCCGCGTGCCGTCGCCGGCTGGCTCGTCTGGCGACGTGGACCGACCGAAACCAGCCGGCTCGCGTGGACTTGGTCCGTTCGTCCCGGGGGCTCGCTGCCGCGCTCGGTTGTCGTCCGCCGCAGTCGGCGGCGAGCTTCCGGCCGTTTTTTCGGCAACGGCGTTCCCGCCACGACCAGCCGGTCGGCGGCCAGCAACAACGCTCGCGGTCGCAACGGCAGCTCGGTCGACCACAGCACGGCAGGCCGCTTTCTCGCGCCGGTCCGTTCCGCAAAGTCCGGCAGCAGACTGGCCGGGTCGTCTTCCCTCGGCCGTTCCGCGGCCAGCAGCTTGTAGTCCCCGCGGGGGCCCCGGGCCCGCTCGTCCGGACGCTGCACCGCGTACACGCGTCGCTGGCCTAGGACCAGCAGCAGTCCGAACGGCACGGCCAGCTGCCGGTGGACAATCCAGGGGTAGGCGACCGGTGTGCGTCGAAAGTCGCCCGTCCCGTAAACCCAGTACTGTCGGTGGTGCTCGCTGCCGTCCAGAAAACTCGACGTGGCAAACAAGTGTGGCCGCGGTTGGTCGACCCGCTCGAGCCGAAACGTGAACCGAAGCTGACGCAGAAACAGCGAGCTGCCTTCGGCGGTGAGCACGTCCGGCAGAGCGCCGTCCATGGAAAAAGCGTCGGCGTGGTCTGGCTGCTGGAATGTTTTGTAGTCGACGGCGTTCTGGCCGAACCGTTGTCGCAGGCGTTGTTGCACGTCGGGCGAGGGTGGCTCCGGGGCGTCGGCGGGCCGGTTGTGAAGACGCCGCCAGCACTGCACCCGGCCCGTCGTCGGCTCCAGCCCGAACAGCCACAGTCCGCCGTCCAGGTACGAGGAGCGGCCGGCCACGACGTAGGCCGTGCGGTTAACGACCAACACGCTCCCGGGCACCGGCCAGACCGACTCCAGCTGCTCGTACGCCACGGCCTGCAGCGGCTGCGGAGCCGCTCGGAAGCGCCACACGAGCTGGCCGTCCGAGCTTCGCAGGCAGTAGACCCAGCCGTCGTGCGAACCGAACAAGACCAGTCCACGCCACACAGTGGGCGGCGAGTCGACGCGAGCTCCTGCCGTGAACTGCCACAACCGACGGCCCGTCGTGGCGTCGAGAGCGACGACGGTGTGAGCGTCGACGTCGGCGACGAACACGCGGCCGCCCGTCACCACCGGAGCGCTGGGCCGAGCGCCCACCGCGGTCGACCACCGCACCGTCGGCTCCTCGGCAACGTCCGTGCTGGCTCGACCGCTTCGAGCCGCGTCGCCGCGGTAGGTCCACCACCCGGTCGTGGCCGGCTGGTCGTCGGCTTCGGTGGCGAACCCGAAGGCCGGTCCCTTCTGCAGACGCTCAGAAAACGGCGTCGGTCCGGCGGCCGTCGAGCCTCTGGAGTCGGCGGCGGGAGGCTCGTCCGTGTCCTTCGCGTCCGGCTCTCCGGCACGCTCCTCCGGCCGCTCGGTCTGGCCGTCGCTCGACAACGCCCAAAAGCCTCGCAGTTTGGCCTCGACGTAGCAGCCGCACGAGTGCGGCCCGGCGTACAAGAGCCCGTTGCACGGCAGCACGCCCACGCGACAGGTCGCTCGCACCCAGTTGTTTCGCGAGTGGTTCTGGCCCCGCAGGTCAATCAGTTCGACTCCGCGCTTGGCCGTAATGACGTAGCGGCAGGTGGCCTTGCCGGGGTAGCAGCGGTAGTGGTGGCCGTCGGTCCAAAGGCGTTCAATGACCGGTCGACGTCGCAGCACTCGGCCCGTGTGCAGGTCGCGCGGTTCGGCGAAGTCCGGCCCGAGCCAGACGACGGCGTCGACGACGTAAATTTCGCCCGGGTCGCTCTCGAGCCCGGGGTAGTAGGCCGTCTGCCAAAGCCGGTGGCCGTCCTGGACGGCCAGAGCCGAAAGCGTCGCGCCGTACTGACGCACGCGCGGGTGCAAGCCCAGAAACTCGTAGACGTCTTTGTTCAAGACCTGGGGGTTGTGGCCGCCGTGCGAGACGAGCACCACGTCGTCGCTGACAATCAGTCGCTCACGCGGCCATTTCAGCCAGACACGCTTGCCCGGCGGGTCCGGCTCGACACGCCACACGACGTGGCCGCTCTCGGCCGAAAGGCAGTAGACGGCTCGGTCGGTGCGAAAGAAGACCCGTCCTTCGCTGGCTGCCAGCGTCAGCGGCACCAGCGTCTCGCCCCGGTGGGTGGCATTCCAGCTCCACAGCCGCCGGCCCGACCGGGCGTCGAGGGCGAGGACCAACGCCCGCTCCACGACCACGAACAGCTGCGGCCCCAGCTTGACGACCTCCCGAACCCGCTCGGTGCCGTCGTACGTTCGCAGCACACGGCCGGTGGCTCCGTCGAGGCAGCAAAGAGGCCCGTCGGCGGCCAGGGGAGCGAACAGGCGGTCGCCGTCGGCCACGACCGTCCGCCACAGCTCCTCCAGCCGGGGCGGGAAAAACTCGACCGCAAGCGACCGCTTCCACAGCAACAGGCCGTTGAATGCGTCGCGGGCCACCAAGAACCAGCGTCCCGGGACCGAACGGTCCGACGTGCCGGCTTCGTCGACCATGTAGTAGAGTCGGCCCGCGGCGGAGACGAGCGTCCGGACGGCAGGCTGCGTTTTCTTGTCCGCGTGGTGGTGGCGAGTCCACGTCGGGCCGGCGACCCATTGCATGTGACGCGGTGGACCGACCCGCGTGTCGCGAGCGACCGCGTTGTTGTCTGGTCCGTGCCAGAAGTGGGTCCACTGGTCCATGTCCGACGGCCAAGGCTTGCGAATTTGACGCCCGCCAACGAAAGCGACTCCGCCGGGGACGAGCACTCGCAAGACTTCGCTTTGCGGCACCGACCCGAGCCGCTCGGCCACCAGCACGTTGACCAAATTGTCGACGTACGGAAGCCGGCGGCCGTCGAAAGGGACGAAGCTGACGGTCCCGCTGAGCCCCAACGAGCGGGCCAGCGAGCGAGCCTGCCGGACGTTCGCGGCGTCGGTGTCCAGGCCCTGAACGACGAACGCGCTGTTCACCCGCAGGCGCACCGTGTCCCGTCCGTCGCCGCAGAACAGGTGGACGACCAAGCCGCCCGGAACGCCGCTGTTCCGGACAAGCTCGGCCAGGTCGTCCGACGCCGTCTGCCCGCCCGCGGCCGGCGCGGCGGCCACAACGGCAAGTCCCCAAACCAAGACCAGCGAAAGCCACACCGGACCGGGCCGGCCGCGACCACTGCCGCCGCTCAGCCGCTCGGGCAGCCCGAACTGGCCGGACGCCGCTCGCGGCTCGCCCGGCTGAGGTGCCGCCGAAGCCTCACGGTTGCGCACAGCTTGCACACGCTCGGGTTGCGAGGCCGCTGGCTCGTCCTGGGTGCGAAACGGTTTCGGGTTCATTGTTCGCTGACGCTGCTCCGCAAGGTCCACACCGACAAACAGAAGCGGACTGCCAGACAGAAACGGACCTCGACGTCCTTCGGCCGTTTCGTCCGCCAGTCCGACCGACGTCGTCGTCCGGTTGCACAGCTGTGGTCCGGTCGGGCATCATACTTCGGACGGCGAGGGGACGAAACGAATTGGGGTGTTCGGGGGCGGCGCGGGAGCGGCTGTCACCGGAGCGCGTTCAACTTGAGCCGAGGGGGCAGAAGCCATGAAACGGAAGCAACTGCTGAGGTGGACGTGCGGCGCCGGCCGGTTAGCCGCGCTGGCGGGTTGTGTGGCGGCGTGGTGGGCAGCGGCGGCCGCTGCGCACGCAGACGGTGGGACTCCGCAGGTGCCCGTCGTCCGCTGGAGGCACGTGTCGAGCAAGGCCGGCCAGTTGCCGGTGCCCAACGGCGGTCGGCAGCAGACGGCGTGCGTGGTCTTCGACGTCGACGGCAACGGAATGGCCGACGTGGTCGTGGCCGAACGCACTCAGGCTCCGGCCTTGGTCTGGCTGCGGCCGACCCGGTCCGGCTGGCAAAAGTACGTCATTGACGACACGCACCAGCGTCCGGAGGCGGGCGGCACCAGCTTCGACGTCGACGGGGACGGCGACTTGGACCTAATCATTGGCGGCGACGGCCGCAGCAACGAACTGTGGTGGTACCAGAACCCGGCTCCTCACTTCGACCCGTCCCGTCCGTGGAAGCGGTACTTCATTAAGCGCGGCGGCGGAAAAGCTCACCACGACCAAGTCGTGGCC
>CAYSAG010000348.1:0-5249 GCA_964428935.1 uncultured Planctomycetaceae bacterium | reverse complement strand
AGCCGGCGGAGAACTGGGTGTCGAGGCCGACCACGTACACTCGGTCCCGCCCGGCTCCAAGGTTCACCGTCAGCGTCGCCGTGGGCGCAGCGAACCGGACCCGCTCGCTGGACGCCAAGCTGGCCACCTGCGAGACGCCGTCGTTCGGCGTCGCGTCGTCAGACAAAGTGACCACGTCGTCGGCTGAGCCAAACGTGAAGGTGCGGTCAGTGGCTGTCAACAGGTCGTCAATGGGTTCCAGGTTCTGGTAGTCGACGGAGCGGCCGTCGACGGTGACTCGACCCGACGCCGGGCCGGCAAACTGGTGGACCACCGAAGTCGCCGTTCCGCCCACGAGCCGGAGCGAGTCGTTTCCGCTTCCGGCGCCGCCGTCGAAGTTCAGTCCTTGAACGGGAACGGGCGGACCGCCTGCGAAGTCGAGCGTCAGGGTGTCGGCGGCGTCGGTCCGGCCCAACACGTTCACGACGGTAATCGACGTGAAGTCTTCAGGCGGACGAACGGCGGTGCCGGTGGCCGAGTCGAGGACGAGCAGGTTGGAGCCGTCGCGGCGCAGCGTCAAGCCGCCGCTGGCCGGCCAGTCGGCTGGGCCGATTTCCAGAGCGGCCGTGTCGTCGTTCAGAATGGTGGCCGTCGCCTGGCCGTCCAGCAGAGATGCGTTGACGGGGTTCGACAGTTCGACCAGGAACGTCTCGTGCGGCTCACGCACCGTGTCGGCCGCGAGCGGAACGAAAATGGTTCGAGTTGTCTCACCGGGGGCGAAAACCAACGTACCGCTGGTTTGCGCGAAGTCGGTGTCGGGTGTGGCGGGGTACGAGCCGGCCGCGTCGGTTTGCGTCGTGTAGTCCACTCGCACCTCGCGGGCGCTGGCGTGGTCCAGTTGTACGACAATGGGAAGGACCGACGAGCCGCTGTCGCCTTCTGGCTGCTGGCGGTCCAAGACGCTGATTTGAGCGTCGTCGTTGCGAATGGTGGCCGTTGCTCGGCCGCGGCTGATTTGGACCGGCGTGGCGGCTGGGTCGAACCGAATGGTGAGCAGCGGGCGAACGGCTGGGTCGGCCGCTTCGCTGGAATGCACGTAGTACTCGCCCGAAGCCGAGTCGACGTAAAACCCCGCGAACGACTGGCCGTTGTTGAGCAGGTCGGTGACGAAGGCCGTGACGTCGACCGACTCCGTACCGACGCTGCCGTCTCCCACCCAGCCGACTTGGTTCGTCAGAAGCGTTTGGAAGACGGCTTCGTCGACGACGCCGTCGCCGCTGGCGTCGGTTGCGCCGTAGCCCGGGTAGCCGTAAACGGCTGCCTGCAGCACACCCGGGTCGACGGTGTCGACGGTTTCGGTCAGCGTGAGTGTGGCCGAGACGACCGCGGCACCGGGCGGAACGGCTCGCAAGTCAAACTCCATTGCGAACGCCCGCTGTTGCGGCGAGGTGCCGGCGTGAAGGACCGGGTCGGCCTGGTCTTCCAATTGGTACGTCGGGTTCAGCCAGTCGCCGGTTGCGACGGCCGACACGTCGCCCCATGGAGTCAGCAACAGCGGCTGCCGTTGCCGAGACGCGTTCGAAAGCCGGACTGTGAAGGTTTCGTCGGCTTCCGAACGCGTGTCTCCGACCACCGGAACGGAAATGGTCTGCTGCGTGACGCCGGGGTCGAAGGTGAGGGTTCCGGAGGTTGGCACGTAGTCGCCGTCGGCAGCGGTGGCCGTTCCGTCTTCCGTGGTGTAGTCGACGGTCACGGTTCCGTCGCTGGGGCCGGTCAAAGTGACGACGAATTGCGCGGTTGTGTGGCCGCTGTCGGTTTCCACCAACCGGACGTCGGCAATTTCGAGTCGAGGGGTCGCCACCACACGAACGATTGTGGCTCCGTAGTCCTGCACGTGAGCGTGCTCGGTGGAACCGACCAGCTTGAAGAAGGTGCCACCGGTGGGCGAGTCGGCGGTCAGCAGGTAGTCGCCGGGGACGAGCGGGGCGTCGACGACGAACGTGCCGAGCGACGTCGGCGGAGCTCCGGCGCCCAGTTCGAATTCCGTTCCCGACACGACCGGGTCAGCCGGCCAGTGGAGCGTGGCGTCGGTGGGCGCCCACGTCGGGTCGGGAGTCCAGTCGTGCAGTAGCAGAGCGGAATTCGAGCCGCCGAAGTCCAGTTGAAACGCGTCGAAGGGTTCGACGGACGACGGGACGTCGGCCGAGAAGACCAAAGACTGCCCGGGCGTGGCCGTGACGACGGGTAGGCCGTTTTCGGTTCCGGTGACGTCGGCGTTGAGCGGCCTGAGGTTCAAGTCGACACCCAGGTCGAAGGACGGCAGTCGCACCTCGCCCAGCCCGACCGTCCACGCGAACCCGGCCGGCAGGACGTCCACAAGCGACCGAACCAGCGCGGCTTCCGAGTCGGACAGCTGGCTCGGGTCGATTGGCTGCTGAGCCACCTCGGCCCGCTGCAGAAAGAACGTCACGTCGACCGACGTGCCGTCCACGGGGTCAAACGGGTCGTACAGAAACGTGGCCGCGTTGTTGAACAGGTTCATGCCCATGAGGCCCTGAACGCCCTCGCCGACGTCAATCACAAAGACCGGCACGTTGTAGAAGGTCAGGCTGCCGCCGTCGGCCGTCGGGACGCTCAACTGGTCCAACGTGAAACCGGGCAGGTCGTTGGTCACTCCGGCCGCTCCCTGCACGCTAATGGTGAACTCGGGAGCGTTCAGGTCGAAGCCGAGCTGAAGGGCCTCGTCGACCGAAATGGTGCTCACTTGAGCGCCCGTGTCGAACAGAAAGACCTGGTCGTTCAGGGCGTTCATTTGGAGCAGTTCGAAGGTGTCGCCGGGGTTGAACGGGGAGGGCCAGGCGCGGTCGAGCGTGAAGGTCCGGGTGGAGCCGACGTAGTCGACCACGGTCGCTCGCTGTCCGGCCAGCGGTCCAGAGGTGACTTGGACGACCAGGCCGTTGTAAGCGTCGTCTTGGTCGCTGAGCCCGGCGTCTGCGCTGAACTGCAAGCCCGAAACCACGGCCGTCACAGTGCCGGTGGCGACCGAGTGCCCTTCGGCAATCGTCACGTGCGTGTTGACGGGGTTGGGTGAGACGGTTGGTAGGTTGCCCGGGTTGAGGTGGTTGTCCTCGCCCAGCAGCTCCAGCGGAATCGTGACCGGGTCGGTGCTGATGCGGACCAGTTCGAACCGGTCACCCGTTGCGGGAGCGGCGGGGAACGGTGTGACGAAGGTGAACCGACGAGTCGCCTGGTCGTAGCTGGCCACTTGCCGCACTTGTCCGGCCAAAGCCCCGTCCAGGAACCGCAGGTGGAAGCCGGCGTAAAAGTTGTCGAAGATTGGGTCGTCGCCCAGCAGCTCGCTGCTTCCAGTAAAGCTGTCGGCGGTCGGCGACGGGTCCGCGACCGTCGCTTCTGCCTCGAACGACTCAGTGCGGGTCAACGACGTGCCCGGCTCGCGGAACCGCACGCTGGGAATGGGCAACGTAATGCCGTCGAACAGGCCGTCCGGGAACAGGTCGCCCAGCAATTCGCCCAGGTCGAGCAAGAAGCCTTGCGGAGCCACCTCCAATGCCAGCCCGTTCGGGTGCAACGGCGACGGGTTGAGCATGGGCGTTCCCGCAATGGTCGGCAGGAACTTGCTGCCCTCGAATGTTCCGACAAAAGCTTGAACGTTCGGTGTGACCGCGCTGCTGCCGGTGCCTACGACAATGTCGAACCGGTCGCCCGGCTGTGGCCGCTGCGAGAAAGGCAAGGCCACCTCGAACGTGTGCGTCGAGCCGTCGTAGTCGGTAATCAGTTGGGCTTCACCCTGAAGAGCTCCCGACGTGAAGACCAGGTACCGTCCCACGTACTGGTCGTCGACGTTGCTCAGGCTGGCGTCGCCCGGCACGTGCAGCCGCGACGGAAGTTGTCCTCCCAGCTCGGGGACCACGAACGGGCCGGTCACGGTGCCTTGGTCCACAACGACGTGGAATTGGTCGCCGGAAATGGGAGCCGACGGCAAGGGCGAACTGAGCGTGAAGCGGTGCGTGGTCCCGTCGTAGCTGCTAATTGTCCGGACTTGTCCGGCGTCGGGGCCGGTGACAAACGCCACCGAAAAGCCGGTGTAGGCGCCGTCTTGGTCCGAGAACAGCGCGTCGCCGCGGAACTGCGTGGGCGTGGCGGCCGGGTCGTCGACCGTGCCGATTCCTCGCAACTGGTCGAAGAAAATCGCGCCGCCGCCGTTCAGAATGTTGTCGATTGAGTAAACGCTGACGTGAGCTCCGTCGACGAAAATCGTGCCCGGCTCGGACACGTCTCCCGTCAGCTGGCCGCCGACGCCTTGCGCCTCCGCACCTCCGGGAACCTTAATGGGAATGCCTTGACCATTGCCAAGCGGGTCGAACAGAAGCTGGTCGGTGGCTGAGAACGTGACGACGCTGGCTCCCGTGTCGAAAATCGAAGTCAACGCAACTTTGAACTCGCCCGTGGCGTCCACCCGGTAAGCCTGCACGGTCTCGGGCTGGAAGCCGAAGGTGTCGAAGATTGGGTCGAGCGTGATTTCCAGGTTGGTCGAAAGGAGCGTGCGGTCTTCCAATAGCTCGACCGCCGAAAGGGTCGCCGCCTCCCGCCACGCTCGCCGTGCCCCGCGTCGGTGCGCGGAACGTCGACGACGAGTAAGGGGTCCACCGACCCACCCGAAACGAAGCGCGGAGCCACGACGAACAAGACCGAGTAAGCTCCACATGGCAACCTCCCTGAACGGCCGCTCGAGAAAGAACCGACGACGGTCCTACCGCAAGCCAAACACAACGACCGGTTGCCCCACCAGCCGGCCTGCCCCAAACGGCTCCACGGCAAAAGGGCGCTCACCCGACGCGCCCGCTCGGCCGCTGCTGTCGCGGCGGTTCGTCTGACCTCAAGGCCGTCGTTGTCGCGTCATTTTGTCGGGCAGCACGTTCCGGCAAGTCCGTTCCCCGGAATGTGGCCCCGAGTCGACTTCTCCACTTCGCGTTCCGCAACACGGACTGTCGGCCACGCCAAAGCAATCACAGCGCAGCTGGTCTGCACACCGAACCGTCACAGTCTGCGTCAAAACGCCGGCGAAAAGCGTTCTCATTCCAGCCGACAAGAACGAGTGAAAAGGCGAGAGGCCCGCACGGACCATTTCAGGCTACCGACTCCAAAGCGGAATTTCTACTGGTTTTCGGATCACCCCGGCACCCCAACCAGACGCTTCTCAACCCGGTGCCCAGTCGGGGAGACACCGGTACAAACACGACCGCGGCCAG
>CAYSAG010000347.1:0-5263 GCA_964428935.1 uncultured Planctomycetaceae bacterium | reverse complement strand
GAACCCCTGGAATCTCCTTTCGCTTGGGGAACCTTCTCCAGAAGCCTGTGAACAAACTTCCGGAACCTTTGACGCTCGACGCGCGCCGGACCGAACGAAGGTCGTTCAGGTCGAGTCGCCGGAGCGACCGAGCCGGCGGCCGCGAGTCCCGAGCGCGGAGCGGAAGCGGCCACGAGCCAAAAGTCGCTGCGGTAGAGTATCGGCACCCTCGGCCCGTCGCCCCAGAAAAATTCAGCCGCCCTTCGTTTTTGAGCCCGTTTCGAACAGCGTCCCGCCGTTCTCGAGCCGTCTTCGACGCCCACTCGGCCGGACGACCAGCTTCGCCCGCCTTTCAAGGCGACGCCAGCCGTGCAACCCCGCGCAGCCGGCCGTCGGACACTCGCCGTTCCCTTCCTTTCGCTCACCGTCACCGAATATGATCGAAGCCGATTCTCAGTCCGAACGGCGCCGGCCAACGTCGAGGGGGGCCGCGTTGCTGTGTCGCCTTTGGTCGGCGCGGCGAAACGACTGACGTGGGCGGCGGCCGACGCGACGCGGAAGGTGACTGGCCGTTAGGCTGGGAAGCGCACGCGCCTTGACCGCCGGCGGCCGTTGGCGCGTCTCGGTCGCTCAGTTCGTCAGCGGCACGCGGGGCTGCGTCCTTCCGGCGCTCGCCGCCGGAACTGTCGCGACGTGTGCGAGCCGGGGACGTTGCTGGGGCAGCGTGTCGGCCGCAGTGGCCACAGCGCCCTGTCACCGGCGCACGAGCGTCAGCAAGACGAGGTTACGAGCTACCGAGGACTCTTGGAGGAGCCGCGTCTGATGCCAGCGGAACGGGAACTGGAGCAGCTTCGACGTCAGTACACGAACAAGAAAGTCGTTGTCGACGGAACACGGCCGGAGCTTCGTCGGTTTGCCGGGCTGACGGGTGTCGTCAAGACGGTCAACAAGAACGGCCGAGCTTTGGTCGAGTTCCTGAACACCAAGAACGTCGGCTGGTACGACATTGACCTTCAGTTCTTGAAGCTGGCAGAAGAAGCCGAGGCGCAGAAATCCGAGGCTGGCAAGGCAGAGGCCTCCGAAGCGACCCGTTAGTCCGGTTGCCTTGCAGGCCGCTGGCTGGAACAGCTCGGTCTCACACCGGCCGGCGACGTGCGAGAGGGGCTGCGAAGAGTTCGGCTTCGCGCAGAAGCCGCCCGGGCGGCCGAACTGGCCGAGCTCGCTCGAGCAGAGGCTTCGTTCGGGCTGCGGACGGGTGCCAGCCGCCAGCGCCGTCTCGTTTCGTCCTCAGCGTCCCGCCGCCACCAACGGCTCCCGCCGCTTCGACACGACCCGCTCCTCCACGTCGCGCGGGACGCGGCGGTAGCAGGCGAATTCCATGGTGAACGTGCCTTTGCCTTGGGTCATGGAACGCAGCGCGTTTGCGTAGTCGAACATTTCGGCCAGCGGTACTTCAGCCAGGATGACCGCGTCCTGGGCGCGGCGGTCGGTGTGAGTAATCAGGCCGCGTCGCGAAATCAAGTGCCCGACCACCGAGCCTTGAAACTCCTCGGGCACTTCCACCTCGACCCGCATGATCGGCTCCAGCAACACGACGTCGGCTTTTTTCAGCGCGTCGCGCAGACAGTGGAAGGCGCACGTGCGAAAGGCCAATTCGGACGAGTCCACCTGGTGGTGGCTGCCGTCTTCCAAGACGACTCGTACGCCCGTCACTTCGCACTCACATAGCGGTCCCTTCTCCAGAGCCTGCCGGAAACCTTGGTCGACCGCCGGAATGTACTCGCGCGGAATGCGTCCGCCGGTAATCTGGTCGACGAACTCGTACGGCTGGTCAGTGTCCTCCGGCAAAGGCTCCAGCCGTCCGACCACGTGCGCGTACTGACCGGCTCCACCCGTCTGTTTCCGGTGCCGGTAGTTGAAGGTGACGGCCTTTGTGGGGTGCTCCCGGTAAGCCACTTTCGGCTCACCCGCTTCGCACTGGACGCCGTACTCCCGACGCATCCGCTCCAGGTAGACCTCCAGGTGCAGCTGACCCATGCCGGCAATCAACGTTTCGCCGGTTTCGGGGTCCGTGGTGACGCGAAACGTGGGGTCTTCGCGTCGGAAGCGTTCCAAAGCCTTCCCCAACCGGTCGCTACTGCTGCGGTCCAGCGGACGAACCGCCAGTCGCACCACCGGCTCGGGCACGTAAATTTTCTCCAGGGCCACTTGGATGTCCGGCCCACAGAACGTGTCGCCCGAGGCGCAGTCGATTCCGACGACGGCCACAATGTCTCCCGCGTGAGCCTCGGTCAGCTCCTCACGCTGGTTGGCGTGCATTCGCAGCAACCGTCCGAAGCGAACGGACTGGCCCGTTCGAGCATTTCGGTAGACTTGTCCTTTGCGCAGCGTTCCCTGGTAGATTCGGACGTACGTCAGTTGCCCGAACGGCTCGACGACCGTCTTGAACGCCATGGCCACCAGCGGTCGGTCCGGGTCGGGAGTCAACGGCACACGGTGGTTGGTGGCGTCCGTGTGGTTGCGGTCGGTGCTGGAGGCTGAAAGGTCAATGGCCGTGACCTCGCGATCCAGCGGCGAGGGTAGGTAGTGCAGGACCGCGTCGAGCACTTCCTGGACGCCCTTGTTGCGGTAGGCGCTGCCCAAGAGGACAGGCGTGACGTCTTGCTTGAGCGTCGCTTCGCGAATGGTTTGACGAACCAGCGACTCCGGCACTTCCTCCTCTTCCAACAGCAGCACCAGCAGCTCGTCGCTGAACATGGACAGTATCTCGAGCATATGCGTGCGAGCTGCGTCCGCCGCTTCCCGGTACTCCTCCGGAATCGGTTCGCGCCGGACTCGTTCGCCTTTCTCGCCGTCGAAGTAGACGGCCTGCCGGGTCACCAAGTCAATGACGCCCTGGAAGTTCTGCTCGCGGCCAATGGGCAACTGCAAAGGCAACGGCGTGACGCCCAGTTTCTCGCCGATTTGCTGGACGACGGCGTCCGGGTCCGCTCCCACGCGGTCCATCTTGTTGATGAGCGCAATCCGCGGCACGTGGTACCGCTTCATTTGCCGGTCGACGGTCAGCGACTGACTCTGCACGCCCCCGACCGCACAGAGCACCAGAATCGCTCCGTCCAGGACGCGCAGGCTCCGTTCCACCTCGATCGTGAAGTCCACATGCCCAGGAGTGTCGATGACGTTGATCGAATGGTCCTTCCAGTAGAGCGTCGTCGAGGCCGAGGTGATTGTGATACCGCGTTCCCGCTCCAGCTCCATGAAGTCCATTGTGGGGTTGCCGTCGTCCCCCTTGACCTCATGCATGCGGTGGATGCGCCCGGTGTAGTAGAGCATCCGCTCGGTCAGGGTCGTCTTGCCCGAGTCGATGTGTGCGGAGATTCCGATGTTGCGGTGTTGTCGCAGGTTCATGGTCGTGTCTGGTTGAGCGTTCTGTTTGAGGTTGCGCCTTTCGACTTGTGTTCGGGTTACGTGGGCGTCGGCCTGTCTGGTCCGCACGGCAGAGCGTGGCCTTCCAGCGCGACAGTCTCCCCTCGGACAGACCTTCCGATGAGCAGTGGCAGACCGAGGTGAAGCAGAATCGAGCAGGGCTCTCCTGCGGCCCGCGGTCCCTCCAGAAACCCGGGCCACGTTCCGCAGTAACTTGAGCAGACCCTGCGCGGGCGACGGGACCCGTGCCTGGACGAAGACGGGTCCGTTCCCGCCGCTGGTCGGCCGGTGTCCTCGAAAAGCCCCTTCTCGTTTGCCCCGGCCGTCAGCGAACGTCGCTCCGGTCTCACGCGAAGGCGGGGCATGTTAACGTCGGGGGTGGCCGAAGAGAAGGGGGCCCGCCGCTTTCTCGGCCAAGAATTCGACAGACGGAGCCCAGTTGAAACGGTTCGGAACGTGTGCAGAGCGGCCGTCCGCTCACCACCGAGGCGAGCCTGCCCGGCAACGACGTCTCAGCGTGAACCGGAGTCCGTAGCGAATGTTCCAGCTCGAGCCGCCTTGCTGTCCCACCCTCTCGAGTCGGCCGGCCTTGTCTCCGGACAGTGCGGTGTAGCGGCTCGGCCACTGCCGCGGCCGGCGTCTTTGGGCTACTGGCCGTGCTCCAGCTTCTCGGCCGAAGTCACCCGCGTCCCGACCTTCTCGCCAGCAATGACCCGCTCGATGTTTCCCTCCTTCTGGTAGTTGAACACGATGATCGGAATGCCGTGCTCCATGCAGTGGTGAATGGCTTGAGCGTCCATGAAGCCCAGCCTTTTTTCCAAAGCCTCCTGGAAGGACAGTTCGGGGTAACGGACCGCGTGAGGGTTCTTTTCCGGGTCGTCGGTGAAGACTCCGTCGACGCGTGTCGCTTTCAGCAAGACTTCGGCTTCGATCTCGCGAGCCCGCAGAGCGGCCGCGGTGTCGGTTGTGACGAACGGGCTGCCGGTTCCGGCCGCCAGAATGACCACCCGCCCTTTTTCCAGGTGTCGAATGCACCGTCGACGAATGAACGGCTCGGCCACCCCTTCCATTCGAATGGCCGTTTGCAGTCGAGTCGGCACGCCCAGATGCTCCAACGCGTCCTGCAAGGCCAGTCCGTTGATGACCGTGGCCAGCATGCCCATGTAGTGCGCGGTCGCTGGAGCGATCGACGTGCTCGCCTGCAGAAATTGTTTGCCGCGCAGGATGTTGCCGCCTCCGCAGACAATGGCCATCTGTACGCCGGCATCGACCACGCGCTTAATCTGTTCGGCCAGGGAATCCACTTGCGTCATGCTGATGCCCGACTCGCCGCTTCGCGCGAAACTGTCACCGCTCAACTTCAGCAGCACGCGCCGGTAAGCCGGTCTGAACGACGAACCGCTCTGCTCTGCCATGGCTGGTCGCTCCTTCCGCGTTCGGTGTCGTGTGTTCCCGGATCGCTGTTTTTCCGCCTGGGCCGGCCAGCGTCGCCCGGACGGTGTGGCCAGTTGCGTTCGGCCCTGCAGTTCCGTCCCAGTAGAACCGCCTCGGTGTGAAAAAAGCCACGCCCGCAGCCAGCCAAGTGGCGACGGGCGTGAGCGCTTGCGTTTCCGGCAAGCGACGACGGGTCCTTTCAGCCGCCGGTCCGTGCCGAATCAATCGGGCTCAGCCGTCCCCGACGGCGGCCAGCGAACGACTCACGTCTGGCTCTCTTCGGCCGGCCCCTGTTCGTTCTGCTCGCCCAGAACCCACCGGACAAAGCCGACCGCTTTGAAGCCGTGCTCGGCCAGCACCTGACCGACGGTCTTGGTGTCGTCCTTGGCAAAGGGCTGCAGGACCAACACCCCTTCGGACAGGT
>CAYSAG010000346.1:0-5270 GCA_964428935.1 uncultured Planctomycetaceae bacterium | reverse complement strand
TTCTCAAGACGCCCGAGTGCCGAGAAAACGCGGACCGAATTCCCGGACACGTTCGAGTATCTGTAAAATAACGCGAACTGTTCCTTGAGCCTCCAAGGAGACGGCGGGTCGCGCCTGGCCGGCGGTGGTGGCCGTAGTGACGGCGCGGGTCGCAAGGCTGTAGCGAATCAGCTTACCGAGCGGAGCTGGGCGGCGGAAGCTCCCGAAGGACTGGTGCCCAGACCGCCGACCAGGTCAGAACCAGCGATGCAAACGGCACGAACGAAAAAATGGGAATCGTGAAGAACGAAGGACGTCTCTACCGACAACTTTGGGCTCCGTGGCGCCTGCAGTACATTGTCAAGAGCGATGAGCAGGCCAAGGGCACGTGCTTTCTGTGTGAGTACCAGAAATTGGGCGAGGGCCATCCGCACGTCGTGTGCCAGGACGAGCACACCGTTGTTGTTCTGAACAAATTCCCGTACAACAACGGCCACCTGCTGATCGCGCCGCGTGAGCACAAGGCGGACCTGACCGATCTGACGGACGACGAGCTTTTGGCGTGCGCTCGTCAGCTGCAGCGAATGACTCGCCTGCTGCGCGACGTCATGTCGCCTGACGGCTTCAACATTGGGCTGAACTTGGGTCGGGTAGCTGGAGCCGGCTTGCCGGGACATTTGCATTGGCACTTGGTGCCGCGCTGGGACGGCGACACGAACTTCATGCCCGTGGTTGCAGACACAAAGGTCATTCCGCAGTCGCTCGAAGCCTTGCGCGAACTGCTGAGAGGGGCCATGGCCAGAGAGCAAGGGTGAGCGGCTGGGGCTTGCAGGTTGCGGCGACTTCGCGCTGGAAGCCAAAGCCGGCTGCCGCCGACCTCCACCCTCCGTTGCGAACGCGCAAATGCGTGGGAAGGCCGGACCGGCTGAGCACGTCGCCAAGGCGGCACTGACGGAGACTTGCCAATGGCGGCAGTCGCGTGGTCTGGCCGGTCTTCTCCGACGGCGTTGGCAGGACGGGCCACTCTAGCGTGGGTTGCCGGTTGCCTTTATTTTTTCGAGTCGCTAAGTTGAAAGGCGGGGCAACAGTCCAGCGGGGTAACCATGAGCGGCCGCGTGGAGAAGGATTTGCCTCACCTCGCCACTTTGCAATGCGCCACGCCAGTGTGTCGGTAGCGCTGTGCATGGCCTCTCGTTTTCTTGCCTGAACACTGCCTTTGCGCAGAAAAAGCTGCGGGCCAACGCGGCGACGCAGGTCGCACCAAGCGGCTGCGGAGAGCGAAATCGAGCAGCGGCGCGGTCCGGCGACGGAGTGTCTCGCCTGCGCGGACCGTCGCGGTCAGTGACTGCCCGAGCGATGGTTCGACCGGGCGGCGGAATGTTCCGGCGGTCGCGTCGTTGTGTGGGGAACGGTGTGACGAAACACGTCGATGGGCGGGTCGGACTGCCTTCTTTGCAAGGATGTTGCAGGGGGCCGGCTGACTTCGTCGGTGTGACGTCGGTTCGCGGACATCGTGCGCGTAGTCGGTCTGCGCGGGCGGAAAGTGCAAGTCGGGCAGACCGCTGAAACTCGCAAACGCGGGCAAACTGGAACGCGTACGTCGTCAAGGAGCAACCGTCGGGGCTACGCAGCTGGGACGAGGCCGGTCGATTGCCAACGTCCCGGCTCGTGTCCACCGCTCAGCCAACTCGGCCCCGGACAGACAGCGATTGCTAGGATCGACAGACTTCGTTCGAAAGTAAGCAGGCATGACACACGCACCGATCGGAACGAAACGTCCCAAATGGCTGTTGATCATTGCTCGGGCCGTTTACGCGCTGGTGGCCGCCGGAGCCATCGCGACGTTCGTCAACCCGGGTGAAGGCGCAGCGCACGCGATTCCGGAAATCGACGAACATCCCTTGCTTGCGTTTTTCATTCTGTTCGGCATCACCCAGCTGGCGACGGTGCTGGACATCGTCATTCGACGGAAGCGGATCGAATTGATCTCGGCCGTTTATTTCGGGCTGCTGGTCGGGGTGCTACTGAGCTACCTGCTGATCTTGGCCATTCAGCCGGTGTTCGCGACTCTGCAACGAGAACACTACCTGGGGTGCGTGAGCATGATGATCATTCTGGTCGTCACCTACCTGACGACCTCGTTCTTGCTGCAGACAAAAGACGACTTTCGCTTCGTGATTCCGTACGTGGAGTTTTCGCGCGAGCTGAAGGGTGGCAAGCCGTTGATTCTAGACAGCAGCGCCCTGATCGACGGCCGCATTGCCGACATCGTCGACACGAACATTTTGGACAACGTCATTTTGGTGCCGTCGTTCGTCCTGAACGAGGTCCAGGAAATCGCTGACAGCCACGATAAGAGCCGGCGTGTTCGCGGACGACGTGGTCTGGAAGTGCTGGCCAAGCTCCAGCAGAACCCCAAAGCCGAAGTCATCGTCTACGAGACCGACGCGAAACCGGGACGGCGGGACGCCGTGGATCAATTGCTGATCAAGCTGGCCAAGGAGTTGGACGGCCGGATCGTCACCAGCGACTTCAGCTTGAACCGGGTCGCTACGGTGCAGGGCGTCGAAGTGATCAACCTGAACGACGTGGCCAATGCCCTGAAGCCACGGTTCCTCCCGGGAGACAGCGTCACGATCAAGGTGATGAAAGAGGGCGAATCGCCAGGGCAGGGGGTTGGCTACCTGGACGACGGAACCATGGTCGTCTGCGAAAACGCCGCCCACCTGATCGGACAGGAAGTCACGGGAATTGTGACGAGCACTCTGCAGAGCAGTGCCGGACGAATGATTTTCATCCGCATGGCCGACGGGCGTCCCGAGTCCAGGCACGACCGGGGCGAGCGTTGGCGTCGGTGAGCCGGCCGACGGTTGAGAGTCCGCGCCTGGCTTGTGCGGCTACATTCGCTCGCAGACCTGAATGCCCAACAGCTCCAGGCCTTGTTTCAGCACACGGGCCGTCAGGTCGCACAGCAGCAGCCAGCTGCGCCGCTGTTCCGCGTCCGGCTCCCTCAAGATTTGGCACTGGTCGTAGAACGCAGTGAAGCGGTTGGCCGTTTCGAACAGGTACTCGGTCAGCACGTTCGGCCGGAAGTCGGCGGCGGCTTCGTCGACGGCCTCGGAAAAGCGAAGCAGCTGCAAAGCCAGAGCGCGTTCGACCGGACGCCGCACGAAAATGCGGCCGCCTGAGCGGCGGAGCTGGTGGCGGTCGATTTGTCCTTTCCGGAAAATGCCGCAAACCCTGGCGTACGCGTACTGGATGTACGTCGCACTGTCGCCATTCTTGGCCAACATCTTGTCCCAATCGAAGACGTAGTCGCTTTCGCGGTTGTGGCGCAAGTCGGCGTACTTGATGCCTCCGATGCCCACGACCTCGGCGACGGCTGCCCGAGTGGCTTCGTCCAGTTCCGGGCCGTCGGGCTTTGCGTTGTCGTTCTCGTCGACAATCGCCCGGGCTCGCGCCACCGCCTCGTCGAGCAGACTCTCCAGACCCACGACGTCTCCGCTTCGGGTCTTGAACGGTTTGCCGTCCTTGCCTAGAACGGTGCCGAAGCTGATGTGGCGCAGGTCCATGTCGGCGTAGCCCCACCGCCGGGCCACTTCGAAAACCAAGCGGAAGTGCTCGCTTTGCCGAGCGTCCACGACGTACAAGACCGTGTCCGCCTGGAGCTGCTCCTTGCGGTACTTGATGGTCGCCAGGTCAGTCGTGGCGTAGGTGAAGGCTCCGTCACGCTTGCGAATAATCAGCGG
Source organism: uncultured Planctomycetaceae bacterium (assembly GCA_964428935.1). Lineage (GTDB taxonomy): Bacteria > Planctomycetota > Planctomycetia > Planctomycetales > Planctomycetaceae > JAADHY01. The sequence continues at coordinate 1,542 of CAYSAG010000346.1, read as the reverse complement.
GGCGTCGTTTCCTTCGACGAACACGCAAATCGCCCCCTCGCTTTCCGTGGCAATGCCTCGACGGAGCAGCTGGTCGACCACGTCGGCCAGCATGGGCTGGTAGAAACTTTCGCCCAGCGTCAGGTCGAACGACACGTGCAGCCGACGGTAGACCTTTTCCAAAGCGTCCAGGCAAGCTGGCATGAACTGTTCCCACAGCCGCCGATTCTCCGGCTCACCGGCGTGCAACTTGGCGGTTTCTTGCCGAGCCTGCTCGGCAATGTCGGGAAACTGCTCGGCCAGCCGCTTCAGTTCGCCCGACTGTTCGACGGACCGGACGACCGCCTCGGCCGAGCGAATCTTTTCGTTCAGCTCTTCCAAGTCCTTGCGCAGCGGTTTGAGCCGTTTGGACCGCTCTTTCTTGCTCAGCTTCGAGTCCTGCTCGACCCGCTCGACTTCGGCCACCAGTTCCTCCCGCCGTCGGTGCAAGCGCGGCAGCTCCTCTCGGGCTTCGTGGTAGCTGCTCAACTGGTGGACCAGCCGGTACAGTCGGGCGAGCTCGTTGACCGGGTCCTTCTGGTACGCTTCGGCGTCCAGGAAGTGTTTGTAGCCGAAAATGAGCATGCCGAACTGAGTGCCCCAGTCGCCGATGTGGTTGTCGCCAATGACCCGGTGCCCCAGAAAACGCAAGGTCCGACACAGGCTGTCGCCAATGACTGTACTGCGCAGGTGACCTACGTGCATGGGCTTGGCCACGTTGGGCGACGAGAAGTCGACGACCACCGTTCGCGGTTCCGTAACAGGGACGTGTCCAAGCCGCTCGTCAGTCACCAGCGACTCGACGGCCCGCTCGATCCACTCGTTTCGCAGCCGAATGTTGATGAAACCGGGCCCGGCCACCTCGGGCGGTTCGCACAGGTCGGCCAAGTCGACCGCGTCGGCCACTTCGCGAGCCAGCTCCGGCGCCGGACGTCCCAAACGCTTGGCCAGCGGCATGGCCAGATTGGCTTGGTAGTCACCGAACCGGTCGTTCTGCGTCCGGCGAATCATGGCCAAGTAGGGTTCCGGGTCGTCCACCAGTTGGCTCAGCGGTTTACGAAAGCGTCGTGTCAGCTCCTGCAGAATGTTCATTGCTTCCTCGTTTCCCTTCCCGTTCCGCTCGGTGGCTTCGCCGGTGCACGGCGGCGTGAGCCATCCGCGTCGCCGCTCCTGCCGTGCAGTGAGTGCTGGTCGGCTGCTGACGTCCGCCGGACAGCCCGACTCCGGCTCGAGGCGAAGGAGACACGTGCGCCTTTCCGTTGCCCGATTTGCCCGGACAGTCTGGTTGGAGCGCTCGCCACGCCGGGGCCAAACCGGTGGCCCAACGCGAGCCGGCCGCACCAGCTGGACCGCACGGACGGGACGGCGACACGCACTCAAGACCCCGTGCCCACCGAACCGGCCAAGGCATTGCCGAAGCAAGCAGTCCTGGTGTTTCCAGTCGCTGGCCGTCCGGCGAGCAGCTCGGAGCCGGCCCGCCGTCTCGACACGTCGCGGTGAGCCAGCGGGAACGACGCAGTGTGC
>CAYSAG010000345.1:0-5273 GCA_964428935.1 uncultured Planctomycetaceae bacterium | reverse complement strand
GAGCGGCCAGCCCGCACAGGGGCGCACAACTACCGTGCTGGTTTCGCCCGCCCGTCGACTCGAACTCGTAAACCGTTCCCCGCAGCGTCGCTGCTGCGACCATGAGTCCCACAAAGTAGCTGCCGGCGTCGCCCATGAAAATGCGAGCGGGCGGCCAGTTGAACCACAGAAAGCCCGCCAAAGCTCCGGCCAGCACCAGCAGCACACCCGCCACGAACCAGTGCGGCTGAGCCGAGCAGGTCAGCATGATTGTGGCGAACAGCACCGAGACAATCAGCCCAATTCCGCCGGACAGGGCGTCCATGTTGTCCAGGAAGTTGAACGAATTGACGAGGACCAGAATCCACAGGACCGAGACCGCGTCACCCACCCACGGCCACGGGACGAACACCGTGGCTCGCACTCCCGCTCCGACGACCAACGCCACCGCAACCAGCAATTGCACGACCAGTCGCGGCCACCACGGCAGGTTCCGGACGTCGTCAATCAGTCCCATGACCGTCAGCACGGTGCCGCCGGCCAGAACGGACCACAAGAGAGGAGCTCGGTAGAGCACGCCGTCCAGGTGCGGCGACAAGGTGGCCGGCAGCCACTCAGACGGCACCACGCCGCGGACGACCAACCACGCCGTCAGGTGGGCCAGTCCCAACGGAAGGACCACCGCCACCCACACGGCCAGTCCGCCGCCCAGAGGGGTCGGCGCGGTGTGCACTTTCCGTTCGGCCGGGTGGTCGAGCAGTCCCAGCGCGGGAGCCAGCCTCAACATGAGCCGGGTCGACAGCAGCGAGACGACGAAAGCGGTTCCGAAACAAGCGACGACGAAAACGAACATGGGCGTTCGACGCTCCTGTGCGAGCCTTTCCGCGTCCGGCATTGGCGGTCGGCTGAGGCGACTGACCGGACTGACTGGGACGAGCGACCGGTTGTAGCAGAGCCGACAGCTGACCGCGGTCAGACGGCCCGTCCGTCCCGCCGCTGCAAAGCGGGCGACCCGTGCCCCCGCGACGCTCAACCACGCTGACGCAACGCAAGCAACCACGCTGACGCAGCACAAGGCCGGCCCGGTCCGTGTCCGGTTCGGCTTCGACACGCTCTGGCCGGCCGGAGCCTGCAGCGGCCGACGCGCTTCGGCCCCTCACGCCCGCTCGTTGGACTTCGCCGCCGTGCCCAGCCTCACCGACCAGTCACGAGCCACCGGCCGACGCGGCTCGACCCGACGCTCTTGCCACCAGCGGCCGCTCAGCCCAGCAGGGCGTAAATGACAATTTGAGCCAACAAGGCCAGAGCCGCACCGACCTTCAGATTGGCTGTCCACGTGCCCGAGTCGTCCGGAGGCGTCGTCTGCTCGCGCGGCAACCACAGGACCCAAACCAACAGCGTCACCGGCACGGCCAGAAAAAGACACTTTACCGCCCACAGCGGCACCAGCAAGAGCAGGTTTCGCAAGAAGTCGCCGACCCTGTGCAGAGGTGTCATTGTTGTGCCTGTTTCTTCGCCGCGTACACCAGGTACTTCAGTTTCTCGTCGCCTTCTGGCCGCGTCAGCCAGCTCACCGCCACCGTCACGCTCAACGTCACCAAGAAGGCCCAGACCGAGTAGTACAGGAACGGCTCGTCAATCTGAAACAGCGGCCGCCAACCCAAAGCGTGGTACACGGCCGGCTGGCTGAGCGTGAACAGCCCGACCGAACAGCCCAGCCCCAACAGGAACCCGGTCAACGCCGCTCGACCGTTCGCCCGTCGCCACAGCAGCCCCAGAAGCAGCACGGCCAAGGCCGGCCCTTGGAAGAACGACATGAGCGTCTGAAAAATGGTGTAAATGCCTTCGCTGCGACCGGTCAGGAAAAACGCAAACCACACCGCCCAAAAAACCAGACCGACGGTCACCAGTCGTCCGACCAACAAAAGGTGCCGGTCCGCCGCCTCGGGCCGAGCCAGCCGTCGGTAGAAGTCGCTGGTCACAATGACCGAGGCCGAGTTGAGGTACGAGTCGACGCTGGACATCAACGCGGCCAAGAACGCGGCCAGAAAAACGCCCCGACACCCCACCGGCAACAAGTCGGCGACCAAACGCGGAAACGCCTGGTCACCGTCCGGCAGGCTGGAGTACCGGGCAAAGGCAATCAAACCCGGCACGGCAATGAGAAAAGGAATGAGGTTCTTCAGCACCGCCCCCCACACGTACGCCGCCTTGGCCTCGAATTCGCTCTTCGCTCCCAAAGACCGCTGCACAATGGCTTGGTTTCCAATCCAGTAGGCCGGGCTGAGCACGAAGGCCAGCCCAAGCAGAATGCCGGTCCAAGGAAACGGCGAGTCGGTGTCGACGGGAAGAACGAGCGAAATGTGGTCGGTGGGGTGAGCGGCGTCGGCGGTGAGAGCCGGCTGGGTCTGACTCGGTTTGGCAGCGTGAGCGGCGTCGGTGGGAGCGGAGTCGGCGTGGGTGGGGGCGGCAGGTCGAGCGCGCTCAGCGTGAGCCGGTCCTGCGGAGTCAGTGAGGTCGGCCGGAGCGTGAGCGCCGTCGGCCGGAGCGTCGTCCGAGACAGTCGAAGACGACGCCGACCGCTCCGCCGCCTCCTGCGCCGACACAGCCGCCAGCCTCTGCTGGTGCAACAGCACTCGCTCGTGCAGACCCCTCAGTCCGCCCACGTCCGCCAACCCCAGCACCACGACCAACAAACACCCAAGAATCATGACCGTGCATTGCAAAGCGTCGGTGTACACCACAGCCGCCAGTCCGCCGGCAACCGTGTAAAGTCCGACAAACGCGGCCGTCACCCAAATGCACACCGCCGTGTCCCAGCCAAACAGCACGGACATCATTTTGGCCGACGCCAGCAACATGACTCCCAAGTTGCAAGCCATGAACACCAGCCAGCAGCCGGCCAAAGCCAACCTCATGCCCACGTTGTAACGCCGCTCCATGTACTCCGGAATGGTGTAAATCCCAATCCGCCAGAAGAACGGCACGAACACGAAGGCCGCCACAATCATGGCCGGCACGCAGCCAATCCACTCGAAATTGCCAACCGCCAGACCGTAGCTGTACGCTGCGCCGCCGACCCCAATGATGTCCGTCCCGCCAATGTCCGTCGCGACCAGCGACAGACCAATGGCCCACCACGGCAGACGCCGTCCCGCCAGGAAGTAGTCGCTCTGGGTACGCACTCGACGACCAATCCACAGCCCCAGCGCCAGCGTCCCCAGCAGGTACGCCGTCAAGACGACGTAGTCGATTGCCGCCAGTTTCGAGCCCACGGGCAGCCTTTCCTGAAGCCAAAGACCCTTTTGCGTGCAGCTTTGTGTGCGCTTCTGCCGTGCCGACGTCGGAGGCCTTCGCCGCGACGTCTCCCCGCGACCGAGACGCCGAAGTCTCGGCCGCTCGGCCGGTCCGAGCCCTTCGGGCCGCAGCCAACTTACCCACGTCGACGACGGCGGTTCAACCGAGCGGGAAAAAGCGGGGCGCGGGCCGCCGCGAGCGGACGCCGGACTCCGGGTGTCGGCCTGGGAACTCGCTCTGCCGGTCCGGCCGCCTGCGGCTGCCACCGGCTCCGGAAGTCTCTTGAGGGTGTCCGGGAATTGGTGGGCCACGCTCCGTCGTGGCCGCCACGAACGTCTGTCTCGAGGCGCGGCCAGCAACGCACGCTCCGACGACTGCAAGACGCCCAGGTGCCGAGAAAACGCGGACGCCTTCAAAGCCTCTTGCGAACTGCGACGAGGTCCGGACGAGCAGCACCGGTCACACGAACCCGTCCAGCCGCTCGCACGCCAGCCGAGCGACGGCAAACGCACAGGCCGCCTCGGACACCTCGGGGCTGAAACACTGCCGCAGCGAAACCCGTTCGGCCCCTGCCAGCTCGGGAAGGCCGTCGACGACCCGTCGAGCCAGAAACTCGCCGCTGCCCGAAACCAGGACCGTCTGCGGTGAACCGGGCAGCCGCCGAAGGACCGACCGAGCCGCCTCGACCAGCCGCTCCAATTGCCGTCGAGCGACGAACTGGGCCATTTGGACCGTCGTCTGGAGCGGCAGTTCGGTGCCGTCGCAGCAGAGCATGCGAGCGAGTCGTCCGTGAGCGAACGGCCGCGTGGCCGGACGTCCGTCGGCCGTGTCGTTGTCCTCGGGCCGCTCCGGAACGTCGCCCAACAGCAAGTACACGTCCAACGTCGTCGCGAACAGCTCGGCCGCCACCGGACAGAGCCTGTCCCCGAGCGGCAGGACGTCGACCACAGCGCAGACGGGCGTCCGACGGGCTCCCGTGTAGACCAGCTCGCCCGACAGCAGCCGGTCCTTGTCCGTCAGGCCGGCCGGCACGGGCAGACCGTCCTGCAGCGGGACGAGGTCGGTGGTGGTCGAGCCGACGTCGAGCAACAACGACGGCCCGTGCGGCACCAGTCGGCCAACGAAAGTGGCCAACGCGTGCCAGTTCGCAGCCGCCACCAATTGAGGAATGTCCTTGGCGACGTTCACCGGTACGAACTCCGCCCCGGTCTGCCACACCTGCACCGGCCGTCCGGCGGCCGTTCGCTCCACAGCCTCCAACACGCAGACGACGCCCTCGGCCTTGGTCGCGTAGCAGTCAGCCAGCTCGGCCGTCATGGTCACGGCCAGCAGGTCGAACGGCGGAAGCGAGGCCAATGTGTCGCGCAGGACTTCCGGCAGCCGCTCCGGTCGCCGCCACAAAGCGAACGGCCGCGTGCGAGCCACTCCGTCCGAGTGGGCCGCCTTGACGTTCGCGCCTCCAATGTCCAGTCCAACAACAGCCAGCGGCATGGGGGCGACCTGAGTTGCAAAAGCCGGCCAAACAAACCGGCAAGCCAAAACAGCCCCGGAAATGAATCGTGCTCGGGCAGCGAAACTCCCCAAGACCCTCTCAAGCAGGTTTGGCAAATCGGGCCACCCGAGTGGCCCGTCCGGTTTCACGCTTGCGTTCGGTTAAACAGGCTACCAGAATTGCTGTCAAGCCTTCGCGCCGAGAATGTGCCTGCAGGCTGGAAAGGCGAATGGGGAGCCGCCGTCGGCGCAACCGGCACGGCGGCGCCCAACGGCGACGGAAGCCTGTCGTGGTGTCCTTTCGTCAAGAGCGAGCGGAAAATGCGCTTCGAAAGTGCGTTCGGACGGCGCTGAGCAGACAGCAGGCCGCTTTCGGGTCGGGTAGATTGAGCCACGTAGAGCGGGAGGATTGGTAGATGAACGAGCAGCAACCTCCGAAGGGGCTGGTTCTCACTTTCTTGCGACGCTTCTTCGGCAGTTTGGGGCTGATGTTTTTCCCGCTGCCC
>CAYSAG010000344.1:0-5315 GCA_964428935.1 uncultured Planctomycetaceae bacterium | reverse complement strand
GCATTTCCTCATAATTATACTCCCCGTCCAGATAAGCCCAGACCTGACGGTAACTTATCACAGCCTCCCCAACCCGGTCAACCACAAACCGGCTCGGCCCCGGGGCCGCCGTACCCGTTGCGACAACTAAGACAATTGTACGACCAAATCGGGCCGTCAACACGACCGTTCGCGATCGATTCTTCGCTGCGGCGCAATTGGCTCGACGGTTCCCGGAAACCGAAACCGCCGAGTAGGACGCTCGCCGGCTTCCGAAAGGTTCCCCGTCGTCCCGAAGCTCTCGCCCCCGACGACGACTTGCCCCTTTTTCTTTCCGAGCAACCCGCCGGCGAGGGCTGCTGACCCGCCTGAGTCGACTGGCCGCCGAGCCCAAACGCGTCGTGCCGCCCCGCTGCCGAGCCTGCCGTTTCGCGACCGGGCTACCGCTGTCCGGTCAGGCGTGCCAGCCGTTTCAGTGCCTCGACTTTCTCGTTTTGTCCCATTCGAGCCCGACGCACCGCTTCCGTCAGGACCTCAATGGATTGGTCGTAAGTGCGGCGGTCGACCGGAAACGGCGTGCCGTCTTTGCCACCGTGAGCGTAAGAGTAGTCTGCCCAGCACCGCAGGTCCTTGCTCGGGCGTTGCGAAGAACCGCCGGCGAGACACGGCGAGCCGCCTTTCGTCGCGCGAGGTTCGGTCGGATCCCGCGTGCAACGCGGAGCGTCGTAGATCAGCTCGGCCAGCAATGCTAGGCTGCGGACCGTTGCCGCGCCGACGCCTGCCGTGCCGAGCAGGTGCTCGAAGTCCCGCGGCTGCTGCTCGTGGACCTGCATGAGGATCCGGCGCAGACGCGGCAGGTTGACGTCCGCCGCCGTTACGCGATGTCTGGCCGGCGCGAAGAGCGTCGGACCTTCGGTGATCGCCTGAACCTGCCGTAGCAGCCAGTCCGGCCGCTCCCGCACCAGCTCGACGCTGCCCCGCCGACTGGCTTCCGCTTCGCCGGCAACCATGTTCAGCAGAGTCCGCTGTCCGCCGGCCCGTTTTTCCCGTCGGACGGCAGCCAAATCCTGCACGGCCGCGTGCGGCTCGCAGACGAAACTCTCCAGACGCGACGCCAACCAGTGGTAGCGTCTGGCCAGACGAGCGTCGGCGTCCATGCCTTGCTGGATCACACACCAGTCGCCGTTCGGGGTGAAAAAGAACGCGTGGTGGTAGAGCTGGAAGCCGTCCTGAACGGCTGCCGAGTCGACCTTGGCGCACATGCGGGACGCGTAAATCAGTCGCTCGCCGGTCGACAAACCGAGCCGTTCGGCTTGCGCGTCGATTTCTTGCGGCGTCTTTCGGCTGGCGGCCCCCTTGCCGCCCGCCACCAGAATCCCCAAGTCGTCCCCGAACAGCTTGAACGCCTCCTTCAGCGCGCCGCAAGTGACGGTCGTCAGGCCGGAGCTGTGCCAGTCGAAACCGAGGACGCAACCGAACGCTTGGAACCACCATGGGTCGGCCAGCCGATGCAGCATTTCCTCCGGGCCGTACTCTTCGACCACGGCCATCGTCACGGCTCCGGCCAGCCGCACCATGCGTCGGAACAGCCACGGCGGAGCTTTCCCGGTGTGAAGGGGGAGTTGAGCGATTCGCCGTTTCATGCCGCGCAGTATAGGTGGCCGCCCGGAGGGACTCAATTCGGGCGAACCGTTCTCGTTCGGCCCGTGTACAGCAAGCGGCGCTCGCCGCAGAGGCAAGCGGGCCGAGCCACCGCTCCGGCACGCGCAACACCGTGTCAGCGGGCCAGCCCGGCAGAAAAAAATCCTTGGCCGCCAGCCTGCCCGGCTCAAGCCGCTCGACCTTCGCCGGGCGCCGAAGCCAAGGATTCCGAACCGCTGCGGATTCAAGATGCCGCTCCGACGAGGCCGTCCCGGCCGGGGACGGGACGTTCGTCCGCCGTCCTCGTTCCGGTCTGTCCTTTCGGTCATGGCGACGGCCGGGCGGCCGGAACTAGATGGCGTCGAGGTCGCTCAGGACGTCGTTCGGCAATGTGAAGCTTTCGTCGATTTCGCCGGCCGAGCCGACGACGGTGTCGTTGCCCTGATTTCCGGCGACTGTATCGTTGCCGGCGTTGCCAGTCACGTAGTCGTCGCCGTCACCGCCCAGGACGACGTCGTCACCAACGTTGCCGAACAGCTGGTCATTTCCGTCGCCGCCGAGCAGCGTCTCGTCGCCGAAGCCGCCGATGATGAAGTCGTCGCCGTCACCGCCGTTGACCCGGTTCGACCAAGCGTCGGTTCCGCTGCTGGCGTCGATGTAATCGTTGCCGTCGCCGCCGATCAGGTCGTCGTTGCCGACGCCGCCGAAGATGGAGTCGTCGCCGTCACCGCCGCGGACGGTGTCGTGTCCGCCGTGTCCCTTCAGGTAGTCGTTGCCGTCGCCGCCATCGATGTCGTCATTGCCCGAACCGCCGAAGATGTAGTCGACACCGATGCCGCCGCGGAGCGTGTCTTTGCCGAAGTCGGGACCACCGCTCAGCGTGTCGTCGCCGGCGTTGCCGAGAATGGAGTCGTCGTCGTTGCCGCCGTCGATCCAGTCGTTACCGTCACCGCCGGCCAGCGTGTCGTTGTCGGCACCGCCGGAGATTTCGTCGTTGCCGGCTCCGCCGTCCACGCTGTCTTGGCCGGACTGGCCGTCGATCGTGTCGTTGCCATCGCCGCCCTCGATCGTGTCGTTGCCGGCGTCGCCCAGGATCGAGTCGTCGTCGCCCGAGCCGCGAATCGTATCGCCGCCGGCGCTGCCGGTTAGCGTGTCGTTGCCGTAACCGCCGTCAATCAAGAGCCGGACGTTGCCGATGTTCGCACCGGCCGCCGAGATGATGTCGCTGCCAGCTTCGCCGTTGATCGTCAACGGCACGGCCGTCACGTTGTTGATGTCGAAGATGGCAATGGCGTCGTCGCCCCCTCCGGCGTTCAGCGACACTTGGGCGAAGCCCGGGCCGATCCGAAGCGTCCGACTGCCGTCGCTGATGGTCAATTCGCTAGCCGAGTTCTGAGCGACCGTGAACGCGTTCGCCGTGTTGTCGCCCAGCGCTTCGGCGACGTCCACCAAGTCGTCGGTCAGGAACACGTCGTTGCTGTCGCCAGCTCGCCACTGCAGCGTGTCGACACCCGAGCCGCCGTTGAGCGTGTCGGCGCCGCCTTGTCCGCGGAGCACGTCGTCGCCGTCACCACCCAGCAACGAGTCGGTCCCCGCGTTGCCGAACAGGCTGTCTGCTCCGTCGCCGCCGTCCAGCGTGTCGTTGCCCAGACTGCCGACGACCAAGTCGTCGCCCACGTTGCCGAACAACGAGTCGGCGCCGACCGAGTTGCCTCCGCGAACCGTGTCGTTGCCGCTGCCACCGTCGACCGTGTCGGAGCTGCCCTGTCCGTCGACGTAGTCGTTGCCCGCGCCGCCGACCAGTGAGTCGCGTCCGGCACTGCCGAAGACGCTGTCCGCGCCAGCCTCGGCGTCGACAGTGTCGTCGCCGAACCCGGCATTCACCAAGTCGTCACCGTCACCGCCCAGGATGCTGTCGTCCTGGCTGTTGCCGTAGAGCACGTCGTTGCCGTCGCCGCCGTCCAGCGTGTCGTCGCCGGAGCCGCCGAAAAGTGAGTCGTCACCGGTTCCGCCGATCATCGAATCCGGATCGGACGGCCCGGTGCCGCCGACCAGGAAGTCGTTCCCGGAGCCGCCGTCCAGGGTGTCCAGGCCGTGTCCGCCGTCGACGCTGTCGTCGCCCGCCCCCGCGTCGACGCTGTCCTGTCCGTCCTGGGCCGACACCGTGTCGTTGCCCATTCCGGCGTCAATGGTGTCTTGGCCGTTCCCACCCAGGATGCTGTCGTCACCGCTGAGGGCGTCGATCACGTCGTTGCCGTCGCCGCCATCCAGCGTGTCGCCGCCCGCGTCCGCCGTGATCGTGTCGTTGCCGTCGCCTCCCTCCACGTAGTTGTCACCTGCGCCCGTCACGATGACGTCGTTGCCGTCCTGACCGCGCAGAGTGTCGTCGAGCGGGCTGCCGAGCAAGGTGTCGTCGCCGTCACCGCCCCGCACGTCGATGCTCGTCAGGGCCGAGAAGGCGCTGGAGTCGACCGAGCTGATGTCAATGGCGTTCGGGTCGTCTCCTCCCTGAATGAACAAGGATTTCACACTGCTGCTGGCAATGGGAGGAAGGCTGCCGTCGGGAGTCCCGTTGACCAGAATCTCCACGTTCCCAGCGTTGTCACGCACCGTGATTGCGTCGCCGGCGTCCGAGATGATCTGAAGCTCCCCCGTCGCCGCAAAAAACGACGTGGTAACCGAAAGCAGCGTTTTGTCTTCCAGGACTTCCGCCGTTTGAGCACGAACGGCACGCTGACGACGCTTCGGACTGCCGGACAGCCGCTTTTGCAATCCGCGCAACCACGGTGTCAGTTTCATTGCGATTCCCCCTTCAAACCTTTCGCAGCAGTGTATTGGCCTTCCATGAACTTCGTGGGCCGTTGGCCAGAGGACGTGGGCGACGGCGAACGCCCCCCAACCTGCCCGCTTTGCCGAGCCGCCGTCCCGATCAATTCCGAAACGCAAGCCTCTTCGCCCTCGCGGCGCAGCCCACCGTTCTGACCGTCATTATCAGCCTGTCTCCCCCGCGAAATTCACACGACTCGTCGGCTTCGCAAACACTGACCTCGCGCAATGCCGATCGACCTCACAAAACCCCTACAACCAGCATAGCCAGACCGCGGCCGACTGCTGCAAAACTTTTTCCAAGCCGGTCAACCGCTAGAACCAGCGCCCGTCCCGCACGACCGGTAAAGCTTTCCCGTTTTTCCTCGACCGCGTCCTCTGCGCTGTGTCACCTTCCGCCGAGCAACCGGCTCGGCGGCTGTCAGCCCGGCCCAACACGGCCCGTTTCGAGCAACTTGGCTCCGCGCAAATCAAAAGCCCCGGCCAGCAGACCCGACCGGGGCTCGACGTGTCGTGCTCACATCCTCAGGCCGCAGCGGATTTTGCCTCAACTGCAGCCCATGCTCGCACCGCAGTTGTGGCACAAGTAGCAGTTGCCATTCCGCACGGTAATCGCTCCGCAGTTGTCACAGGGGGGAGCGTCCGACTGGAACTCGGCAAATTGTTGGCTCCGGTCCGACACCTTCGACGTTCCGTGCGTCGTTTCCTCCGCAGCCGACCGGTCGCCGTTCCGCTTGTGGGCTTGGCCGTTCGACGTTGTCGCAGCCGGTGGCTCAGACGCGGCCTCGGCCCCCGGCTCCCCGCCCTCCGCTTCGACGGGCGCTTCCGACCGCTGCGGGGCGTTCTGCTCCCGGTAACCCGGCAAAAAC
>CAYSAG010000343.1:0-5373 GCA_964428935.1 uncultured Planctomycetaceae bacterium | reverse complement strand
GCCACGACGGAGCGTGGCCCTCCGGGGGCGGCCACGACAGAGCGTGGCCCTCCGGAGGGACGCGGTCTCTCGCGTCCGGAAGCGGCCACCACAGAGCGGGGCCTTCCGGTGCCGGGAGCTGATTGCGTCATTGCCACCCGGAGCCGCTCGGTTTGCGCGCGGGGTGAAACGGCTGTTGCAAGAGGGGCTCCGGTGGCGGGACCGTTGGCTGCGGGGCGAGGTCTCGGCGGAGCAGCTGCGTGAGCAGGGCGAGCAGTTGAGGCAGTGTTTGGTGGGACGGCGGAAGCGGTACGCAGACAGCGAGCGGGTTGGCCTCAATTTTTGTCTTGTTCCAGCACCTTGAAGGACACGGCCGTTCGACCGCGCCGAGGCGGACCTTCTCGGACACGTGCAGAGCCCGCTGGCTGGACGGCGTGGAGTTCGACCGAGGCGACCGGGCGTTCGCTCCGCCAGATTGGGTTGTACGATCGACGGCTTGAGGCGCCCACGGGGAGGCGGAATGGTGGCTTCGTCCGGCGGTGGTGAACCGGAAGGTGTGGGGCGGCAACCGGACGTGGCTCGGAACCAAACTTTTGGGAGTCGACGGGCGAGAGACCTCGACCTCCGCTCCGGCTTGTTGTTGGCTGTCGGCGTTCGAGCCGGCACCGCACGAGTGTGCGTCCAACGCGGCCTCTCCCCCAACCGCTTCCTCCACGACCGGCTCACCTCCCCAAACCCACTCCTCCTCCCGGTTTCAGCGCGGTAAACAATCACAGTTTTTCCTCGACGCTGCGTTCGGGCTCCTTTGCTTGCTCCTTCTGACGCGAATTTGGCCGGTCAACCGGTGAGGTCGTCGAACGGTCCGTGCTGGCCGGCCCCAGTGCCAGCGACGGCCTTTCGCCGACGAGCCGGCATTCGGCCCGAGACCCTGCGCCGCAAAGCGAACGGCCGGACGAAAGCTCGCTGCGCCGCAAGGGACGCGGGCGACCCGTTCGGCTCGTCGGTGGTCGCTGTCTTCGAACGTACGCGGTGTGCTTGCCGGACGGTCGAGAAGTCCACGCCGCGCGAAGGTCGAGCCTTGGCACATGGAGTCGGACCGCTAGAATTGGCGGCCCAGGTTCGGGAGCCGAGTGCGGTTGTGAGCTCGCCGGCCGAACGCAGTCTCGTGTTCTCGGTTTGAGGCCGAGCAGTCGCTGCCGGACCGTGGTTCGCTTCGCTGTTGGAGGCGGCGCCGGCGAGTCGGCGGTCTGAGTGAACGCCGGGTTTTGGCAGCGGCTCTACCCCGACGCGCGACAAGCCAGCCGGACAGGCACACCTGCCGAGCGGCTCGTGCAGCATTGGGGCCCGGGCTTTCCGCGAACAGTCTCGTCTCGCTGTTTGGAAGCAGGACAGCACGCAAGAATCGGCGACGGTCGAATGTACGAAACCCACGTCCACACGCCGCTTTGTAAGCACGCCGTCGGCGAGCCGGAACAGTACGCCGACGTCGCGTTGCGACGCGGCCTGCGCGGACTGGTGGTCACGTGTCACAATCCAATGCCGGACGGCTTTGCCAGCGGCGTCCGAATGGCACCAGACCAGTTGAGCCAGTACGTCGAAATGGTTCAGCGTGCGGCCGATGCGTTCGCCGGTCGTCTGGACGTGCGGCTGGGGCTGGAGGCGGACTACTTCCCAGGGTACGAAGCGTGGTTGGAGCGGCAGCTGAGCTCTTGGCCTTTCGACTACGTCATTGGTTCCGTGCACCCGCAGTTGGCGGAGTTTCGGCAGTTGGCGGACCCGAGCGACCCACGAGCTTTCTACCAGACCTACTTTCGTCTGTTGGGTGATTCGGCCGAGACCGGGCTGTTCGAGTGCCTGGCGCACCCGGACATTGTGAAAATTGTCGACCCGCCCAGTTGGCACCCGGAGCAGCTGATGGACGACATTCGACGGGCGTTGGACCGCGTCGCGGCGACCGGTGTGGCTCTGGAAGTGAACACGTCGGGCGTGCACAAGCCGTACCCCGAAATGAATCCGTTTCCGGCCATGCTTCGGGAAATGCAGGTCAGGCAGATTCCGGTTGTCATTGGTTCCGACGCTCACACGCCGGAGCGCGTGGGCGAGCTGTTCCACGAGGCGCTGGACTTGGTCGAGCAGGCCGGGTACGGGCGGGTGTGTTACTTTGTGAAGCGACAGCGGCACGAGGTCTCGGTGGACGAATTCCGGCGGCTGCTGCAGCCGGCGGAACCGGCAGTCCGGCCGGCCGGTGAACATCTGGGCAACTGAATTAACCCGGGCTGGCCGGGGAGTTTGGTGAGCCGGGGCAATCGGCGCCGGAAGGGCAAGTGGGACAAGATTCGGCTACGTCCACTGCGCGTCGCCGCTTGGCGACGGCAGACTGGGCCGCGGGGGCTTGCGTCGCGGCGAAGTCTGGCAAACGGGGCGGTAGGCCGAAACTCGTGAGTCGGCGCAAAGTTTGCTGACCAGGAACCTCTTACGGCCCCGACTGCCAAAACTGCAGCGGCCGACATTCATCAGCGCCGTCCTCCTGTTTGCAACCCCTTGGTGGGGCGGCATAATAGTGGCAAGTGACTGCGGGGGTCGGCAGCGTCTGGAGGCTCTGCACACCGCGGTCGCGTGCGGCCTCCAGCATCGAATGGGGCGAACGGCTGTCGGCCGGCACAGGTTTGCGGCGACGTGGTTGGAGGAGGAGACGTCATGAGCGACCTGAACGTCGATTTGGAACGGTCCGACGCGCGCCAGAAGGTCACCTCGCCCGAGCTCCAACAGCCGTCTTCCGTGACGCCCGACTTGCCTGTGCAGCAGGAACCGACGTTGTCGGAGCAGGCCGGACGGGTCACGGCGGCCGACCGGTGGCTCGCTCGACGAATGGTCGACGCCTTTGCGCAGCTGCCGGTTTCAGTGGTGCTGTGGAACGGCGAGGAGCTGAGGACGGCGACGGAACCGCGGTTTCGCGTTCGGCTGGCAGACCGGGCGGCCTTGTGGCTGTTGGCCTACGACCCGGACTTGCAGTTCGGCGAGCTTTTCAGCGACGGACGACTTCAGGTCGAGGGAGGACTGGTCGACTTCTTGGAGGCCGTTCACCGAATTGTGCCTCGCAGCGCGTCGAACCCGCTCACGCGGACGTTGCGGCGTGTCCGCCGGTGGATTCAACGCAACACGCTGTCGCGGTCACGGGACAACGTTTACCACCACTACGACTTGGGCAACGACTTCTACAAGCTGTGGCTGGACGAGCAAATGGTCTACACCTGCGCTTACTTCCCGCGACCGGACTGCTCGCTGGAAGAGGCGCAAGTGGCCAAAATGGACCACGTGTGTCGGAAGGTCTGCCTGCGTCCGGGGGACCACGTGGTCGAAGCCGGTTGTGGCTGGGGCGCGTTGGCTCTGCACATGGCTCGCAAGTACGGAGCCGTCGTCAAGGCTTACAACATTTCGCGCGAGCAGGTCGCGTACGCACGCGAGCGAGCGAAGGCCGAAGGCTTGGACGACCGAGTGGAATTCATTGAAGACGATTGGCGAAACATCAAAGGCACGTACGACAAGTTCGTGTCTGTGGGCATGCTGGAGCACGTGGGGCCCGAAAACTACCGGTTGCTCGGCGACGTCATTCACCGTTGCTTGAAGCCGGACGGCTTGGGCCTGATTCATTCCATTGGTCGCAACGTGGCCTACCCAATCAACGCCTGGGTGGCTCGTCGAATCTTTCCGGGCGGACACCCGCCTAGCCTTCGTCAAATGGCCGACATTTTCGAGGGCTGGGAGTTCTCGGTGCTGGACGTCGAGAACCTCCGACTGCACTACGCCCGGACGCTCGAGCATTGGCTCGCCCGGTTTGAAGACCACGTCGAGTTCATTCGCGACATGTTCGACGACCGCTTCGTTCGCATGTGGCGGTTGTACTTGTCCGCGTCGATTGCCGCTTTCCGGGCCGGCACGCTGCAGTTGTTCCAAGTCGTGTTCGCTCACCCGCAGAACAACAACATTCCGTGGACGCGGGAGCATCTTTACCGAGCTGAGTAGGCGAACCGGGGCGAAGAGTGCTGAACTACGACGTGTTGATTGTGGGGGCGGGGCCGGCGGGGGCGAGCTGTGCCTGGCGGCTGAAGCGGGCCGGGCTGAGCGTCGCGCTGGTCGACAAAAGCCGCTTTCCGCGCGACAAAGTGTGCGCCGGCTGGATTACTCCGGCCGTAGTCGACTGCTTGCAGTTGGACTTGGACGACTACCGGGCCGGCGGGCGAACTCTCCAGCCGTTTACAGGCTTTCGTGTCGGTCTGATTGACGGCGCCGACACGGTGGTCCCCTACGGTCGGACGGTCAGCTACGGCATTCGTCGCTGCGAGTTCGACGACTACTTGGGTCAGCGGAGCGGTGTGCCGTGCTTTCAGGAGACGGCCGTCCGGCAGCTCGAGCGAACGTCGGACGGCTGGGTGGTCAACGGTCGGTTTCGGGCAAAGGTGCTGGTCGGGGCGGGCGGTCACTTTTGCCCGGTCGCTCGACTGCTGGGAGCTCGCCGGTCGCCAGCCGCTTCGGTCGTCGCGGCGCAGGAAGTGGAGTTCCGTGTGCCCGGCGAGCAGCTTGAGGACCTACCGACCGACCCGGCCGTGCCGGAAATCTTCTTCTGCCCGGACTTGCAAGGCTACGGCTGGTGCGTGCGAAAGGGCGACTTTCTCAACGTCGGCCTGGGGCGGGTTCGGCACGAGCGGCTGTCGGAGCACGTCGAACGGTTCTGTGAGTTCTTGCGGCGCGGGCGCGGCGTGCCGGTCGAGCTGCCGCGTTTTCACGGACACGCCTACCAGCTGTACGAGCGGGTCGTGCCGAAGCTGGTGGGGGACGCCGTCCTGCTTGTTGGCGACGCGGCCGGGTTGGCGTACCCACAAAGCGGTGAAGGCATTCGGCCGGCAGTCGAGTCGGGCCTGCTGGCCGCCGAGACAATTCTGAAAGCGGACGGTCGCTACGGCGAAGAACACCTGCAGCCCTACGCCGAAGCCGTCGTGCGACGCTTCGGTCGACCGCGTGCGTGGGCGGTTTCCGACTGGCTACCGGAACGGCTGGTACAACTGGCGGCTCGCTGGCTTCTTCCCTCTGCTTGGTTTGCCCGCCGCGTCGTGCTGGACCATTGGTTTCTGCACGTTGACCAGGGGCCGCTGCGCTTGGACGACGGAGCGTGAGACCGACGCACGCGGGGACCAGACCGCCCCAGAAGGACGGGTGAGCCCACTGGCTTTCCCCTTTCGGACCAACGACGCACCTTTCCACCGACCGGCGGACGAACGGCCGCCTTCCTGAAAGCTTTGCGACGGTGAAAAGCCCGCGGCGCGAGTTTGGCGTGGAGCCGACATTGCGTCGAAGCCGCTCCGCCGCCGCAGCGTCGGTGAACACTTCGAAAAAAAA
>CAYSAG010000342.1:0-5376 GCA_964428935.1 uncultured Planctomycetaceae bacterium | reverse complement strand
CACCCACTTGCGTCGTCTTGACGCTCTGGCTGTCCAGAATGCACACGCTCGGTGTGGGCTTCTTGCCCAGAGCCTTTCGGAGCATCCGGACCAGGGCATCGTGGATGCGTTGCCACACGCCTTGTTTCTTCCAACGCCAGAAGACGGTGTAGACGGTCTTCCAGTTCGGGAAGTCCTTGGGCAGAGCGCGCCATTGACAGCCGGTCCGCAGAACGTACAAAATGGCGTCGATGATGAGCCGACGGTTGATGGGCTTGCGGCCTCGCTTGGACGGTTTCGGCAAAAGCCGCCGGATCACAGCCCATTGCTCGTCGGTCAAACTGCTGGGGTACTTCGTGAGTTTCATCGCTACGCCTCCGTGCTTTGGGGTGAACATTTCCTTCTGTTCGCCCTCCTCTCGCAGCGGAGACGTAGCTTTTTTTGGGCTCATTACATAATTGCGCGCTTTGGAAGTTCGTTTCCCGCAAGGACGTTACGGCGATCGCCCTCCCAGCCTCGTTCGTCTCGCCGTCGCCTCGGCCTGTCACCCTTCCACGGCAAGGCGAGGCGTCGGCGAGGGCGGCCGGGGGCCCATTTGCTGAGCCCGAGCTGAGGTCGCCGCCGTCGCCATGAACTGCTTACCCCGCGCAGTTATGCAAAGAACCGCTTCTTGCGTCCCATGTCAATTTGAAAACAGCCTCCCAGCATGAACAACGCCAAGCGCGTACGGCTCCTGGTCTTCGGCCTGGCTCTGGTCGTCGGTGCCGCTGCACTCGCGCCAGCGGCGGGCGACGACGCGTCGACCTCGTGCCTGAGCCAGCCTGCAGACTCTGGCGACTGGCTCCGAGTGGGCGTCCACCACCGGACTCGTTACGAGACGCTCGACCGACAGTTCCGCGTCGACGGCAACGGCAGCGACCAGGCCTTCGTCTTCCGCACGGGGGTGGTGGCAACCGCGACCTTCGGGTCCACCGACTTCGCGGCCGAACTGCTCGACTCGCGCCAGCAGTTGGCCGACGACGGGACGGCTCTCGACACGGGCGTGGTCAACACGCTTGAATTGCTGCAGGCGTACGTGGAATTCCCGTTGCTCGACGTCCTGCACGACGGCAGTCAGACCCGTGTCCGTTTCGGCCGCTTCACAATGGACGTCGGCAGTCGCCGGCTGGTTGCTCGCAACCGGTTCCGCAACACCCCCAACCACTTCACCGGGGTGCGTGCCGCGCGCACGACAGACCGAGGCGACCGCCTCCAGGCCTTTTACGTGCTCCCCGTCACCCGGCTGCCGTCCGACCCGGCGAGCCTGCTCGACAACGACGTTCAGTTCGACCGCGAAGACTTCCACGTGCAGTTTTGGGGAGTCCACTCCGAGCTGCCGCACCTGCTGCCGCAAGTCGCCACCGAACTCTACCTGTTCGGACTGCGCGAGGCGGACAGCGCCGACTTGGCCACACGCAACCGGCGTCTCTACACCGCCGGTGTGCGGTTCTTCCGGCGGCCGCAAGCCGGGCAGTTCGACTTCGAATGGGAGTCGGTGCTGCAAGTCGGCCGGTCCCGCGCGTCGAAAGCCTCTACCGACACGACGGACTTGCGTCACCTCGCCCACTTGCAGCACATTGCCGCCGGTTACACCTTCGACAGCCCGTGGTCCCCGCGACTTCTGTTCCAGTTCGACTACGCCAGCGGCGACAGGAACCCGAACGACGCTCACAACAACCGGTTCGACCCGCTCTACGGAGCTCGCCGTTTCGAGTTCGGCCCGACGAGCCTCTACGGACTGTTCGCACGCAGCAACCTGGTTTCGCCCGGCTACCGACTGATTCTCAAACCGGCCCAAAACGTCGAGGTCATGTTCGCCCACCGGTTCTACTGGCTGGCGTCGAGCCGAGACGAGTGGACGACGACCCACCTCCACGACCCCACAGGCCGGTCCGGCAACTACCTGGGACACCAACCCGAACTGCGCATTCGCTGGAAAGTTCTTCCGGACAACTGGCTGCTCGAGGTCGGCGTGGCTCACCTGTTCGCCGGCGAGTTTGTGAAGAAGGTTCCCGGCATTCGAGCCCGAGGCGACGTCACGTACGCGTACTGGCAGACCATTCTGACGTTCTGACCGACGGCCCGACGTCCGCCGGCACAGGTTCGGTCCTCCCGAACGGCTTCGACGAACCGCCGGCCGGCGGCCGCCTTCGAAACGACGCACCTCAACCGGTTCCGAAAAAAACGGCGCGACGTCGCTCGACTTCTTGCCGTCGCCGCGGCGCTGCCGTCTTGTGGTGCTGGCCGCGACTTTCACCGCGACCGGCTCGGTTGGGACGGCTCCGTTCGACCTCTGCGTGCCGCACCGGCCCGCTTTGGGACCGGGTGTCGCAGGGCGCGACCGGCAAGGGCTCCGGTCGGAGTGCCACGGAACACCGCCGGCCGGCCGTTCACGAACACGTAGACAATGCCCTCGGCGTACTGGTGCGGGTCGGAAAACGTCGCCCGGTCAGTCAGTCGCTCGGGGTCGAACACAACCAAGTCGGCCGCGTAGCCGGACCGCAGGTAGCCGCGGTCGGAAAGGCCCAGAATGTCGGCGGGGAGTCCGGTCGCGCTGCGCACGGCCTGCTCCAGCGACAACACGTGTTCGCGCAGCGCGTAGCGCCCAATCTTTCGCGGAAAGGTTCCGTAGTTGCGCGGGTGCGGTCGGTCCGGCCCGGGAAGACGCGAACCGCCGTCCGAGGCGGTCGCCACCCAGGGGCGTTTCATGACGGCCCGAACGTCTTGCTCGTTCATTCCGAAGTTGACCATGGACGCACCGCCGTCCCGGAGAATAGTCAGCGCCACTTCCAGCGGCTCCACTCCCTCGGCAACCGCAATCTCGCTCAACCGCTTGCCCACCCACTGCGGGTGGCGACGACACTGAGCCACCAGCAGACTTTCCCCGCCGTTGCGTTTCTGCAGCTCCTCGGCCATTTCCTTGCGGATTCGCGGGCCCGTGGTGGGGTCGGCCAGACGCTCCAGCAGCCGTTTCAGCCCGCCGGCCCGGGCCCACGTCGGCACGAGCATGGCCGACAGCGACGTACTGGAAGCCGTGTACGGGTACTGGTCGGCGGTGACGGACTGGCCCTGTCGGCGAGCCTGTTCAATTCGGTCGGCCGCTTTCAACACCAACCCCCACGCGTCTCGGCCGCTCGACTTGAAGTGGGAAATGTGGACGGGCACGCCCGCGCGGCGTCCAATGGTCAACGCTTCTTCCACCGCCTCCAACAGCTTGGTGCCCTCGTTGCGAATGTGCGAAGCGTACAGGCCACCGAATTGAGCGACCACCCGGGCCAGCTGGACCAATTCGTCCGTGTCGGCGTACGAGCTGGGCACGTAAATCAGTCCGGTCGACATTCCCCACGCTCCGTCCAGCATGCCCTGTCGGACCAACTGCTGCATTTTGCGAATTTCTTTTTCCGTTGCCGGCCGCTCCTGTGAGCCGACCACGAAGCCTCGAACCGACCCCTGAGGCACCAGGTGGGCCACGTTCGTTCCGGCTCCGCGAGCGTCGATTTTTTCGTAAAACGCTTTGACGTCGACCGGACCGCCTCCGCAATTGCCCGTGACGACGGTTGTGCACCCCTGCGTGACGTAGTTGATGTTCGCCCGCGTCTCGGGCTTTTCAATCTCTCCGTCACAGTGGGTGTGCAGGTCAATGAACCCCGGCGAGACGACTAGGCCGCGGCAGTCGAGCACCCAGCGAGCGTCCTTCACGCGAAACCGTCCGACGGCCACAATGCGGTCTCCGCGGACCGCCACGTCGCCGACAACAGCCGGACGTCCGGTTCCGTCGACCAACGTCCCTCCTTTCAGCAGCAAGTCGGCCTGGACCGGTTCGTCGGCTCGCCCGGTCCCCCCGGCCGCCCACAGCAAGACCAAGCCGCAAAGCCAACAGGTCAGACGCTTCATTCCTTGTGCCTCCCACTGGACTTCCCCCAAAACGGCTCCCGAGAAACCGGCAGCTTCCGCCGGCCCGGAAGGTCTGCCTGGACCGAGCTCTACCCTACCGCAGGGGCCGGTTGTCGAAAAGCCAGCGAGTCACGGTCTGCCGCGCCGACGACAGCCCCCGCCCGCGTGCGGCCCTGCAGCCCTCGGCTGTGCACGCGCCGTCCGCTGCGTCGGACACGGCGCGGGGCACAGTTTTCCGCTTCCCGGACACGCGCAGACAAACTTCCAATTCAGCATTCCGGCAACTAGCATGAACCGGCACGGTGCGCCGCCGCGGCCGGTGGGCTCGAGCGCGGTCGGTTTTCGGACGACCGGCAGCCTCGCGCCGCCGTGCGGTCGCTGTTTTGTTCCGCGTGCGAGACGGGTGAGAGCAAGCCACGGAGTGTGGAGCGTCTAGACAAGCAAAGGTGGTTGGCCCAATGGCAGACGGAGTCGACTTGGAGGTGCGCGAGACGGAAGAGGAGCTGGTGGAGAAGGCACGGGAGGCCGTCAGTCGGTGCAACTGGGTCGTCGGTGAGTGTGCGGCCAAGTGGACGCGCCGGTACGCTCGCGGCCGGACCGACGCCGACTTTGCCGCCCTGGTCGGCCTCAGCCCGGACCAGGTCTACCAGCGCCGTCGGGTGTGGGAGACGTTTGCCGACGTCGCTCACCTTTACCCCTCGCTCAAGTGGTCTCACTTTTACGTCGCCTTGAACTGGGACGACGCGGCGGAGTGCCTGGCGTGGGCTGAAGAAAACAAGGCCACCGTGGCCGAAATGAAAGCCTGGCGTCGGCTGCAGCACGGCGAGGACCTGACGGCCAAGTCGTCGGAACCGGAAGTGGTGACGTTCGGGCCGGAGGAAGTGGTCGAAGTGAAACAGCCGTCCGAGCCGGCCGCCGAGTCGGGCTCCCCGTCGGACGCAGCTCCTTCACCGAGCTCACCCGACGCTCGAACGCCAGCCGCCGCGTACACTCCGTACCGCAAGGACGCCTTGACGCCGCCACCGGCCGAAAACGGTCAGCAGGCCGCCTCGACGGCCGTGGCCACCGAACCGCCCGTCGCGACCGCTCGGCTGGTCCGACGCATGACCGTCACCCTGGAAAAGTACAGCCGAACCTTGACGCCGGACTTCCTGGCGGAAATGCAGCAGTTGCCCGAGAAGGTGCGAGTGCGATTCGTTGCGGCCGTGCGGGAACTGGCCGAGAAGACTTCCGGGCTGGCTTGAGCGAACCGAAAGCGACCGCCAAGGGCCAGCCGGTGAGTTCGCGCGGGCGGAACAGGAGCGTCTGACAAGAAAGGACGTTGCGTCGGAACAGGAGCCGCACCCATGTCGTCTGAGGGTCCACAGTACTCGGCCTCGTTTCAGCCAGCCACTCGCCGCAGTCCCACCGTCAACGGGTGGCTCGTTCTGCTTCTGCTCGGGCTGTTGGGAATTCTGCTCTTTC
>CAYSAG010000341.1:0-5390 GCA_964428935.1 uncultured Planctomycetaceae bacterium | reverse complement strand
CCAGGCATGTTCATTCGGCGAATGACGCCGGACGGCGCTTTTTGGGGATTGGTCATTGGCTGTGCCTCTTCGTTTCTCATGTTTCTCGTTCAGCAGCTGGGTTTTGTAGACCCGAGCTTCTTTACGCCGGTCGCTGGCAGCGGGTTCATGGCGGCCAATTTCTGGCGGTCGATTTGGGCGTGGCTGATTTCCTTTGGAGTGGCCATGGGCGTGAGTCTCTTTACGCAGCCGAAGTCGGACGAAGAGCTCCGTGGTTTGGTTTGGGGTTTGGTCGACCTGGCCAAACAAAAAGAGAAAGTGGAGTGGTACCGGACGCCGCTGTTTTGGGGCGTCGTAACAATGGCCATTTTCGTCGCCTTGAACCTGGCTTTGTGGTAAGCGGTCGGTCGTTTCTTCGAGGCAAATGGCGCTGGGCTTACGCCCATGCAGGTCGACTGCTCTTTGCAAACTGACCAGACGTCGAACAGCTGCAACTGCGAAGCGAGGTGCGAAATGAGTGAGGAACGTTTGGAAGCCGAAGCCGACGCCGCGCCGGAGCAGCCGCAGGAAGAACGGGCCAAGATGCGGCCGATTTGGTACTGGGTCGGCTGGTTGCTAGTGGTCATGGGGGCCATTGTCTTCGGCGCTGGCATTTGGGACGCCCTGCTCCCGCCTGTCAACCAGGTCGTTTTGCACCACCTGCACGTCGGAATCTGGTGGGGCGGAATCGTGACCGTCTTCGGGTGGTGCATGATGTGGCTCAACAAAGACAAAATGGTCGACTGACCGCAAACCTGCCGCTCGCCGACGAACATTCCACTGGGCGTGGGGGAACGTCGTGTCGGTGGGGCGGGCGGACGTGAGGGGTGAGAGGCCACTCGTTGGAAGGTGCCCGCGACTGGCGTGCCGAGACTTCTGCGGTCAGCGGACAGTCCGGGCGGGAGCGTCGAGTCCGCGGTTGAACACGTCGGGGTCGAACGGGTCCAGGCGCTTTGACTGCGGACGGTTGTCTGCGGACCGGCGGTTGGTTGCGGCGAGCGGTCTGTTTGCTTTCGGGCCCCATCGCGGGAGAGCTGGCGCCCGCCTGTCCGAGGGGCCTGGGCGGCCAGAACCGTCCGGACTCGACCGGCCAGCACCAAACCAGTCCGCGCGTTCACTTCCGTCCGCCGCAGTGGCTTGGACTTGGAGCAGCTCCGGGAACAGAGCTCCTTCTTCCGGAGGCAGCAGCTCTGCGACGTGCCGCACCCATTCGCGCAGACGTTGCAGCTGTTTCGCCGTCAGCCGCTTGGCCGGGACGTGAGGCTTTGCGTGGCGTGCGGCGTGGTCGTCAATGGCTCGCAGCAGCAGTTCGCTCTGTTCGGGCCGCCGACGGTCGACGTAGCGAAGCACGGCCGCCAGGTTTCGCTCGGCGAACACGCGGTGGCTTCGGTCGACCCGAACCAGCCGAAAGCGAGACTCACCGAACGACCCGTGGCACGAGCCGGTCGCACAGGTGTTGAGCAGCAGCGGCTGAATTTTCTGCATGTACTCGGCGGCCAGGTGGCGAGGCAACCCGCCCAGTGTCTGAGGTGGCTCGGCGGCGGCGAAGCGTTCCCAGAAAGACGTCGACTCGGGGACCTCTGGCTGCTTCCCCAGCACGGCCGCCAGCTTCTCCAGCATGGCCTTGGCCGTCACGTTGTCCGGTTGCTCGCTCAAGACGGCCGTCAGTTGGCTTTCCGCTTCGTTGTACAGTTCGTACTGCAGACACCACCGGGCGAGCGTCAGTCGCTGAGCCGGCGTGGGCTCCACGAACGACCGAACCATTTGCCGGTAGGCCTCTCGCAGCGACCGTCCGGCGCACCACACGTCGCTCTGTGGGTAGACCACTCGGCCGTGTGGCGTGGCGACCGCGTAACCGCCCGGCACGGGCTCGAAACGTCCTCGAAGCACACGTCCGGTGCGGAGAACCAACACCTGCACAGCCGGACCGGCGTCGGAACCGCTGGCCGGTGGTGTCTGGTCGTCTGCACTGGCCGACCGAAGCCAGCCATTGGTTGCCAATGCCAAGCCGACCGCGGCTGCCAGCACGCAGGCCGAGCCGGCGAGCGCCACAACGACCGACCGGACGCCGGTTGGTTTCGACGTGTCGCGGTCGTGCCGCGTCGACGGCAAGCTGACCGGAGACCGGTCGCTGGGCATTGGCAGAATGGAGCGGCCTGGCATGGCTGGTCCGACAGGTTAGAGTCGGTGAGGAAGTACGGTTTTCGAAGGACAAGACTTCGCTAGCGTGGTTGCGGCGGTCGGAGCCGTCCGTCCGAGCGGTCGGCAGTGCAGTCCGCTGGGCCATTTCGGGTGCTCCGCCGGACGACGGCCCGCCCGCTGACTTACTCCGGCGACTCGGTTTCCGTGACACGGCGAAGCGCGTTCCGGGGTCGGAGCGGGCGAACCGTAGCGGCTGGCCGGTGGCAAGTCAACAGGGGTCTGAGCGAGGGTCCGGTTGGCGGTGGACGGCGGTGGACCGGTCGAAGGTCCTGTGCTAGAGTCGTTGCTCGTAGTCGTCGGCGTGTGGACCTGTCGAGCGCACTTGTTTGTCGCCCTCGGGCAGTCGGCTTGCGTCGTGCGAGCCGCTCCGCAGGCGGGGACGAACGAGGAGCCGTTCATGGCCTTGTCGGAAAACGAACGCCGCCGAAGACACCTTCGAGCGGCGGAGGGGTACGTCAGCCTGGAGTTGCCGGACTTCGCTTTGCGAGAGCTGCGGCGGGTCAAGGACCCAGGGCCGCTCGCGGCGGCGTACTACACGCTGCTGGGAGAAGCACTCCGGCAAAAGGAACAGTACGACGAAGCGCTGGAGGCCTACGAACGGGCGGACCAGCTGAAACCGCACGACTTGACGGTTGGAGTGGGCAAGGCGTGGTGCTACAAACGAACGGGCCAGCTCCATTTGGCCATTCGAACCATGGAGGAGCTTTACCGGCACCACCCGAAGGAGTCGATTGTTCTTTACAACCTGTCGTGCTACCTGGCGTTGGCCGGTCGGCGGGAAGAAGCGTTGTCGTGGCTGGGGCGGGCGCTTCGGTTGGACGGGTCGTTGCGTCGGTTGATTCCAGACGAGTCCGATTTCGACTCGCTGCGAGACGACCCGCAGTTCCGAATGATTGCCGGACTGGACGTGGACGGAACAGAGGAACCGGAACGAAATGGAAGTTGACGGCGACCGCCTGTTGACCGACGTCCGCGTGCTGGCTCAATCAGCTCGACCCCCCGAAAGCCGCCAACTGGAAGAGGCTCGGCGTTACGTCACCGAGCAGCTTCAAGAAGCGGGGTGGCTGGTCGAACGCTGTCCGTTTCGGGGCGACGCGGCCGGTCTGTCCGGAGTCAACCTGGTGGCTCGGCACCCGCAGAACCCGCCGCGGCAACGGCCTTGGTTCTGCTTCGGGGCTCACCTGGACACCGTGCCCAACTCACCGGGGGCCGACGACAACGCCAGCGCTGTCGCGACGCTGCTGGAAGTGGCTCGGCGAACGCCCGTGGACGAGCTCCAGCAAGGAAAGCTGGCCTTGGAGCTAGTCGTGTTCGACTTGGAAGAGTGCGGCATGCTGGGAGCCGAAACGCACGCCAGAGCCTACCGCCGCCACCACCGACCGCTGGCGGGAATGGTGTCGTTGGAAATGCTGGGTTACTGCGACCACACTCCCGGCAGCCAATCGCTGCCGCGGAAGCTGGTGGGTCGCTACCCTGACACGGCCAATTTCATTGCCCTAATCGGCAACACTCGCTCGCTGCCGCTGATGGACGTCTTCAGTGCGGGAATGCGCGAGGTTCCCGGTCTGCCAGTGGAGACGTTGGCCGTGGAAGGAAACGGTGAGTACTTGCAGGCGACGCGGTTGAGCGACCACAGTCCGTTCTGGGACGCCGGCTACCAGGCCCTCATGGTCACCGACACCAGTTTCCTGCGAAACCCGCACTACCACTTGCCGTCGGACACGGTTGAGACGCTGGACTTCAAGTTCCTCGAGCTGGTGGCGGAAGGTTGTCTGCGAGCGGTGCGGCGCGTGCTGCGAGAAGGGCTTGCTGTTCGAGCCGCCCGGTAGCCGCAGCGACACGGGAGTCCGCTTGCTGGCAGCCGCTGGCGCCGAGAAGGACCGGCGGAGCTCAAGCTTGCCCGGTTCGTGCGGGTCGTCCTGCATCGGGTCCGAGGTGTTTCGTCGCTCGAAACGAACGCGGGCGGAAGCGCAGCGAGCGGCTCGCAGCCGACCGACCACGCCCGCGCGCAGACCAACGCTCCGCTCAAGCCTTGCCGATTCGTTTCAGCTCTCTTCGAACTTGAACGACCACCTCAGTGAGCTTGCGGTGAGCCGTGCGGTACTGCCAGAAAGCGGCGACGTTCGCCAACAGAGCGGCCGTGCCGAGGACCCAGTGGATCGTCCGGACACCGTTGGCCGGAATGTTTTGGGCCGCCCGCAGCGCAGCGGCGTTGCCGGAACACCACGTCACGGCCAGGGCGAGCAGAGACACGCCCGCCAGCGGCAGGCACCACAGCGCGTGCCGTCGAGACTCAATTTCCCACGTCGCCGGCAGTCGCACGGGAAACGTCTTTCTGCGGACCCACAGCACCACACACAGAAAGTAGACGGAAATGAGCACGTGGAAGGCGGTCGCTGCGTGCAGGCCCCACCGTCCCAACAAGCTGTGGTCCAGCACAGCCGTACTCGTTCCCGGCAGCGGCGTGGGCACGCTGTCGACCAGTCCCGACAGCCACGCTCCCGTCACCAGCACGCAGCTTCCGACACCCAAACACCCCAGCAGCAGTCTCACCGCGTTGTCACCCCTGGGGGCGTTCCCGTGGGTCGCGAGACTGGCGGCAGAAGGAGCCGGGAGAACGCCGGAACTACAGCTGCTCCCGTTCCGGCAGTCACGGCTTGCCGTTCCGCCGCTCCGTCGCCGACGCGTCCCTGCGCGACGCGGTCTGTCGAGCTGACCCTCGGCGTTGACCGACGCCCCACGGCACGCCGAAAGGCCAGCGCTCCCGGTACCACAATGGCGCCTCGTCCTTCTGGGCGTTTCAAAAGACGAAAAAGCTCCCCCTTTGTCGCTCAGGTCATTGACAGGTGGAAGCCGCCGGTGGTGGGAAAAGGCGGGAAAAGTTGAGGCGTTCGCGCCTCGACACCGGAAAGCAAGCCCCTCCCGGCGTCGGCGGCCGACTTCAACAAGCCAACAGCCGTAGCACGACACACCTCCACAACGTCGGCCTGCAACATTGCGACACCGGACGACTTGCGTGGGTCGACCAAACGCAAGGCCAATGCCGATTCGTAGGCCGTCAGCGTACGTTACGTCGAAATCTCTGTCAACGGATTCTGCCATTCAGTTTGCAAGTTGGGTGCATAACGGGATTTGTTTTTTCATCCGGGGCGGAGAGTGAGGGCGAAGGA
>CAYSAG010000340.1:0-5424 GCA_964428935.1 uncultured Planctomycetaceae bacterium | reverse complement strand
ACGCTGTCGCAGCCATTCGAGCCGCTCCTTCGGGTCTTTCGGCACCTTCCGGACGTACTCCTCGCTGCCGTTGGCTCCGCCCTCGTACACCTGCGACACCAGCTCGTTCACGGCCTTCAGCTTTTGCTCGAACACGTCGTCAATGGCGACAACTACGTCCGGCTGGAACGGGTACGGCTTTTGGAAGCGGTCGCTCGCGTACAGGAAGACCGGGTTCTGCTTCAGAGCCGGCACGTCCGGACAGAAAAAGGGCACGGTGACCATGTACGCCGCGTCCTGCACGAGCACGCCCACGTAGCGGTGGTCTGGGTGGTAGTCCCACGGGCGGTGAGCAATGACAATGTCGGCCTTCCACTCCCGAATCAGCCGCGTAATGATTTTGCGGTTCTCCAGTGTGGGCAGGAGTTCGCCGTCGTGAATGTCGAGCACTTGCGACTCGACACCCAGAATGGCGTCGGCCCGAGCGGCTTCGGCGGTGCGTCGCCGAGCCAGCGGCCCGCCGGCCATTCGCCAGTGCCCAATGTCGCCGTTGGTGACCGAAACCATTTTCACGTGGTAGCCCAACTGGACCCACTTGATGGCTGTCCCGCCTGCGCGGTACTCGCAGTCGTCCGGGTGAGCCCCGAAGACAATGATTCGCAGCTTGCCGTCGTCCGGCGGCGGGTCGGCGGCGCGAGTCGAAGCGGCTTGGCGCCCGAGTCCCGCGGCCAAAGCGAACGACGCCACGAAGACAAACAGCCACGACCGACGGAACGCTCTCACCCTTCGCCGCCGCGGCTCGAAGTCTTTGCAGCCACGCTGCAGCCACAAACCGACGTCCGTCTTCCACAGTGTCTCGCTCATTCTGGTCCCTCCTTCCAAGCCCTACCGACAAAACCGCAAGACCAAACCGACGGACAGGACGGCGGCCACACGGCGAGCGTGTTCCAGCCGCCGACCCTCGCGCGGTCGCTCGGACGACCAGCCACCAGAGTACAACGGCTCTGGCGAGTTGGCCAGCGCAGGGGAGGGAACGTCGGCCGTGCCGACTGCCGTTCGTTGCGAGCACACTGCGGTCGAACGCGACAGCCTTCCGCGCTACTCCGACGTAGAAAGAACGCGGACGCAGCGCGGCGGCCCGCGGGAGCCTCTCGGGCGAGGAATCAAAAGACCGCAGAGCCAACGTGTGTCGCCGCGTCCCGGGAAGCGCCCAGCGGTTTCGCACAAGACGGCCCTTCAGGGCTAACTGCGCGACGTGTTCGCCAACCCCCACCGGCACCGCTCGAAGAGGACGCACTGGTCGCAGCGGGGCGACCGGGCTCGACAGACCATGCGGCCGTGACGAATCAGTTGAATGTGGAACTCCAGGACCAGCTCGTCCGGCACCAGCCGCGCCAGCTCTTCGTGAGCCTTCTCGGCCGACACGTTCGGACCAATCAGCCCGAGCCTTCGGCTGACGCGGTGCACGTGCGTGTCGACTGGGAGCACGGGCTGCCGACAGGCAAACAACAGAACGCAAGCGGCGGTTTTCGGACCGACGCCGTCCAACTGACACAGAAAGCGAAAGGCTTCGTCCGGCGGCTGGGCGCGCAGAAACTCCAACGACAGCTCGCCCCGCGTCGCGTGCAAGTGTTGCAGAATGGCCTGAATCCGCGGAGCCTTCTGGTTGGCCAGCCCGGCCGAGCGAATGGTCTGAGCAATGCGGCTCACGCCGGCCCGACGCACTTCGTCCCAGTCGCGGAACCGCCGCTTCAGGTTCTCGAAGGCGGCGTGGCTGTTTCGGTCCGACGTGTGCTGGGACAGAATGGTGGCAATCAGTTGGTCCAGCACGGGGCGTCGAGCCGGAGGCTCCACCGGCCCGTAGCAGCGTTGCAACCGTCGGCACAGCGCGCGGACGCACGGCGGCCGCCACGTTTCATTCCTGCTCTGTGCGGCTTGCCGTCGGTTCGGCATGAGTTCGTCGAGCGGTTCTGAAGGCGAAGGGGGTCGAGTCGCGGGCTGGCTGACAACCCGACTCGCCGCGTGTCGCCTAGGCACCAAACTTCTTCAGCCGACCGGCGTGTGCCAGTGCCAACAGCATGAGGTACTTCGACTCGAACTGTCCCAGCTCGCCCCGTCGACACTGAGACTCACCGAAGGCTTCGCTGCCGTCGAAGCGGCAGGTGTCGGCGCACAGCAGCACGGGAACCGGATGCCAACTGTGCGACTTCAGCTTGCACGGCGTGCTGTGGTCGCCCGTGACAATCAGTACGTCGGGCTTCAAGGCCGTAATGCGTGGAATGGCCGCGTCGAGTTCTTCGATCTTCTCGACCTTGGCGTTGAAGTCGCCGTCCTCACCGCGTGAGTCGGTGTACTTGAAGTGGAAGAAGAAGAAGTCGTAGTCGTTCCAGACCGTTTCCAGGCGGTTGAGCTGGTCGTCGAGCGTTTTGCCGGCGTCGAGCACGTCCATGCCGACCAGGCGGGCCAGACCGCGGTACATGGGGTACACGGCAATGGCCGCGGCCCGCAGCTTGTAGACCTCTGGGAACGGCGGAATGGGAGGTCGCTTGGAAATGCCGCGGAGCAGGGCGAAGTTGGCCGGGTAGTCGTCCCGGAGCAGCTCGCGAGCCTGTCGGAGAAACTCGGAGCAAATTTCCGCGGTCTTTTTCGACGCCGCGTCGTTCTCGTTCCGAGCTTTCGGCTCCAGCGGCATTACCTTTTCGCCTTCGTGGCCGGGGTCGGTGTCGTCCACGTCGGCCCCCAGCCCTTCACCGCGAATGACCACGACGAACCGGTACTCTTTGACCGGCTTGACGAACAACTCAACGCCGGGAACTTGAATCTGAGCCAACTTTTCGACCAACCGACGGCCCACGTCGTCCGGAATGCGTCCGGCCCGTCGGTCAATGACTCCCCCCGTCTCTTTGTGGAGCGTGCAGAAGTTGCCGCGAATGGCGACGTCGTCCGGGCCGAGCGGGAAGTCGATTCCCAAGGCCTCCAGGACGCCGCGTCCGATTTCCCACTGCAGCGGGTCGTAGCCGAACAGGCCGAGGTGTCCCGGGCCGCTGCCGGGCGTAATGCCTGGCAGCACCGGAATGCTCAGGCCCAGAACCCCGCGCTGGGCCAAAGCGTCGAGGTTCGGCGTCTTGGCCGTCTCCAGTTCCGTCTTGCCTCCCGGCTCCAGCGGCACACCGCCCAATCCGTCGGAAACCACCAACACAATCTTGCCGCCGCTTTTCTCCGACAACTTGCCAGCCAACTTGAGCAAATCAGCCATGGCCTTTCCGCTCCTCGCTGCTTTCCCACTTCCGATCAGCCGACTTCCGAACGCCGGCCGTCCGGTCCGACGAAAACATTTCGTCCGCGTAAAGGCGAACCGTTGCGACTCGGCCGCGGGCATTCTTCTGAACCGGCCGAGAAGTTTCAACCGTGGCCGGTGAGCGGTGGTGCCGAACATCTGGGGCGGGAACGAGCGTGGCTTGCCGGTCGCTTGTCGCTGGTGCAAAATGACGCCTGCCCGGCTGCCGCGTTTTTCGATGCACAGCGAACGGCACGACCGTGCTGCCCCGTCGACGGTTGTCGGCGACAGCTGGCTGGCGAGTCAGACCGCCGGGCTTGAAGGTCTTCAGTGTCGGCAGCCTGTCCGTCGTGTTGTCTTTCGGGGGTTTCCACCGATGACTGGCTACGTTCCTTTTCCGTCGGACCCGTCACAGGAGGTGGTGGTTCCACTGGAGCCACTACGGAAGTTCTTGGCCGACGTTCTGGAACGCAAGGGAATGTTCCGCTTTGAGGCGGAAATTGCCGCCGACCGCATGCTCGACGCCGACATGCGCGGCCAACACGCTCACGGCTGCCGCATGACGACCGAGCTGGTCGAGGCCATCGACCGAGGGGACATCGACCCACGAGCTGAACTGATTACGGAAGTCGACACCCCGGCGGCCGCTGTCATCAACGCCGGCGAAGGAGTCGGACAAGTCGCCGCCACGCGGGCCATGCAAACAGCCATCAAGAAGGCGAAAGAAGTCGGCACGGGCACGGTCTTGGTCAAACGCAGCCGCGACTTCGGCTCGGCAGCCAGCTACGTGCAACTGGCCGTCGACGCGGGCATGATTGGGTTCTGTACGACCAGCACGCCCGGGCCATCGGTCGCCGCTTACGGTAGCCACCAGCCGGCCACCGCCGACAACTCGTTGGCCTGGGGCGTACCGACCCGCGAGGGGGCTCCCTTGGTGCTCGACCTAAGCTGCGCGGGAGCTTCGTGGGCGGAGGTCAAGAGCCGCGTTCTGTACGGCATGCCTGTTCCGGAAGGCTGGGTCATTGACGCCGAAGGCCGACACACGACCGACCCCAACCAAGCCAAGACGCTGCTGCCGGCCGGTGGCTTCCACGGGTTCGGCCTGTCGCTGATTTGTTCGGTGTTGGCGGGCCCTCTGGCCGGCGGACGCATGCCGTCGCAGAAAGAGCAGGGCTACCTGACCCAGCCGGTGGAGCATTTCTTCTACGTCATCGACGTCTCGCAGTTGGTCGACTCGGAGCGTTTCTTGGACCGAGTTCAGCAGGCCGTCGACCAGATTCGGTCACTGCCTCCGGCCGAAGGCTTTGACCGCGTCTTGGTGCCCGGCGAAGTGGAATGGGAACGAATCGAACGGTGCAAGCGAGACGGCCTGCCGCTCCACCGAGACACAGTCAGCAGGCTGACCGAACTGGCGGAACGGTTGGGAATTGCCGCTCAGTGGACTCCATGAAATCAGCAGCGTGACCCCGGGTTACGGACGCGGCGACCGGCGAGTGGGGCCGGCGGCCCGGCGCGTCGGTTGCTCATTCAGCGCGTCGCCTCGCTTCCGCCTCAGCCACCGGTCGCGCCCTGACGGCCCCCGTCAGTACTGCCAGTCCAAGCCGAAGGTCCAGTAGCTGGCCCACCAGCTAGACCGGTCGACCTTGATTCGCGGGTACATGTCCTCGACCGGGTTTCCTTGCCAGACAATGCTTTCGGAGGGACGAGCGACCAGGCCGATCAGAATGAACGTGTAGCCGACGCGGAAGTTGGCGTCCCGCAGAACGGGCACTCGGCGAATGACCGGCACGGCGAACAGCGGACCTTCCGCCACAATCGACTGCTCGAACAACGGCGAGACGTGTGTGTGCCGCTGTTTCTCGGAGAAGCGGTTGGGCTGGGCGTCTTCGGGAGTCTGCGGCAGCAGGTCGGAGTCACGGGTAATCATGGCAATGTTGTCGCCGTCGAGCCAGATTCGCTCGTGGTTGGCGACCAACGCGAACTTGGTGTGACCGCTGATTTTGAACCGCTCGCCGCCAATGTCGTACTGCAAGCCGATTTCCGGACCGGCCAAGTAGCTGCGAATGTCATTTTCCAAGAAAGACGTAATCGGGAACGGGGTCATTTGCGGGTCGCGGAATTGGATGAAGTCCGGGGCTGCTTGCCCGCCGGCCCCCCCCCGCCGGAAA
>CAYSAG010000339.1:0-5429 GCA_964428935.1 uncultured Planctomycetaceae bacterium | reverse complement strand
GGCGGACTTCGCGCAGCGGCCGGTCGACGTACAGCCGCAGCTCCCGGCACCGCTCGATCATCTCGGCCAGCACTTGGTCGATCGTGTACTGGTACTGGTCGGTCCAACGGGCAATGACGCGTCGCAGTTCCGGTCGCATGCGTCGCAGCAGGGTGGCGGCCGACATGCGTGTGCGCGGGCCGGGCTGAGTCGAGAAGAGCCGCAGGAGCTCGCGGTCGAAAAAGTCCTGCGGCCCGACGCGGTAGCGACGCCGCTTTTCTTCGTAGTACTCGCGCAACGTCTTCCGAATGGTTCGAATGGGGTCGACGTGAGCTCGGGTGGTGACGGCAGGCTTCTTGTCCCGAATTTGGGCCATCAATTCGTCGACGTACTGCAGCTTCTTCAGCGCGGGCCAGCCTTGGTACTGCGTCCTCCAGCGGGAACGCGGCTGGAGCCAGACCGCGAATGTCTCGGCAAAGTCTTCGGCCGGGTGGCTTTGCGCGTACCACGGGTCCAGGTGCACCACGTAACTCTTGCTGTACGGCTTCGGAGTGTAAAACTCGGGGTACGGTTCAGTGTACCTGCCGAAAACTTCGCGCCAGCGTCGCCGGAAGTGCAGCCGGTAGGCCGTGTCGATGGCATGCCCGGCTTCATGGCGCAAAATCTTCATGCACCAGACCCGGCTGCCGCCTTCCACTTCCAGCATTTGTTTCCGTTCCAGTCGCACCAGCCGAGGGTGGAGCAGGTAGAAGGGGACGGCAATTCCGGGAACGCCGTCGGGAGAGAACCATTCGTCCGAGACCCAGAAGTGGGGACGAAAGCGAATGCCCCGAGCTGCCAGCTCTTCGTAGAGCCGGTGAATGCGTTCTTCCAGCGCGGTGCCTTCAATCCGCACGTTCAAGTCACAAATGCGGAGGTCGAGCAGTTCCTCGTCGGACAGCGCGTTCAGGTCGACGGCTCGGCGTCTGCCCGAAACGCTCCGACCGTTCCGCGAAAACGTCGTCTTGTTGCGGCTGGTTTGCTTTCTCGACAATTCCACCGTCGCTGCGAAAGGAACGAAACGTCTTTCGGTTCGACCGAAGTCGGTTCCCTACAGGCCCGCGCGGGTGGCGACGTCGGACTGACCAGAACGAGCCGGGCGGTAAGCCTGGGACGCTGGTCGACGAAACGGCCAGCGCTCACCGGTCCCACTTCAGCACAGCGCCCGTGTTGGCGCTGGTCGCCAAAGCGGCGTACTTGGCCAGGTAGCCCGTTTTGAAACGGGGCTCCGGCGGCGTCCACTGACTTCGGCGTTCTTGCAGCTCGTCTTCCGACAGCTTCACGTTCAGTCGCCGGTTGGGAATGTCGATTTCGATGAGGTCGCCGTCTTGGAGCAGACCGATGGTTCCCCCGGCCGCCGCCTCGGGACTGACGTGCCCAATGCAAGCGCCGGCCGTCCCGCCGCTGAAGCGTCCGTCGGTAATCAGCGCGACCGTCTTGGCCAGCTCGGGCCGCGCCTTGATGTAACTGGTCGGGGCCAGCATTTCCTGCATGCCCGGACCGCCCTTCGGGCCTTCGTAGCGAATCACGACCACGTCGCCCGGTTTGACGCGGTCGTTCAGGATTCCCTCGCACGCCTCCTCCTGGCTTTCAAAAATGACGGCCGGTCCGATGTGCCGGAGCATTTCGGGGTCGACGCCGGCCGTCTTGACAATGGCGCCGTCCTCGGCGAGGTTGCCGTACAGAACGCTCAGGCCGCCCTCCTGCGAGTACGCATTCTCGACGGTCCGAATGCAATCGTACGGGTCAAAGGTCTGGGTTTCGATGGCTGCCGTCACGGGCGCTCCGCCCTCGGCCGCCGCATCCGTGTAGACGCTCAGCTCGCTCCGTTTGCCGCGGCTGAGCCCGTCCAGCCGAATCTTCTCGCCGCGGAACCGAATGTCGTGCTCCCGAACCAGCTCGCCCAACGTCTTGCCGGTTACGGTCAGAGCCTGCTCGTGCAGCAGCCCCGGCCGACCGCGAATCAGCTCGCCCAGAATGGTCATGATGCCTCCCGCGGCGTGAACGTCCTCAATGTGGTACAGGCGGCCGTCTTGGCCGGCTGACGGAGCCACTCGGCAAATGTTGGGCGTTCGACGAGACAGCTCGTCAATGTGCTGCAACGTGAACGGCACGCCGGCTTCGTGAGCAATGGCCAGGATGTGCAGCACTGTGTTGGTCGAGCCGCCCATGGCCATGTCCAGAATCATGGCGTTCTGGAAGGCTTCCAGGGTCATGATGTCTCGCGGTTTCGGGCCGTCGTTCTTGGCCAGCTGGACGATGAGTCGAGCCGCCTCGGCGTAGAGCTTCTTTCGGTCGTCGCTGGTGGCCAGGACAGTGCCGTTGCCCGGCAGAGCGATTCCCAAAGCTTCGCACAAACAGTTCATGCTGTTGGCTGTGAACATGCCCGAGCAACTGCCGCAGGTCGGACACGCTCGCGACTCGATCTCTTCCACCTGCCGGTCGTCAATCAGGCCCGCCGAACGTTGGCTGACGGCGTAGAAGGCGTCGATCAGGTCCAAGGATCGGCCGTCGGCGGAGCGTCCCGCCTCCATGGGACCGCCGCTGACAAAGACCGTCGGAATGTTGCAGCGAGCGGCGGCCATGAGCATTCCCGGAATGATCTTGTCGCAGTTGGGAATGCAAATCATGGCGTCGAAGCGGTGAGCCTCGATCATCGACTCCACGCAGTCGGCAATCAGTTCACGGCTGGGCAGCGAAAATTTCATGCCCACGTGTCCCATGGCGATGCCGTCGTCAATGCCAATCGTGTTGAAAATGAACGGCACTCCACCGGCCGCCCGGATTTGTTCCTTGATGAAGTAGCCGACTTTGTCCAAATGGGCGTGGCCGGGAACGATGTCGACGTAGGAGTTGACGACGGCAATGAACGGTTTGTCCAAGTCGTCGCTAGTGAAGTTGCCCGTTGCACGCAGCAGGCTGCGGTGCGGAGCCCGCTCGATGCCTTTCTTGACCAAGTCGCTTCGCATGTCGCAAGACCTTTCCTTCAGAACCGTGTACGGAGCGGCCGCTTGCGCCGACAAGGACCCTCGCCGAGCGAAGGCTGAATTCGCCAAGACCTGCGCAGCGGCACTGCTGTTGAAGAACCTGACGCGGGCCGCCCACCGACCCGCGGCCAGTCCAACCGCAAACGGCTCGCACTCAGGACGCTGACTGCCGCTCGGGGAAGGCGATTGTAGCGAACCGGTTTTCAAAAGGAAAACGGCGTCCTCGAGCGTGGTCCTGCGGTGCCGGCCGTCGTCTCTCGTCCAAGCCGAACCGCGGGTCTGGTCGGTCCGGGCAGACCGTCGAGCCGACACAGCGCCTTGACACGCCCCGCGCCGCGGGGGCATGCTAGGCTTGTTAGAGTGAGCAGCGAAGGGCTGGGGCATCGACGGTTGCCTTTCTTGCGGGCGGGCTTGAAAGGGTCGGACGAGACATCTGTGCGCCATGGTGGAAAGCCCGTTCGGGCCGCGGCGCGGGAGTGAACGACGTCGCGCGAAGAACAGGACGAGCCGAGCCACACTCGCCGGCCGCTCGGTCCGTTCGCCTGGGGCTCTCGTCGTGGCGGCTCGCAGTCGCGTCCCGGGCTTGCGACGAGACGGCTAGTGGGGCAAACCGAATCGGGGGCGACCCGCGCAGTTGAGGAGACACCGAAAATGAACGTGGAGAAACGCTGGGCTTGCGTCGGTCTGGTTGTGGGTCTTTGTTTGCTGGTTTCGGCTGGGTCTGGAGCGGGTGAGCAGTCGTCCGGCCGCAACGGGCCGCCGGCTGCGAAAAACGACAAGTCGAGCGACAAGGGCGGCACGGTGACGCAGAAACCCGGCCAACAGACGACGCAGCAGCCAAAGGAGCAGGCCAAACAGAAACCCAGCCAGCCTTCTGCTCCCAAGACGTTCACGGTTCGCCGCGAGCCGCTCCGCAAGATCGTCAAGCTAACGGGCGTGTTCGAGGCGGAACGGATGCACCCAATTTCGGTGAACCTGCAGGAGTGGTCGACGCTGGAGGTCGTCTGGGCCGTTCCGCACGGCAAGACGGTTCGCAAGGGCGAGCGGCTGGTCCAGTTCGACACGTCCAAGATCGACAAGGCCATCGCTCAGGCCCAGCTCGACCTGCAACTGGCCGAAATCAACCAGAAGCTGGCCCTGGAGAAGCTGAAGGCCCTGGAGCAGACCGTTCCGCTCGACCAGCAGGCAGCTGCCCGTAGTCACCGGTACGCTCAGGAAGACTGGAACCGGTTTCTTCGGGTGGACCGACCCATGGCGGTCAAGTCGGCCGAAATGTCGCTGAAGTGGGCGAAGAATTCGCTGGAGTACGAGCTGGAGGAGCTTCGGCAGCTCGAAAAGATGTACAAGGCCGACGACCTGACCGAGGAGACGGAGGAAATCATTTTGAAGCGACAGCGCGACGCGGTCGAGCGGGCTCGGTTCTACGTCGAGCAGGCTCAGGTCCGACACGACGAAACGCTCCACGTCACACTGCCCCGCCAAGAAGTCTCCATGAAAGAGAACCTGAAACGGCAAGACATTGCCTTTCGGCAGTCGCAGGTGACCCTGCCACTGCAGTTGAGCAAGGCCAAGCTGGAACTGCAGAAGCAGAGCGTCGAGTTGCAGAAGTTGAAGGAGCGGCTGGCCAAACTGCAGGCGGACCGCAAGGCCATGGAGGTGCGGTCTCCGGCCAACGGTGTGGTCTACTACGGTGAGCCGACGCGAGGGAAATGGCCGTCGGTGTCGTCGCTGGAGTCGAAGCTGCGTCCCGGGGGACAAGTGAGTCCGAAGGAGGTGTTCTTGACGGTCGTGGAGCCGAAGTCGCTGTTCGTTCGGGCGACGGTCAAGGAAAGCGACCTGGGCGACTTGCGTCCGGGCTTGAAGGCGGTTGCGGTACCGGCCGGCTTCCCCGAGACGCGTCTGACGGCGACGTTGCGCTCGGTCTCGCTGGTCCCAATTGCTCCCGGCACCTTCGAGGCTCTGGCTCGCGTGACCATTCCCAGGAAG
The DNA here is from genome assembly GCA_964428935.1 of uncultured Planctomycetaceae bacterium. Classification (GTDB taxonomy): domain Bacteria; phylum Planctomycetota; class Planctomycetia; order Planctomycetales; family Planctomycetaceae; genus JAADHY01. Next base: position 438 of record CAYSAG010000339.1, on the reverse strand, counting down.
CTGCGCGTGACGCCCGGCATGGCTTGTACGCTGCGCGTGTTGGCGTACGAGAACCCAAGGGCGTTGACCCTGCCAGCCAGCGTGGTGTTCACGGAGGAGGGGTTGGAGGCGAAACACTACGTCTGGCTGCAGGTGCGGAAGGGCCACGTCGAGAAACGTTACGTCACCGGTCGGAAGGTCGGCGACAAGTTCGAGATTCTGCACGGGTTGCGGGAGGGCGACCGGGTGTTGTCGGCCAAACCGGAGGAGCAGTCATGAACCGGTTGGGGGCAGCCGTTGCGGCGGCGGTGCTGGCGGCGGCGGCGTTGCCGGCGGCGGAGCGGAAGCCGTTCCCGGTCTTCAAGACCAAGCCGCCAGCAGAGCAGTTTCTGAAAGTGCCGGAGCCGCCACCGATTCGACCGCCGGCTCGGGAGGACGTCCAGCGGGCTTTGGACCGGG
>CAYSAG010000338.1:0-5448 GCA_964428935.1 uncultured Planctomycetaceae bacterium | reverse complement strand
CGCGGCGTCGTGGCTTCGCCCCGGGAGCTTCCGCCGGGACCGGCTTTCGTGTAAAAAGACGGCAGCGAGTGCTTGGCGTGCCTCGTCGCGTGTTTGGACGGGACTTCGCTTTTTCGGAGAACGCCTTCGCGTGCGGCGGTGCGTCGAGCGGCCGGCGCCGGGTGCGACAGAGGCGGTCGACGCAACGCGGTCGTGCTTGTTGAACGCAGACGTAGAGAAGCAGCGGAAACGTCGAGGCGCCGGCAGTCTGCGAACGGGAGCGGTCGGGCAACACAGCGCGTCCCGCGAGCGAACGACGGACACCGGAAAGGAGAAAAGGCGTGCGAGCTCTCACGCTAGTACTTTGTGGCGTCTGCACCACCCTTTTCGTGACACTGGGCTGTGGCGGCTCGGGAAGCCCCGACCGGGAAGTCCCCGCCTCCGTCGCTCCCGGCACCGGCGACACGAAACCGTGCAACGACCCCACGGCGTTTCACGTCCGGTTCGAAACGTCCAAGGGGGACTTCGTGGTGGAAGTCCACCCGGACTGGGCGCCACGGGGGGCGGCTCGGTTCCGCGAACTGGTCGAGGCCGGGTTTTACGACGGCTGTCGCTTCTTCCGCGTGGTCCCCGGGTTTGTCGTGCAGTTCGGAATCAACGGCGACCCGAAGGTCCAGGCGCAGTGGCGCAGCAAGACGCTGAAAGACGACCCCGTCAAGCAGTCGAACCTGCGGGGCTACGTTTCTTTCGCTTCGGCCGGTCCCAACACGCGGACGACGCAAGTCTTCATTAACCTGGTCGACAACCCGCAACTGGACCTGTGGGGCTTTGCGCCGATTGGTCACGTCGTCTCGGGCATGTCGGTCGTCGACTCGATCGAGAGTCGGTACCGCGAGGCGCCGCAGCAGGCACGCATTGAAGCGGAAGGCAACGCGTACTTGAAGGCGCAGTTCCCGAAACTGGACTACGTGGTCCACGCTGCAATCGTCGAGTGGCCGGCCGCGACGAAGACGGAGAATGCGAGCGACCGCAGTTCGGGAACGGGCGCTGCCAGCTCGAGCGCGGCTCTCGAAACCTCGGACACGTCCCGAGACGGCTCGGACCAGGCGTCTTCTCAGGACCAAGGACAGTCCGCGCAGAAATGAGCCAGCCGAAAGCCGCTGACGTGAAGATTCGTCCAAGCCGGCCCGAAGACCTGCAACCGGTGCTCCAGTTCCTGAAGCCGTTCATTCAAGCGGGGCGAATCCTGCCGCGGACGGAGCAGGAAGCGAAGGAGTTGTTGCGCAACGGCTTCGTGGCCGAGCGGCAGGGACGGATTGTTGGGTTCGTCGCGCTGGAGGTCTACTCGAAGAAACTGGCCGAAATTCGGAGTCTGGCCGTCGCGCCGGAGGTGCAAGGCACGGGCGTTGGCCGGCGGCTGGTGCAGGCCTGCGTGGAGCGGGCGAAACAGCTCCGTGTCCGCGAAGTCATGGCCATTACTTCTCAGGACGGCTTCTTCCGCTCCTGCGGCTTCGACTACGCGCTGCCCGGCGAGCGGAAGGCGTTGTTCCTGGAGACGTCTTCGGACTCCAGCGACCAGCCGTAGCGGTGGCCCCGTCGGCTACCCGCCGGCGGCCGCGTTCCGCTTTCTGACCGCCAGCCTCCGCTCTGCTCGACCCGACACGGACCAAGTCCCCAATGCCACGTCGGGCCAGAGGCCTCCGAGCGCACCGCCTCTCACGAGGGCGGCCGTTTGGGCTCGACCAGTGGGTTGACCGAACAAGGTGCCGTTGCGCGCCGTCCCAGAATTTCGTCCGTAGAGCGGGCGAAGGCGCGTCGAGTCAGAAGGACCACCGGGTAGGCTCCCACGCTCTCCGGCCAACACCGACCGCCCCGCTCAGCCCTCAACAGGTACGTCTCGTCGACACGCTGCATCGGTCTCGCCTCCCCCTGGACGCGGCCCGTGTGCCGAACCGATGACACCAGACCCTTTCCTCGGCAACGAACCAGCCTGGTTCGCGGGAACCGGTGGCGTGTCCTGGACGTTGATTAAATCGAGAAGACGTGGCGTCGGCTACGTCAAACCGCGCGGTCCGCCCCCCGGTGTTGAAAAGAAGTGGTGGCCGCTCGCTACAGGCGGAGCAGCCGCCAAGCTTTTCGCGTTTGGCAAAGCTGGTGTGGCCAGAAGGCTTCGCCACAGGAAGGGTTTTGCCGGGTCCCCGTCCTCCGCTCGCCGACACGGCTTCGCCGACGGAGGTGCCTCCCACGCGGGCGGTGGAAGCGACTCAAATGTCGTAGTACATGGCAAACTCGTACGGGTGCGGTCGTTGTTCCAAGGCCGCCACCTCGTTGGTCATTTTGTACCAAATCCACGTGTCAATGACGTCTTCGGTGAAGACGTCGCCGCGGAGCAGGAAGTCGTGGTCGTGTCGGAGGGCTTGCAGAGCCTCGGCCAGCGAGCCGGGCACCTTCGGGTAGACCTCCAACTCTTCCGGCTCCAAGTCGTACGCGTCCTTCTCCAGCGGCGGTCCCGGGTCCAGACGCCGCTGAATGCCGTCCAGGGCGGCCATGAGAATGGCTGCCAGGGCGAGGTAGGCGTTGGCCGACGAGTCGGGACAGCGAAATTCGAAGCGCTTGCTTTCCGGCGTCGGTGCGTGAACCGGAATGCGAATGGCGGCCGACCGGTTGCGGAAGCTGAAGGTCAAACTGACAGGTGCGTCGAAGCCGGGCACAAAGCGTTTGTAGCTGTTCGTCGTCGGACAGCAAAAAGCCGCCAGAGCGTGGGCGTGCTTCAAAATGCCTCCCATGGCGTAGAGGGCCGTCGAGCTGAGCCCGCCGTACTCGGAACCAGAAAACAGCGGCTGACCGTCTTTCCAAAGTGAGAAGTGAACGTGCAGGGCCGAGCCGTTGTCGTTCCACAACGGCTTGGGCATGAACGTGGCCGTCTTTCCGTGCTGAGCCGCCACGTTCTTGACCACGTAGCGGGCTTTCAACAGGTTGTCGGCGGCCGTGACCAGCGGGGCGTACTTCAGGTCCAATTGACACTGACCGCCCGTGGCCACTGCGTGGTACTGCGACTCCACCTCAACCCCGCAGTCAATCAACTTGACCATCATTTCGGTTCGGAGGTCTTGAAGCGTGTCGGCGGGAGGAATGGGGAAGTAGCCTTCCCGGTAGCGAATGGTGTAGCCCATGTTGGGCGTCTGAAGCGACCGACCGCGGTTCCACTGGCCCTCGACGCTGTCCACGTGGTAGTAGCACTCATGCTCGTTCTGGTCGAACCGCACGCTGTCGAACACGAAAAATTCGATTTGCAAGCCGAAGTGAGCGGTGTCGGCAATTTGCAGCGACCGCATGTAGGCTTCGGCCTTCCGAGCCACGTTCCGAGGGTCCTTGGCGTAGTCGGCCCGGGTCACCGGGTCCTTAATGTTGCAAGTAATGACCAGCGTGTTGGGCATGAAAGGGTCGATGAAAGCCGTCTCGGGCTGCGGCACGACGAGCATGTCGCTTTCGTTAATGGCCTGCCAGCCGCGAATCGACGAGCCGTCGAAGCCGAACCCCTCCTCGAAGCTCTTCTCCGTCAACGCACTGACGGGAATGGTGAAGTGCTTCTGCGTTCCGGGAAAGTCCATGAACCGCAGGTCCACCGCCCGAATTTCCCGCTCGCGACACAACGCCAAAACTTCTCGAGGGGTCATGGCAGTCACCGACGCTCCCGTGCCAAGCCAAACCTGCTGCTACCGAAAGGACGTCAGCCAGCGAGGCGGCGAGCGAACGGAGTCTGTGCACTCCGTGCCAACCACACCGTCGTTTCTCCGCCACCGACGCCGCCCACAGCCGTCGGCACCATGCTAGAAACCAGACCGCCATTCTGCCAGACTGCCGCCCGCACGCCGGCCGTCGCGGGTCAACGCCCTCGGGCCGACGCGGCTTCCGAACCGTTGAACCTTCGGGGCAGACACGTGCTGGCGACACTCACCGCAGGACGGGAGGCTGGACGCAATGCCTCGTTTCGCCGTACTGGAACACGACCACCCCGAACGCCACTGGGACTTTCTCTTGGAACACGGCGACGCAGCCAGGACTTGGCGCTTGCCGGCGCCACCACAGCCCGGCCAGCTTCTGCCTGCCACTCCTCTGCCAGACCACCGCAAACTCTACCTCGACTACGAAGGCCCCGTCAGCCGAAACCGCGGCACCGTTAAACAGTGGGACGCCGGAACGTTCACCACAGTCGTTTGGAGCGGCCAGCGAGTCGAGGTCGAGCTGAACGGTTGGCGTCTGCGAGGCCGCTGCGTGCTGTGTCTCGAAACGTCGTCTGGCCGTTGGACCCTGTCGCTCCAACAGTCCACCTCGGGCCCGCCTGACTGAGACGCCGCCGTCTCGGAGCAGGGCCGGAGGGGGCGAAGTCCACGCCCGCAGAGTGCGAACCTGACGCAGCGTCAGGCGGCTCGAGCCAGTCCCGGCAAGTCCAGAAGTCAGCGGGCGGCCGAGCAGTTCCCGAAGACGCGGCCGTGGCGGGGTGGAAGCGTCGGCTGCTTGTGAAAGACCGCACGTGGCGACGTCGGCCGCTCTGTGCTCTCGGGCCGTCGGACCGGCGCGGGCACTGAAGAGCTGCGGGCGGTTCGGGGCGCGACGGTTGTCCGTCGCAATGTGGTGCGTCAGCCAGACGCCGGTTCTACCCTATTCCGGCGGCCGTCGGTCGGCTCGGTGCCTTTGGTCTCGTTGTGGTTCATGTCGGGACGGAGCTGACGGGCTTCGCGCAGGTAAACGTGCGTCATTTCGGCCTGCTTCTTGTCGGTGTTGACGTGCATGAGAACGCGAATGCACCGGGGCACGCTGCCAGGAACAGGAATCTCGCTGGCGCAGAGCAACGGGACTTTGTGCATGCCCACGTCCCGAGCGGCTTCGGCGGGAAACGTCGAGCAAAGGTCTTGGGTGGTGGTGAAAATGACCGAGACAATGTCGTCGAAGTCCGTGATGTCGTTCGCCCGCAGCAGTTCTTCCAAAAGCTCGCGTGTGGCGCTGCGGATTTCTTCCGGAGTGTCCCGCTCCACGCTCGTCGCGCCGCGAATTCCCCTGACTGCCATTCCGCTGTGCCCCTGTTGGAGTCGTGAGGCGTGAGTTGGACGTTGTTCTTGCCCGTCGTGACGTTTCCGAGCGAAGCCTTTCGGCACGGCGTCGGCCGCCGGAGCCGGCCGGTCGGCTCTCCAGAGGAGCTGTCCACCGATTGAGCACAATCATAGACAACCGCCAACGGATTGCGAACCGACGGGCAGTGGGTGCGAACGCGAGTCCGAGGGGTTGCGCCGGGAGCTCCACTCGCACCGCGAGACCTCCGGCGCCTCGGCGAGACCGCGCGAAAGCTCTGTTTCAGTCGACAGCCCGGCCGGCCCGTTCCGGTCCACTTTTCACAACCGGACCCTTTCCGAACGAACTTGCAAACTGAATGGCAGAATCCGTTGACAGAGATTTCGACGTAACGTACGC
>CAYSAG010000337.1:0-5450 GCA_964428935.1 uncultured Planctomycetaceae bacterium | reverse complement strand
GAAAGGGCCCAAGTGGCGGAATTGGCAGACGCGCTAGGTTCAGGACCTAGTGGGCCGTTTGGCCCGTGCAGGTTCGAGTCCTGCCTTGGGCACTGAAGCTTGGACGCCCTCTTGTCGCGAGGGCGTTTTTTGCTGCGCCGTGCGAGCTTCAGTGGCCGACTCCGAGAAGCCGCTCAGTGTGCCGCGTTACGCGTCACTGCGCGTGCAGTCCGGCAGCATGTCTGAAAAAACGCCGACAACTCGGCTGAGCGACCGTCGCCCGGGACTCACTGCTCGCGAAGGCACACGACCGAACCGTCTTCCAGCGCCACGAAAAGCGCTCGACCAGCGGCAATCATTCCGTCGAAGACCGGTGAAGACGGAAGCTGCAGCCGAGCCCGCTCCGTGCCGTCCTCCTTGTCGACGGCCAGCAAGACGCCTCCCCGCTTGCCTGCGAACGTGTCGAGAGCTTCCTGCAGAACCTCGTCCAGCCGGTACGGCTCGGTCGGGCACGTGGCCAATTCGGTCGCCGCCTCTTCTTCGCGGAACAGCGGCGGGCCACAAAGCCAGAAGCTGGAGTCGGTGACCAGCAGGGCGTTCGGGTAGAGCGGGACGGAGCGGTACCAATCGAAGCGGTACTTTTGCAGTCGCCGAATCAGCTCGCCAACCGCTCCCAGAGCCGTCAGCTGCACGCGCTGCGGGTTCTGCGGGACGCCGTCCTTCCACACCAGCAGCCGGCGCAGTTCGTCCAGGTCGATTGAACGGGGTTTGACCTTTCGTCCTTTCCGCCCACGCACTCGGCCCTGTTTCAGCCGAGCCGCCACTTCAGAGACCACGTCGACCAGCTCGGGAACCTTCGCCGTTCGGAAAATGCCCGGCTCACGCACGCAAATTGTCGCGTCCTGGTAGCCGAAGACGGACGTTGAGTCGAAGGCCAGCAGGCGGCCGGCCGGGAAGAGCGTTCGGGCGTAGCTTTGGCCGCGAGCACCGCCGTAGAAGTGCACGCCGTAAATCCAGTAAGTCCGCTCCCACCACGTGCCCTCCAGAAACCCCATGGACGAGAACAGGTGGCGGACGTAGGTCCTGTCCAGGATTTGCAGGTCGTGGTCCAGCGGAACCCCTCGCAGGAACAGCCGCCGCCGGTCGGCCGAGAAAATGTCCGGCAGCAAACCCGGCAGCTCGCGGAACGGAAGAAGCTCAGCCGGGTAAGGCGAGTACAAGTCCACCCGTTCGCCGGTCTTCGGGTCGCGGCTGTAGTAGTTCTTGCACAGCAACGGTTTTCCGGTGGTCAGGTCCAGCTTGTAAAGGTACAGCCCACCGTCGAAGTACGAGGACCGCCCGGCCACGACGTACACGCAGCCGTCTTCCACCAGCACGCTGCCGTGGACTGGCCAGACCGACGCGACTTGGCCGTTCTCGACCAGCCTTCGGTCGACGGGAGCGGCCAGGAACCGCCACACGAGCTGCCCGTCTGACGCTCGGACCGCGTAAACCCGGCCGTCCCGGCAACCGAAGACGGCCAGACCGCCTGCAACCGTCGGTGGCGAGTCGACCACGCCGCCCGCCTGGTACCGCCAGACGACTTGACCGGTCTTCGCGTCCAGGCAGAAGACGGTGTGCGTGTCTTTCCGAGCCACGTACAGACGTCCGTTCGCGCAGACCAGCGTTGTCAAGCGGCCTCCGAGCTTCGACCGCCAGGCTGTCTTCAAGTTCGGCGGGAGGTCGAAGGGGACGTGGTTGCTGCGGCTGTTGTCGTGGCGAAACGTCGGCCATTGGTCGGGACCGGCTGCCTCGCTCGCCGCCACCTTCCCGTAGGCCGGACCCTTCTCCAGTCGCTGCTGGAGCGGCAGCGGTTTGAGGTTTTCCATGCTGGGACGTCGCGGCGCCAGCGCGTGGAAGCCGTGCAGCTTGCTTTCCTGGTAACAGGCACACTGGTCCGGAGGCGTGTAAATCAACCCGTTGGCCGGCAGAATGCCGTACTCGCACACACCGCGAACCCAGTGGTGCGGCGTCAGTTTGCCGCACTGCAAGTCAATGAACTCGATTCCCGTCCGGCTGGCCAGAATGTACTTGACGGTGGCTTTGTCGCGGTAGCAGCGGTGGTGGTGCCACGTGGGCCACTTGTCGGCGTGGTCGAACGACTTCTTGATTTCGCCCGTGTGTAGGTCGCGTCCGTGGTTGTAGTCGCTGGAGGCCCGCCTCGGATTCTCGCCGACCCACACCAATCCGTTCGCCACGAACACGTCCGGCCCGGCACCGACGTTTTCCGCGCAGGGACACCTCCACAGCTCCTGACCCGTTTCGGCCGAAAGAGCAATCAGTTCACACGTCGGCCCGGTTGCCCGTCGGCCCGTCGTGCGGCCGTCCACCAGGTCGGCCGAGAGGACGACGTCTTCGGCGAGCACGAGCGTGGGCGTGGAGGTGCTCGGTCGGGCGAACGGACTTGGCCGCTCAAACCGCCAGCGAACCTGGCCGTTGGTTGCCTCCAGGCACACGACGGCCCTCGTGTTCTGGAAGCACAGTCGGCCGTCTTTCACCGCGAGAGTCGTCGGTTGGACCCCAAAGGTGTCCGGGTCCTGCTTTGTCCACAGAACGCGCCCTGTGGCGGCGTCGACCGCCAGCAAGCGTTTTTGGTCGGGCCGCGTTCGCAACTGAGCGAGCTGGCGGCGGTCGATTGCCTCGGCCGGACGAGTCGTCGCCAGCAGGTACAGCACGCCGTTTTCGAACACAATTTCTTCAGTCCGTTCGGTGCCGTCGTACGTGCGCAGAAGCTGGCCGGTCGCGGCGTCCAACGCGACGACAGGGCCGAAAATGGTCAGCGTGGTGTAAACTTCGTCCTTCGTGGCCACCAGCCGCCGCCACAGGTCCGCGGCAATGGACTTACGTCCTTTGATGACATGAGGCTGCCACACTTGCAGCGGCCGCCTCCACAGCACGACACCGTTGAAGGCGTCCCGCGCAACCAAGTGCCAGCGAGCCGGCAAGTGGTACGGCAGCGCCGTCGGACCTTCGTCCATGACGTAAAACAACCGGCCGCCGGCCGAGACCATTGTGTGCACGGACGAGGCAATGCCGTGGTGGCGTGAGTGCTCCGGCCGGCCCGACCACTGAATGTGGAACGGGAAGTCAACCAGCTTGTCTTGCGAAACCGCGTTGTTGTCCGGGCCGTGCAGGAAGTGAGTCCACTCGTCCAGCTCGGCCGCACGCGGCTTGACCAATTTCTGCCAGCCGTCGCCGTTCCGAATCAGAGCCACGCCTCCTGGTACGAGCACGCGCAGCAATTCGTCCCGAGAAAGTTCGGCCAGCTGCTCCACGACCAACAGGTTCACCGTCTGGTCGATGTACGGCAGGTGTCGACCGTCGAAGGTGTCGACCGACACCGGACCGTAAAGTCCCGCTCGTGTAATGAGCAGCCGGGCTTGTTGGACAAGAGCGGGGTCGGTGTCGAGCCCGTGGACGAGAAAGGAATCGTTCGCGCGCAGAGCCACGGTCAGTCGGCCGTCGCCGCAACCGACGTGGACGACCAGCCCACCGCGGACACCGGACTGCTCCAGTAACCGAGACGCCAGTTGTTGCGACGGCTCCGTCCGCGGCTCGTCTTGCCTTTCCGTTGCTGACGCTCGTGCCTCCGCACGGTCTGCGGCAGCCAGCGACGGCAGTCCGAGACCGACCGCCCAAAACAGCGCCGCAACGAAGAGTGCTGCGTTTCCGTGCTGGGTTCGACGTTGCCCGACTTGCATGGTGCCTTCTCCCGCTCACAACCGCGTCCCAACGAGGTTCCACATTCGACCACGCTCCCGCCGTGCGGCCGTCGGCCTGCCGTCACGCGTCCCGGGTTCTTGCAACAGGCGGTTCCTAGCCAAACCGCTCGGCGTGGCTTTGCCTCTTGCACGTGAGACAAAGACGGTTGTCGTTCCAGGCTTCCGGGTGGGAGGGAAAGGAGCTGCCGCTTCACTGTACTACGGGTCGTGTGCACGAGCAAGCTTGCTGCGTGCGGACTGAGCCCCGACCGGTGTCGGCGGTCGGTTCAGCGCCCGCGGCGACGTACCGGGCCGACAGCGGAGCGACTGCAAAGCCGGCGTGCCGCGGGAGCGACCGGACGTTGGTGGTCGGGGATTTCAGCGCCCGGCCGGTTCGCAGCGAGGTCAAAAAAAACGGCCCCCGGCTGGCTGCCGAGGACCGTTCGAGGAGGAGGATCGGAGGTAGCAGACGTTCCGGTTGCTCGCTGCGTCGGTCGCCTCTCGGTGGCCGCCGTTGCTCGACCGAGCCATTTCGCAGAAGGCTCGCCGCTTCAGCCGGTCCGCTCACCAACCGGCAGTCCGACGACCGGCCTTCGAGCGCACTTTGGCGAAGCGGTTTGGCGTCTCACCGACGCTACTGCTTCTGCTGTTTAATGGCTGCCTGAGCGGCGGCCAGTCGGGCGACCGGCACGCGGAACGGCGAGCAGCTGACGTAGTTCAGCCCGACCTGGAAGCAGAACTCCACGCTGGCCGGGTCCCCACCCTGCTCACCGCAAATGCCAATCTTCAGCTCGGGACGAGTCGCCCTTCCTTTCTCGACGGCCATGCGAATGAGCTGCCCGATTCCTTCCTGGTCGATGGTTTGGAATGGGTCGGCGTCGAGAATTCGCTTGTCAAGGTAGTCGTACAGGAAGCCGCCAATGTCGTCTCGCGAGAAGCCGAAGCCCATTTGGGTGAGGTCGTTGGTGCCGAACGAGAAGAACTGGGCCGTCTTCGCCATTTGGTCGGCGGTCAAGCAAGCCCGCGGAATTTCGATCATTGTTCCGTACGGGCATTCCAGCTCGACGCCGAACTTCTCTTCGACCTCTTTCTTCACCCGGTCGAAAATGGGCTTGACGAAGTCCAGCTCGCGGACCGTGCACGTGACCGGAATCATGATTTCCGGCTTGGGGTTCTTGCCTTCTTTCTTCAATTCGGCGGCGGCTTCGAGAATGGCCCGAATTTGCATTTCGGTGAGGTACGGGTAGGTAATGCCCAGTCGCACGCCGCGGTGACCCATCATGGGGTTCACCTCGTGCAGTTCCTCACCGCGCTTGGCCAGTTCCTCGACCGTCGTCCCCAGCGCCTTGGCCAGTTCCTCGCGCACGGTCGGGTCTTGCGGAACGAACTCGTGCAGCGGTGGGTCGAGCAGCCGCACGGTCACCGGCAGACCGTCCATGGCCTCCAGCGTGGCCTTGATGTCTCGTTTCATGTATGGAGCCAGTTCGTCGATGGCCTGATTCCGCTCCTCGTCGTTTCGAGCGTGAATCATTTTTCGCAAGACGAACAGCGGCTCCTCGCTGCCGGCACCGTAGAACATGTGCTCGGTTCGGAACAGTCCGATTCCCTCGGCGCCGAAGTCCCGAGCCAGCTTGGCGTCCTCCGGGGTGTCGGCGTTCGTCCGCACGCCCAGCTTGCGGAACTTGTCGACCAGTTGCATGAACCGTTGGAGCCGCGGGTTTTCCGACGCAC
>CAYSAG010000336.1:0-5458 GCA_964428935.1 uncultured Planctomycetaceae bacterium | reverse complement strand
ACGCGGAACGGACGACCGTAAGTCAGCCGAAGCTGACGGCATTCGGTCGGGGTGTAACGGGGCTTGCCGAGCTCGTAGCCCAGGTATTCCAGCGAGTACTGGCCGTCGTAGCTCTCGATCGGGAAGGTCTCGCGCAGAATGGCCTCCAAGCCTTCGTTCTTTCGCTCGTGCGGCTTCTTGTCGGCTTGGAGGAACCGCGCGTACGACTCGGTCTGAATCCGAGTCAGGTTCTCCAGCAGCTCCGACGTATCGACCGCATGGTGCAGCTTTCCGAAATGACGAACCGACTCGGTGACGACCGTGCGTGTGGCTGGAACTGGCATACGTCCCTCTTCCTCAAAAAAGCTGACCGGAATCAACCTTGGCGGTTAAGTGCTAAGCGGTCTGCAGTTGCGGAGCGGCGATCGGGGGCAATTCAAACGAGCCGTCGAACTTGCAAGCCCGCTGGCTATCGGACAGCGGTTGAGCGGTTGCACAAGGCAAGCAACACCAGCGTCCGCTCCGCATGACCAACAAGAGTGGTTCGTCACGAAAAGAGAACCCGGGACCGCGCAAAGAAGAACGGAGCGATCTCCCAGCGCGCACAGTTCCCGCCCAGCTGTGGCGTCGGGACTCGCCCCCCAGCCTAATGCGCCCGAATTCCATTGCGCCTCGGCACTCCCTGGCAGTGCTCTCGCGTCGGAGAAATGACGGACACCCGCAAGGCTGCGCCCGGCATCCACAATCATTAGTGTCCGTCGCAGACCGCTCGGTGTCAATGCTACGGAGCGGGACGTGGCCGCAGCCACGCCCCTTCCGACTGATCAACTGTCGCTACCACAGGCATTCGAACGTGTTCTCGGACCGCACCAGAGGCACACGAACCTGTCCGATTTCTCACTTGAGCTCGACAGAACCACCAGCCTCTTCGATCTCTTTCTTGATCTTTTCCGCCTCTTCCTTCGAGACGCCTTCCTTCAGGGGCTTGGGGACTCCCTCGACCAGTTCCTTCGCTTCCTTCAGGCCCAGACCTGTAATGGCGCGGACCGCCTTGATGACGGGAATCTTGTTGTCGCCGAAGCCGGTGAGGATGACGTCGAATTCCGTCTTCTCTTCCTCAGCCGCTCCGCCGCCCTCGCCGCCGGCCGCCGGCGCCGCCATGACGATTCCGCCGCCCGCCGGCTTGATCCCGTGCACCTCTTCCAGGTAGTCCGCCAACGCCTTGGCCTGAAGCAGGGTCAGGTTCGCGATCTTGTCCCCAAGCTCTTTCGTCAAATCGTCGTAGGTCGCTTGCGAAACGGCCTCGTCTGTAGACATCGTTCCCTTTCCTTTCTCGCCTGTTCTCCGAAGACCAAGTCAACAACCTGCGTGGACGCCAAATCCTGTGTTCTATGGACAACCGTGCCGAGTCACCGCACGGACAGCAGACTCCATCTGCCACACCCGCCGGCCCAGCCTGACACTGCCGCAACCGGCCGTCCGGTAAAGAGCTATGAGTCCCCCTCTTGCTGCTCCGAACCTTCTTGCTCGGCCAGCGACTTGACCTGACCGGCCAACTGGCCGCCCGGTCCCAACAAAGCGCCGACCAACCGGGCGCCCGGGCTGAGCATCAGCATGACCACCCGGCCGAGCAGCTCGACTCGGCCCGGGCTCTTGCTCAACGCCTCCACGTCCTCCGGCCCCAGCGTCTTGCCTTCGACAGTTCCGCCCTTGATGCGGAACTCCTTGGCTTCCAGCTCCTTGGCCCACTTCGTGATTTCCTTCGAGAGGGCGACGATGTCTTCGCCGCCCCACACCAAGGTCGAAGGCCCCTGCAGCAATTCGTCCAGAGCCGAAATTCCCATGTTGTGCAAAGCCCGGCGCGCCAGCGAGTTTTTGACGGTCAGCATGCGGATGTTTTTCTCGCGCAACGCGAGTCGCAGCCGGTTCGTGGTGACACCGTCCAGTCGCGACGAGTCCACCACGAGCATCTCCGTGCATCCATCCAGACGCTTCTGTATTTCCTGAATGATGAGTTCTTTGACTCGCTTGCTCATGGTCGTCTTACTTGCCGTTAACAGTTGCGTGCCGTGTTGCCGCCAAGCTCGCCAGCGGCCGGGCGGCCCGCCAGCGCGACACGTCTCAGACCGCCACACTAATCGACGGCAACATCGATGCCGTCACCGCAACGTTGCGAATGTACTGGCCCTTGGCTGCCGCCGGTCGGAGCGACTCAATGTACCGCAGCAACGTTTCAATGTTCTCGACCAACGCCGATTCGTCGAAGGACAACTTCCCGACAACACAGTGAACGTTGCCTCCCGAGTCGACGCGGAATTCCACCTTGCCCGCCTTGTACTCCTTGACCGCCTTGGCGACATCCTGAGTCACCGTGCCGGCTCGAGGCGAGGGCATCAACCCGCGAGGCCCCAGGATTCTTCCCAACGGTCCGACAATGCCCATCATGTCGGGCGTGGCAATCGCCACGTCGAAGTCCAGCCAGCCGCCTTTGATTTTTTCTGCCAGATCGCGGCCGCCCACGTAGTCAGCCCCGGCCTCCTTCGCCTCTTCCGCCTTCGGGCCCTCGGCAAAAACGAGCACACGCTGGGTCTTGCCAATGCCGTGCGGCAGCACGATCGAGCCCCGAACCATTTGGTCCGCCTGCCTCGGGTCCACGCCCAGTCGCACCGCCAACTCGACTGTCTGGTCAAAGCCGCACGGACGGATGCCCTCCGGCAAATCCTGCTCCAACGTCTTCAGAGCATGAATGGCCGTCTTCAGGTCGACCGTGCCAAGCTCCTTGACCTTCTTTCGCAGATATTCCATTCGCTTCGAACGTTTTGCCATCGCTTGCGTCTCTTCTCGTGGCAAATGTGGGAAAAGGACACCGAACGAGCAGACTCCCGCAGCGAGCGACCTTCTTGTGACCGCTGTCTGGCAGCGGTCCACCGGTCGGGGCGCGGACCACCGCTCAGTCTTTCACCACCTCGATCCCCATGCTGCGAGCCGTCCCTTCGATGATCTTCATGGCGGCTTCAATGGTGGGCGCGTTCAAGTCCTGGAACTTCCGTTCGGCGATTTCTCGAACCTGCTGCTCGGTCACCGTCCCGACCTTCTCCGACTTCACATCGCTGGCCCCCTTTGCAATCTTTGCCGCCTGCTTCAAGAGTACGGAAGCCGGAGGACTCTTGACGACAAAGTCGAACGACCGGTCGTTGTAGATCGTCACAACGACCGGAACCACTGTCCCGGCCAAGTCCCGAGTCCGGTCGTTGAACTGCTGGACAAACTGTCCCATGTTGATTCCGTGAGGACCCAAGGCCGTACCGACGGGAGGTGCCGGCGTGGCCTGTCCACCGGGAATCTGAATCTTGACCTGCGCGACTACCTGCTTGGCCATGGTCTATCCTCAAACCCGCTCGACTTTCCAGTACTCCAACTCGACCGGCGTCGCTCGTCCAAAAATCTCGATCAGCACCGTCACCTTGCCACTGGCCTCGTCGATCGAGTCAATCGTACCTTCGAAACTCTCGAAGGTGCCCTCCTTGATCTTGACCACGTCGCCGACCGAGAAATTGACTTTGATCTTGGCCGGTTCGCCCCCCTTCTTGGCCTCCTCCATGCCCAGCAACCGCTCAATCTCGTGCTCCTGCATCGGGACCGGCTTGCCAGCGGCCCCGGTGAAATCTCCAACGCCCGTTGTGCTCCTCACCAAGTACCACGTGTCGTCGTTCAAGGCCATTTGAATGATCAGATAGCCTGGGTACAGTTTCCGCTCGACGACCCGCTTCTTACCGCCCTTCGTTTCGACGACCTTCTCCGTGGGAATCAAGATCTCGCCGAAATAATCCTCAAGCCCCTCTTGCTTGATGCGCTTCAACAGCGATTCGCGAATCGAGTTTTCGCGCATCGTCTGCACTTTCACGACGTACCACTTGAGCTCGGGGCGGCCTTGACCCTCTCCTCCTGCGGAGGCGCCGCTGTTGGCAGGTGTCTCGTTTTGCATACACCGTCCTTCCTGCCCACTGTTTGGTGCAGAAAACGATCGCCGGTGCGTGATCGTCGAGGGGCTTGCCGATCCGTCGCTCCACCGCGGGCGGCGGAAGCGCAGCATATTGACTAAACCCCTGCTTTTTTTCAAGAAAAAACGAGCTCATCGGGTGCGAACCGACGTAACTCCCGACGGACGCACCCGCTCACGCCGCCCGCCTTCCTGCAAGAACCTCCTCCCCAGACGCCGACCGTGATCGTCGCACTTGGACCCCGAGACAGCTTCTGGCCCCGTCCCGTCCCTCGGGCGGGGCACTCGGGACCGACCTTCTCCTCTCTCCTCTTCGCCTCGCGTGGAAACCGGCGACGATGTCCTTCGCTGAGCACCTTCGGCCGAAGCTCACAAAAGCCAGCACAGTAGGGGAGAAAGGGTTGCCGCTTCCCCGACCAAGCTCCGACTCGTTCCCAAGCTCGCCGGCGGCCCCCCCCTCCCAACGTTTCTCATGGCCTGATCCGTGAGGGCCCAGTCGCAACTGCCCGAGCGGCCGCGCTAGAACTCCAAGAACCCGATCATCTTGAAGAACCACTGCCAGAAGACGTCGTACACAAAAAGGCAGGCCCCCAAGAACAGCATGATGAAAATCACCACCCAAGTGGCTCGAAACAACTGCTCGCGGCTCGGCCAAGTCACTTTGTCCATCTCAGCCTCGACCGCGATCAAGAAATCCGCGAACCTCGGGTAATTGACCAGTCGGTACGTGATCCAGAGTCCGACCGCCGCAAGAAGCGTGGGAATTCCAATCCGGATCAAGGGACGGACCTCAGAGGGAATCGCTTGGGACAGCGTGTACGCCCCCAAAATCACCAACAGGCCGACACCCACCGCAGTCAGCTGCCGCGCCAGCCGTCCTTGGTTCTTCTTGTACAGCCCGATCGAGAACAGTTCGGCCCACAACGAGCCCGCCGCATTCGACTTCGCCATGTCTGTGGCCTACCACTTTCCGACAGCTACTCCACGAGGGTGTCCGGGAATTCGTCCGCCATTCTCCAGGCATTCGCGACTTTCGAATGACCGCACGCGCCTGGGGGAACCGGCGTCGGAACTCAGACCATCCACAGCCACGACGGAGCGTGGCCCTCCACAAATCCGGACGCTCTCCGCAATTCCCGGACGCTCTCGGCTACTTGTCTACAAACTGACTCCGACCGCCGTACCTTGGCGTGCGACTCCGGCGTCAAGAACGAAGACCGCGTCATTACGTCGGCAACCTCTGACCCGCCAGCGGCCCCTCGTCGACCCATGGCCCTTTCATGTCAGACGGCCGCCCGCTTTCTTCCCCGTCTACTGAAGCCGTCAAGCGGACCGTCGCTTCCGCAGACGTCCAACAGCCGCCTCCAACGTGCCGAACAGAGTCGCCGCGCCCAGCCGAAGCGAAAACGGGTCGTCCGCCAGACGACCCTATTGGAAACCAGAAGCACGGGCGGAGGGACTCGAACCCCCAACCGCCGG
>CAYSAG010000335.1:0-5475 GCA_964428935.1 uncultured Planctomycetaceae bacterium | reverse complement strand
GGTCGGGGCGACTGGATTTGAACCAGCGACCTCTACGTCCCGAACGTAGCGCTCTAGCCAGACTGAGCTACGCCCCGAACCGTCCACTTGCCCTTCTGGGCGTGCACTATTTTAGCGAAGCCATTTTGCGGGTCAACGCCGAACCGAGGCTTGCGTTTCGGGCTTTCGGAGCGGACGCGAGACGGGGTTTGCAACCAACGCCTTCTCCGCTCACCGTTCTGTCGCTGGCAGCCCAACGGCCAGCCGCAGACCGGACCGGCCAGCGAGTGGCACCTGTCCGTCTGTAGGTCGACCCGAACCCTCGTCAGCTCGCGCCGAAGTCGCCCACCCGAACCGGCCGCTACGAACCGGGCTTCTCGACGCGGAAGTCCAGCTCGTAAATGGTCCCGTGGAAGTAGTTCGGCGAGCGGTAGTCGCCCACCGGTTGCACCGTGTCCGCTCCCACCTGAATCGAGTCTCCTGGGTTTCGGGCGAGCAGTCCGGCGGCTTGTTCCGAGGCGACGGTTTCGCCGTCGACGAGCAGCTCCAGCCGACCCGTGCCGGTCAACCGAGCGGTCAAGCGCGTCGGGCCGGACAGCGGTCGGTTGCCGTGGACCACCGTCCGTTTCCAGTCGACGCACACGGCGGCAGCCGGCCGGCCTTGTCGGACGTAGAGCGCAAAGCCCCACCGGTTGCCGCCGTAAGCGAAAACGACGCCGTCCGGTTTTTCGCACGAAACGCGGGCCGACACCGTGAGCGAACGGCCGGCAATTGCCGGAGCGTCCGAGCGGGGGAGGTCCAGGTAGGCTCGTCCGGGGAAGCGTCGAGGAAAGGGCGCCTGGCCGTTGAGCGGCTGTGTGTCGAAGTCGTCGAACGTCAACCGTCGCCCGGCCAACGACACCACGACGTGTTTCGGGCCAGTAATGACTTTCGCTCCGACCCGCTTTCGCCACTCGGCCAACTTCCGGCGCAACGCAGCGACCTTGTCCGGACGCTCTTGCGCCAAGTCGTGCTGCTCGCCCAAGTCGTTCGCCAAGTTGTAAAGCTCCACGTGCCCGTCGTCGAAGTACTCAATCAACTTCCAGTCGCCGTCCCGAATGGCACCGGACGAACGGCCGCCCAGAAAGTGCGGTCGACGCAACGGGTAGTGCCAGTAGAGCGTGGTCCGGGGAAGAGTCCGTCGCGGGTCTTTGAGCAGCGGCAGCAGAGACACGCCGTCGACCACTTGTCCCTTCGGCGGCTGCAACTGCAACACGTCCAGGAAAGTCGGGTAGAAGTCGACCGAGCAGACCGGGGTGTTGCAGGTGGAGCCGGCTGGCACGACGCCCGGCCAGAAAATGAGGAGCGGTTCGCGAATGCCTCCCTCGTACAGCATTGACTTGCCGCCGCGCAACGGGCCGTTGTCGGTGACGCGAGCTTCGCCGCCGTTGTCCGACGTGAAAACAATGATTGTGTGGTCCAGCAGACCGAGCTCTCGCAAGGTCGCCACAATTTGGCCGACTCCCTCGTCAATGGCCTCCAGCATGGCCGCCAAGTGGACGTTGTTCTTGGGCGAGTTGGGCCGGAGTCCTGCGCCGGGCTTTTTCGAGTACCTGGCCACCAGGTCGGGCCGTCCGTTCAAGCGCGTGTGGACCGCGTAGTGACTCTTGTAGAGGAAGAACGGCTCGTTCCGGTGGCGTCTGATGAATTCGACCGCTTCCAAGTTCAGGCGGTCCGTCAGGTACTCGGTCCACTCGCCTGTCTCGGGGTTCCGGACGTTTCGCAAACGCTGTCGAATTTCTCGGTTGAAGTGGTAGGGGTAGAAGTAGCTGCCCGCCGCAATGCCTCGGTTCTCGCTGACCAAGACTTCGTCGAACCCGTGGCGGCTGGGCGGCACCTCGACGGCTCCGTGGTTGGCGTAGCCGGTCAAGTGCCACTTTCCAATCAGTCCCGTCGCGTAGCCCGCTCGCTTGAACTGCTCGGCCAGCGTCACGTAGTCGGTCGACAGGTGCTTCGGGTCGTCCGGACGAAGGTAGTCCGTAATGCCCACCCGCGCTGGCCATTGGCCGGTCAGCAGACTGGCTCGGTACGGCGAGCAGACCGGAGCCGCTGCGTACGCTTGCGTGAACCGCATGCCGTGCGCGGCCAGCCAGTCCAAATTGGGCGTTTCGTTGAATCGGTTTCCGTAGCAACCCAGTTCGGCGTAGCCCAGGTCGTCCGCCAGAATGAAAATGACGTTCGGTGGACGAGACGCAGACGGGTCGGCCGCGGACAACGGCACGGACCGAAGCAGACCCAACGCCCACGTCGTCGCAAGGACGACTCCAACCAGCCGGCGGCTGAGCCGACTGACAACGGACAGCTCTTGTCGTCTTCTCGTCACGGGCAGGTCCTCGCTACGTGTTCTGGTCTTGACGAAACGGGCCGGACGTCCACGGCCGAGGTGCGAAGGTCGGGACGCTTCGGCCGGCTCTGCCGAGCGGCGTTGGCCTGGAACGGAAACCGGAGCCGCTCCGGACTCGGGCTCCGACGCGGCCTTCCGCGCCCCTCCATTCGTTGCCCCACACTCGTCCGTCCTTTCACTGCACCGTCAGTTGACTCACCGGGTACCAGCCGTCCCGGTCTCGTCCTTCAATGCCCAACTGCACGACCGGTCGCTGACTGGTCGGCTCGACCACGCCGACCGACAAGCTGTAGCGTCCGGGGGGCAGTTCCGGCGGCAGCTTGACCGTGTCGGTCACTCGGTAAGTCGGGCCGTTCGGCAGGTCGGGCGGCTCCCGCATGAACGCCTCAGTGAACAGCTCAACCGAACCGGGCAGCCAGTGGTTGACGGTGACGTCGCCGACCAGAACGGTCTCGGTTCCGCGGTCCGAACGAAGCCGGTAGGCCAGGCGGTAGGGTTTGTAGCAGGGAGCGGAGCCGTTGTTTTGCCACTTCATTTTCAGCGTCAGGCGACCGCCCGAGGCCACGACGGTCGGGTGCGACAGCTCCAGCAGCACCAGCCGGTAGCCCAACCGGCGCAAAAACCGCTCCACTTCCGCTCGCACTTCCGGGTCGGCCGGCAGCGGAGTGGACTTGTTGTTGAGGTACGACCCATGACAGGCCAGGGCGTAGTTGAAAATGTAGCGCAGCGACCAGCCTTCGCGGACCCACTTCCGAATGTCCCAGCACGTTTCCCAGGCGACTGGAGCGTGCTTCCAGGCGTCCAGCGCGTTGGCCTCGGTCAGCAGTTCCGGGTAGGCGTTCCGCATGTGACACCAGGTTCGAGAAAAGCCGCCCATGTCTCCCAGGCAGTCCGCTCGCCACCCCGTGCCGTGTTGGACCGCGTGAGCCAGCATTTTTCGGCCACCAATGAGCATGAGCAGCGGCGTCTTGCGAAACGCGGCCAAGTAGGCGTCGACGATTTTTTGCTGCGTCTGGAGCGAAGGCATTTTTACCTTCGAGGAGCGGCTCATGTGCCATTCTCCCCACCAGCCCACCGAGCCCAGGTCGATGTGGGCCAGGTCGGGGTGGCCGTCGTAGCGCGCTCCCAGACGCCGAATGAAGTCCAGGTGAGCCTTCAGGACGCGGGGGTCGTCCAGGTCGGGAACCTCCAGCTCGGGACCGTCGCCGTACCGGGTTGTCAAGACACGCCCGCCGATTCGCCGCAGCCACGACGGGTGGTACGGGTGACCGGGGTAGGTCGAGCAGCACATGACCCGAAACGCCAACGTCTGACCGGCCGCTCGGCTTTGCCGCAGCATTTCGTCCAGAAAGGCCGTGTTGAGCTTTCCGGGCTCCGGCTCCAGCTCGCCCCAGCCCCAGCGAGCGTAGTGGACGGTCGAGGGAATCCAATTGGGAAGGTTCGGGTCGCGGTCGGCCGTTCGGTGAAAGGTCTCCCACCCCATGCACGGGTTGGCCAGAATGGCGTCGGTTTGAGCGGGGCGAACGGTGGTCTCCGGAGAGTCGGCTCGGGCGGGCCGCCAACCTGTTGCCGCCCAGACTGTCAGAGTCAGCAAGACGACGGCCTTCCACAGACGGCGGCTTTTGCAGCTCAAGCGCTCGAGCCGTCGGCCGTGACGGCGCGTCGAGCCGTCGGGTCGGCGGCGGCCGGACCAACCGAGAGTCTCCGACGCCGTCCACTTGTGACGCGGCGAACCAGCAACCATTGTTCTGCCTCCCCCAGTCAGCGTAGTCTGTCGAACGTTTGGTCGAGGCGCGGCGTGACGAAGAACCGGGTGTGTTCCCGCCGGAACGTCGTTGGACACGGAGCCCGTTTCCAGCGTGGTTCGACGTCCTGGTGCGGTCAACACACCCGCTCCTGTCCCGTCGAAGTCAGGTTACCCGGCCGCGGTCGGGGAGGCAACGGAGGGGTTGGCCGGGCGCGCCCGAGCCACGGCGCGGTGCCCCAGCAGCACAACTGGCAGCGTAGCCGCCGGTCCGGCGGCCTGAGAACCCGCCGTTACGCTTGCGTGTCCGAGCCCAGCTCTCTTTCTTCCGCGTAGCTCTTGCGTACGTAGAGCGGTTCCAGCGTCCAGGGGTCGTCCGTGTGTCCGTCGCGGAAGCGTTGCAGGGCCAGCCGAGCGACGTAACTGGCTCGCGGGTGCCACAGGTCCCGCTCGGCCAACTGGCACCGTCCGGCCAGCAGCGACTCGAACTTCTCCAAGGCGGGGCCGACCACGACGTCCGACGCCGCCCGCTGTTGGGCGAACTGGTGGGCGTCGACAATTTCAATCGAGCCGACTCGCTGCCACTGGCCTTCGTCGTTCCGGTCGTACTGGGCCGTGTAGAGTTCGCCGCGCTGGGCGTCACAGACCACGAAGACGCGGCTGACGTCGTCCGGCATGGCTGCCGCAATGCAGTGCGGGGTTTCCACGGCACAAAGCGGACGACCGGTCGCGTAGGCGAACGTCTTGGCAAAGACGACGCCGACCCGCAAGCCCGTGAAACTGCCCGGCCCAATGCTGACTCCCACCAGCTCACAGTCCGACGGCCGCACCTTCAGCTGGCGCAGCGACGCCGTGACTTCGGCGACCAAAGTCTGGCCTCGACGCTTGCCCGCCGACTCGACGGGCCGCTCCAGCAAACACCGGTGGTCGTCGCAAACGGCGAAAGTGGCCAACGGTCCGGACGTTTCGACGGCTAACACCAACATGGCTCCTGCTCGTCCCGTTGCCGTTGCCCAAAAGCAGCGTGTGAAACGAACGTCGTCGTCCCAGGTCCGACGCTGCCGGCCGCCGCCCCCGCGTCCTGGGACGGCCGCTCGTTTTCTCGCCCCGGGGCCGCTCGGCCAAATTCGGCTCTTCGCCTCAAAGCGGCTCGGCCTCGCACGGCCAGACTCGCCCGCCTGTGAACGGTCGACGCGGCCGTCGCCGGACGTCACGCCGGGCGAGCCGACCCCGCACAAACGGCACAACGAGCCAGCCCGCACGACCAGTTGCTGCCGTCCCCCTTTCGGCCGGAGGTGCGCGGGGAGTATTCTAGAGAGACGGGCTTGAAAAATCGCTCGAGCGACCTATGTTACCCGGTTCTGCGTCC
>CAYSAG010000334.1:0-5492 GCA_964428935.1 uncultured Planctomycetaceae bacterium | reverse complement strand
TGGAAAGCGTTTCGAGTCACCTCGGCAATCGGATCGACAGTTGGTTTCGGCTCGAAGAATTCGAAGAACGGACGGCTGAAACAAGATCGGGGAGGTTTCCCGGTGGCAAACTTCTTCCTTGACAACGAAGACATCCAGTTCCTCTTCAAGCACATGGACTTGAAGGAGTTGGCTCGGCTGCAGGAGCGGGACGCGGAAAACGGCGATGCCGACTACGTGCCGATCGACGAGGAAGATGCCGTCGACAACTATTGGCGGGTATTGGAAATCGTCGGGCAGATCGCAGCCGAAATCATTGCTCCGCATGCCGAGCAAGTCGACCGCGAAGGAAACAAGCTGAACGACGACGGCACGGTCACGTTGCACCCGCTCGTCCGCGAGAACCTTCGCCGAATGGCTCAAGCCGACCTGATGGGCTTCACCCTGCCGCGCCGTTTCGGTGGCCTCAACTTGCCCAATCTGATCTACACGATGGCCATCGAAATCGTCAGTCGGGCCGACGCGTCTTTCATGAACTTGTTCGGTCTGCAGGGAATTGGCGACACGATCAATGCTTTCGCCAGCGAGGAAATCAAGGAGGACGTGCTGCCTCGGTTCGCCCGGGGCGAAGTCACGGGAGCCATGGTGTTGACGGAGCCCGACGCTGGCAGCGACCTGCAAGCGGTCCGGCTACGTGCCTACCAAGACGAGCAGGGCAACTGGTACCTGAAGGGCGTGAAGCGCTTCATCACGAACGGCTGTGGCGAAATTCTGTTGACGCTGGCCCGCAGCGAGCCGGACATCAGCGACGGCCGTGGGCTGAGCCTGTTCATTTCGGAGCGTTGCGACCGGATCCGTGTCCGGCACCTCGAGGACAAGCTCGGCATTCACGGGTCACCGACGTGCGAGCTGGTCTACGACGACGCGCCGGCCAAACTGATTGGCGAGCGGCAGCGAGGGCTCGTGACCTACGTGTGGGCCTTGATGAACGGCGCGCGGGTTGGCATTGCCGCGCAGTCCTTGGGCATTGCCGAGGCCGCCTACCGGTTGGCTCGCACCTACGCACACACTCGGCAACAGTTCGGCGGGCCGATTGAGCGATTGCCGGCCGTGGCGGAAATGGTCACGGACATGAAGGTGGCTCTGGAGGCAGCCCGCGCGCTGACCTACGAAACCAGCCGCGTCTGTGACCTCGAAAACAACACGAACCGGCTACTGGAACGCGGCACCAACGTGACGCCGGAAGAAAAGAAGCAGCTGCGAGCCAACGCGAAGCTCTACAAACGGCTCAACAGCATGCTCACGCCCATGAGCAAGTACTACGCCTCGGAGATGTGCGTCCAAGTGGCCAGCACGGCCATCCAAGTGCTCGGCGGTTCGGGCTACATGCGGGACTACCCGGCCGAGCGTTACCTGCGTGACGCTCGAATCACCACCATTTACGAAGGCACCAGCCAGTTGCAGATTGTGGCCGCCGTTCGACGGGTGACGGCCGGCGCGCTGGAAGCCTTCATCGACCCGCGGGAAAAAATCAACTACGAAGACTCGCAGCTCAACGAGTTCAAACAACAGCTCGTTGAGGCTAGACAGCACCTGAGTGAGGCCATCAACTTCGTCAAGCAGAAGTCCGCGACTTACATGGACCTGTCCGGACGCCGTCTGGTCGACGCAGCAGCCATCATCATCATCGGCCATTTGCTGCTGGACCAAGCCCGAGTGAATGAGCGGAAGCGGCACGTGCTGAAGCGGTTCCTCACCTACCAGCTTCCGCTGCTCGACATGTACTGCCGACAGGTCCTTTCGGGTGACACGTCGGCCCTGGACGAGTACGAGCTCCTGGCCGGCCCGGTGCCCAAAGTCGACTGACGAGCCGCTGTCCCGACAGCTGCGAACAGGCCGCTCCACGTCACGGTGTCGAGCAAACCTGCTGCGCTGTACCGGTCGGCGACAAGCACATGGCAGCAGCTCCACCGGCGACTTGCTGCAAGCCGCCCGGCTTCGCCTCGCTACCAAATGTCGATCTCGTACTCCAGCTCGATGCCGAACTGGCGAGCCACCTCTTCGCGAATCTGCTCGGCCAGCTGCAAGACGTCGCTGGCCGTGGCGCCTTCGTGGGTCACAATGAAATTGGCGTGTCGCTCGCTCACCTCGGCTCCGCCCACCCGGCGGCCGACCAATCCAGCCTGTTCGATCAGTTCGCCAGCGCTGGTGCCTCGCGGATTCTTGAAAATGCAACCGGCCGACTGTGACCCGAGCGGCTGGCTGGATTTTTTCAGAATCCACTGCTTCTTGACGCGCCGCGTAATCCGTTCGGGGTCGTCCTGCGACAACTCGACGACCACGTCCAGAATCACGGGGTCTTTGATGCTGCAAGACCGGTAGCCGAACTGAACATCGTCCTCGTCCAGCTCATCGACTTCGCCATCGGCCGTCAGCACCGTCACCTTCCGGACGTGCTCGCCAATGTCGCCGCTGCGTCCGCCAGCGTTGCCTCGGACGGCGCCGCCCACCGTTCCGGGGATGCCGACCAGGCCCTCCAAACCGGTCAGCCCCGCTCGCACCGACTCGGAAATCAGCTCGGAAAGCAACGCCGCCGCTCCGGCTCGGACGGCCGTTCCCTGCACGTCGATGCCTCCGAAGACGTCCGGACGGAGCCGTGCAACGACACCGCGGACTCCTTCGTCCCGGACCAACAGGTTGGTGCCACCGCCCAGCACGCGGAAAGGAATTTCGTTTTGGCGGCAGCATCGCACCAAGCGTGCCAGCTCGTCTCGGTCCCGCGGTTCTGCAAAGAACTGAGCCGGTCCGCCGACCTTAAGCGACGTTAAGGGAGCGAGCGGCCGGTTCCTCTGCAAAATGTCGCTGAATTCGTCCAGTGAACTCATGTGTGACCTGCGTAATGTCTCCTGCACCCATTGCAATGACCACGTCACCCGGAAGCGCGTCATCGTCTAAAGTTGCAATGGCTTGGTCAAGGGAAGAGACGAACTGGCTGTGGACTCCTCGCAAAGCCAGGCGAGCCGCCAGTTCTCGTGCCGCTTCGCAGGCTTCTGCACCGGCCTGCTCGCGAGCCGCGTACACGGGTGCGACCAGCACGCGGTCTGCGGCGTCAAAGCTGGCCGCGAACGCTCCCATCAGCCGCCGCAGACGCGACACTTGGTGCGGCTGAAAAACGCACCAAAGCCGTCTGCGTCCGAAACACTCCCGCGCCGCTTCCAGCGTGGCCCGAACGGCCGTTGGGTGGTGAGCGTAGTCGTCCACCAGCGTCACGCCCCGCCAAAGGCCAACCACCTCCAAGCGCCGCCGGATTCCAGGAAACTCCTCCAAGCCCTCACGCAGCAGCGACGGCTCCACCCCAGCATGAAACGCTAACGCACAGGCCGCCAACGCGTTCAACACGTTGTGCCGCCCCGGCACCGGAGACGTCAGCTCGGCCAGGAAGTCGCCGTCGTAGAACACACGAAACCGGTAACCGCGACCGACCGGACGCAGGTCCGCCGCCCACCAGTTCGGACTGCCGGCTCGGTTCAACGAGAACGTCTCAACCGGCGCCGAGCACACAGACGCCGCCCGGACCGCCCCGCGGCAATCCCCTCGAACCAACAACAAGCCGTCCGACGCGACACGACCGGCAAACCCAGCGAACGCGTCGTGCAAGTCTTCCTCGGTCTCGAAGCAATCGAAGTGGTCCGGCTCCACACCCAAAATCGCAGCCCAGTGCGGACGCAAGTGCAAGAAGTTCCGCTGGTACTCGCAACTTTCGACAACGAAGTGCTCACCCCGCCCGAACCAGCCGCTTCTGCCACTTCCGACCAACTCCGCTCCAAAAACCGCCGACGGCTGCCAACCGGAGTAACGAAGCAACCAAGCTACCATGGCCGTCGTGGTGCTCTTGCCGTGCGTGCCGGCCACGCACAGCGACCGGCGAACTTCGGTAATGCGTCCGAGCACCTGAGCGTAGGAAAGTTGCGGAATTCCGAGCCGCTGCGCCGCCCGCCGCTCCGGATTCGTCGGTCCCACCGCCGGGCTGTAGACCAACAGATCGCAATCGGACGGGACGAAGTTCTCAGAGTGCCCCGACCGAAACCGTAACCCGCGGCGAGCAAGAAACCGGACCGGCTCGCCGCCTCGAAGGTCCGAGCCGCTGACCTGCCAGCCAGCGTCCAGCAGGTACTCGGCCAAAGCTTTCATGCCCGAACCACACACGCCGACCAAGTGGACGCGGCCGGTCGCCACCGGACGGGCCAGCACGCCCCAGCCGGCCTCGCGTGGGAAGCAAACCCCTGTGGCAGCCTCTGCGCAAATCATCATGTCCCTGCAACCGTTTGCCAGCACAGCGTTCTGATTAGCGCGACTGCTCCGCCTACCACCGGCCAAGCCGCGCCGACGCGTTCGGTTGGTTGTATCGGTTGGAAGCTTCGAGCGAATCCACTGCCCGTACGAGCGGAACCGACTGCTCGCAGGGCTCGCCCGAGGCGATGGCGGTCGTAGCGGTCTTGAGCAGCGGAGCCGCTCGAGCAGCTCTGCGGGTTGTGCCGGTTGCGACGAGTGGGCAAACCTCCGCCCGGACTGGGCCTAAAAGTGGGCAAGGCCACTGCTGCTCCGACCGAACGGGCACTCGTGGCTGCCGCGACCGTCGAACGAACGAAAGCGGCGGAAGTGTAAGGAATTCGGCCAGGTCCGCCAAACCCGAATCGGCGACAGGACAGGCTCGCAGCGTCGCAGCTTTGAGAAGGACACGGCCGGTCCGCCGCAGGTCGCTCAACTTCAACGTGACCGAACGGAGTCAGCGGGGTGGATGGCAACGCTGCGACGGCCTCGCCCGGACCGGCTCCGCCCAATTGCCGCCGTTGAGGCCGCTCGGTAGAATGCCGCCGTTGAAAGACCAAACGGGCGAGCGGAAACGTGCCGCAGTGTTTTACGCTCAACCAGCCGGCTGGGCTATGTGAGGGGTCCGACGAGGGGCGGCGCTTGTTGGACGCGCCGTTTCACGTGTGCGACATGTGGCAAGAAGAAGTGTGGCCACCGGAAGTGTCGGCGCCGAGCGAGTACGGCGGTGCTTGGCTCCTTGAAACACGGCCGGTTGGCACGCAGACGCCGACTGCTCGCTGACGGCACGCTTGCGGACGGTCGACTCGCGAGAGTGGCGGAACTGGCAGACGCGCTGGACTTAGGATCCAGTGGGCTTACGCCCGTGGGGGTTCGAGTCCCCCCTCTCGCACTGCGACGTACCGAAGTTTTCACGGCAACGGCGTTTGCGGGCAGCCCGCGATGCCTCCTGCGTCGACCGTCTGCCAGTACGGGCTTCCCGGCACTGCTGGTACCGGGTGAAGCACCTGCGACCGTCTTGCCGGCAGTCACCGCTCGCTTCCGCTGGCAGCCGTTTCATCACGAAAGCTTCGCTCGCGCAACCGAGCGACACACTTTGTTCGGCAATTCCCGTTCGAATTGGACTTTCCATCCGCCACAGACTTCGCTCGCCCAAACGCCAAAGCTTTTCGGCCTCGCTGGCC
>CAYSAG010000333.1:0-5494 GCA_964428935.1 uncultured Planctomycetaceae bacterium | reverse complement strand
GGGCACCCACGACGGTTGCCCCTACGGGCGGCGCGGGCGCGGGGGCAACGACCGGGGCAAACGTGTCGGGCAATGCGGTTTGGCCGGTTCGACCGCCACGGTTGCCGACGGCCGGCCGTCCAGGCAGACGGTCAGGAACGCCGTTGTCGGGTCGTAGCGCCAGCCGGGGTGAGGGGAATCCTCGGGCCGAGCCCGCTCAGGAATGGCCGCTCCGTCCACCAGCACGCGGTCGGGGCGAGCCAGGTTCGCCACGACCACCAGGCCGCGGTCGGCCGGCTGCGGCGTCAGCCGAAAACGCAGCGACTCAGCCGTCCAACTCACCTCGTCCAACCGGGCCGTGGTCGTCAAACAAATTCGACACCGACCGGAGCCGACCACAGTGGTGCTGGGGTCCTCGTCGCGTCCGGTCAGTTTCAGAATGTTGCGAATGATTTGCCGCGGGGCGAAAATCCACGCGGACTTCTTGCCGTCAATGGCACTGATGTTGTCCGGCCACAGAGCCACGTTCGGCCCGGACGGCTCCTGCTGCCGAATGGCGCTGCGAACAATCAGCTCGGCCAACGCTCGCCACGGCCGCGACTGGTCCAGCGGTGCCAGCTTCAGCAAGGCGTTGGCGTAGCGTAGACCGTTCCACTGGACGGGCCGACCGAACCACGAACCCTGGTACCACGTCGCTCCGAACACGGGAATGCTGGCTCCCGCCAACCACGGGCGCTCCGGGTCGCTCCACAAGTAAATGAACGGCAAACCTCGACGCGCCCACGTCACCGCGTCCTCCAGCCAGCGTCGGCAGCCGCTGATTCGGTAAGCTTCGACGTACGCGTCGACGGCGTCGGCCGCGGCCAGCACGTCCGGCGTGTGCACCGGCACCTCCCACACCTGAGCCGCTCGAGGCACGCGGAACGATTCCATCCTTTCCAGCGTCGGGACCATCCGCTCGTAGACCGCTCGGTCACCGGCCGCTCGCGCGTACCGTAGCACCTCGAACGCCTTTCTCGCACACGTTCCCACCTCGACCGCCTCGTCCGGCCCCAGCTCGCTGTAGTCCTTGCCGACGAACGGCCCGGTTCCTGGGTGGTCGGCGTCGAAGTGCCAGGCGTGGTCGGCCGCTCGGGTCGCCAGCCGTCTGGCTGCCAGCAGCGGGTTGGTCATGGCCCAGTCCGCTCGGCCGGCGAACCGTTGAGCGTCGGCGAAGGGCAGCCCGCCCAGCTTCTGCAGCACCTGTTCCGCCCGCTGCCGACACGCTCGACGCACGGCCGCGTCCGGACACACGACCGCTCCCACCAGCAAGTCCGCCACGAACGCCCGCGGTCGTCCGCGCCGCGACAGCAGCCGGTTCCCCTTCGTCGTCCACCACTGCTCGGTCTCCGGCACCCAAAGCGACCGGAGGTACGCCTGCATGCAAAACTGCAGCTCGGCGTCGTAAGAGCCGTGGGGCAGGGGAGCCGGCGCCGGCAGACCGTGCTCCTGAAGCCAGCAGTCGACCGCGGCCAGAGCGTCCCGCGCGGTCCCGTCCACCAGCCAGTCGAACTGCAGCCGGAGCGGCTGGCCGGGACGCAGCCGGTAGGGGTGCGACGCCTCGCGCCGGTTCGGCTCGACAAACTCCGGCACCGTCGGCACGAACAGGCCGAACAGGTGCGACCGCTGGTTGTTGAAGCGGTCCGGCGAAGCGAACACCACGGCCGGCCGGTCCCGCCGTCCGTCCCACTTCTGGTGCACGTCCCACAGCAACCCGACCGTGCCGGCCGAGCTGTGCACACCAATGGCCGGAACCGTGACCTGGTTCGGGTGCACGACGTAACGCACCTGGTGCGGGTGTCCGGCGGCAATGTCCAGCGTGCTGGACGACACCTCGTCGCCCACCAGCCACTCCAGCCCGGGAAACACCGCTTCGTCCCGCTCAAGCACGTAGACCACCGGCGGCTCGAAGGCCAGCAACTGAACGGGCTCCCGGCTGAGCAGTTCGTACGTGACCCGCACCGTTCGAGCCGTTGCCGTCAGTTCGAACCGGCCGGTGACGGTCAGGCCGCTGCTCGAGCCGTCTGGAGCGGCCGGCCCGTGCCAGCGAAACTCGACCCGCGCCCGACGCCCGCTCGTGCTGACCGCCAGCTCTTCCGGCTCGACCCACCACGTCCGCTTCTTTTCCGAGCGGTCCAGAAGGACGACGCGGCCCAGGCCGGCCGTCCAGGCAGCGGTCTTCCACCCGTCGGGCGTGCGAGCCACCAGCTCGGCGGCCGCAAACCGACCGACGCTGCGTCGAAACACCAGCCGCAGGTTGGCGTTCTCCAGCACCGCCCAGCGGTCTTTCGTCACTGCCGACAGACGCCCGAACGGCTCGCTCACGTCGCCGTCCGACACCACCAGGACCTCGCTCTGGTACCGCACGGGCGGCGCGTCGCCCAGTCGCACGGAAACGGTCACCGGCAGCCGAGCTTCCCGGGCCGGCACGAACGTCGCCGCCGCCACCCTGGTTCCGCTCGGCGGCACCGGCGGCAGCTTCTGAACCACCTCACCGGTCGGCAGGTGGAACCGCACCTCGACGTCCCGTCCGAACGCCGTCCCGGCATTCTGCACTTCGCACTCGACCCGCACCGACTGCCCACAGAGGGCAACCGGCGAGCACGGGCCGAAGCTGCGAACGCTCAGCTCCGGCTTCAGCGTGAGCCGGCGCGACACCTCGACGTCGCCGGTTCGAGCGGTCACGCGCAGGAGGCCGGAGCGAATGCGAGAGCCGTTCAGCGTCCAGGCGACGGGCCGTCGTTGGCCGGGCTTGAGTCGCTCCAGCCGAAGCCGCTCCGGTTGCACGGCCAAGCCGGCCAGAAGCCGCGTCTGTCCGGGCCGCTCCAACGCCTGCAGCTCAACCTCCACCCGTTCCGCCTCTTCGTCGCCGACGTTCTCGACCCACGTTCGCACTGTCGCTTGCTGGCCCGGACGTCGTTCGTCTTCACGCAGTCGCAGCCGGCCCAGCCGCAGCAATGGCCCGACCCGCTCGACGTAGGCGAAGTCGTCCAGCAGCAGCTCGCCGGCCGTGCCTTCAATTCGCGCCGCAAAGTGGACCCACTTCACTTTCGGGTCGCGGGAGAAGTCGTAGCGCAGCCGAGCGTGGTGCCAGCGGCCGTCACCAATGTGTTCGTCGGGCACGGTGAAGCGGGCCCGCGGCGAGTCCGTGTTCTCAATGCCCTCGGCCGACATGGGAATGGCACAGACGACCAGCCGAGCGTTCTCGGCCGAGACGGCTTTGTACCAGAAATCAATGCCGCCCTGGACGCGGTCAATCATGGCTCCGCGTTGGCCCGAGGCGTGTCGGTAGCGGCGGTTGAGCCCCGTGGCACGCGAGCGGGTTTGAGGCGTCCGCTTCAGGCGCAGGGCGTAGCGGCCCGTGTGAGCGTCGGTCGTTACTTCGACGGTCTGCCCGACCGGCGCCCAGTCGACCGGAAAACCGGTCGCGTCCAGTTGCTCGAACGACCCGTTCGTGCAGGGAGGCTCGGCCAGCACCCGTTGGCTCGGCCACCCCGCCAACAGGACCAACGTGAGGACGAGCGTCCGAAGCGAGCTCCCTCGACATCCGGGACAGTTTCGGCCAAGCCGACAAACAACGCGCGGTGCGAACATGAGCGTCTCCTTCGTCTTGTTGGACCGACTGTTCAACGTAGCTCAGGGGCGTCCGTCAGGCAACCATGGTCCGCAGCGGACCGTACGTTTGGCGACGCCGCCCACGAACGACGTTGGAACGGTCTGACGTGGGGGCGGACGTTGTGCCCACCCCCAAAACGACGTCGACCGACCAACCGTAGGGGCGGGGGGGTCGGGAATTCGGGATTCGGAATTCGGGGTTCGGGACGCGGGACGCGGGGACGCGAGACGCGGGACGGGGGACGCGGCGTCCGAACCGTAGGGGCGGGCCTTGTGCCTGTCCCCAATGCCTTGTGCCTGCCCCAAATTCATGGGTAACCTGACAGGGGGCGACCACAAGGGTTGCTTCTACCGAATGGACGCGGACAACGGGGGCAACGTTGTGGGCAACCACACACGGGTGTTTGGAACAGGGGGCCGCGCTGGGCGCGGGAGCGGAAAAACGGAGGCGGGTTCAATGGCTGGTCGGGTTGTCCGTTTGGTCGCTGTGGCTTGGGCTCTCCTTGTGGCAGGAACGGTGGGCGTCGGAGCGGCTCACGCCGCGGGGCGGCTCGGTTCACCGGGGCACCAACGCGACAACGAAACAAACGCCGACGCTCAACGGCCGACCCACCAGGCGGCTCCGTCTCGCTCGTCCCCGCGGCTGGTCCCGCCGCGCCGCTCCGTGCCCGTCGTCTACTCGACCGACCTCTTTCACCCGCACGACGACCCGGACGACCACTTCGACCTGGCCACCCTGTTCGCTCTACCTGAGCTGGACGTCCGGGCCATTCTGCTGGACCAAGGCGACAAGCAGCAACGCAAACCGGGCCGAATCCCGCTGGAGCAGATGTTTCGGCTGACGGGCCGGCGGGTTCCGTACGCCACCGGGCTGGTGCGACCGCTTCGCTCGCCGCAAGACACGGGCGAAGACCAGCCGCCCGAGGCGCAAGGGGCCGTGCGTTTGCTGCTGAAAGTCCTGGCCGAGAGCCGCGAACCGGTGGTGGTCATTACGACCGGCAGCGTCCGAGACGTCAACGCGGCGTTCCAGCGAAGGCCGGAGCTGTTTCGGTCGAAGGTCGCGAGACTGTACTTGAACATCGGCAACGCCGACGGGGGCAACGAATGGAACGTGCACCTGGACCGACAGGCGTACGTCGGATTGATGCGTTCCGGACTTCCCATTTATTGGTGTCCGTGCCTGCCGTTAGAGAGCGAAGGGAGCACGCACTGGCGGTTTCGTCAGGGCGAGGTGCTGGCTGCAGCGCCGGCCGGGCTGCAAAACTTTTTCATCTACGCGTTGCAGGTGGTCCGACCGGACGAACTGGACCCGTTGGAAGCGCTGCGTCAGGACTTGCGTCCGTGGCGGCACTTGGTCTGGGTCATGCAACGAAACATGTGGTGCACGGCGTCGTTTCTGCACGCCGCGGGGCGGCAAGTCGAGCGGGTGGACCAGACGTGGGTGCCGGTTCGGTCGGAGCAGCCGGGAGCTGAGAGCGAGTCGGTGTTTACGTTCGTGCGGGCCCGAGTGGACGTCGACGCGGCGGGCCGAACGCGAGTCGACCTTTCGTCGGACCGGCCAAACATGCACGTGTTTCGCGTGACCGACAGAAAGCATTACGGCCAGGCCATGAAGGAGTCGCTGAAGGACCTGTTCCGCCGGTTTCCGGTTGGGAAGTAAAGTTCTTTGTGCTTGGTGCTTTGTGCTTGGTGCTTGGTGCTTCGTTCCTCGTGCGTGGTTTGGGACGGCGGGACGCTGGATGCGGGAAGTTCGGAGATCGGAGTTCGGAATTCGGGGCTCGGGACGAAAACGGGTGCTTGGTGCTTCGTCCGCTTGCAGCGCGATGCGGCGCGTCTGGACGGGTTGATGACTCGCGCCGGG